>NZ_JBCNNF010000251.1:0-10202 GCF_039594555.1 Inquilinus sp.
TGGGCCCGGCGCAGGGCCTTCAGCAGCGGCTCGGGCGGAGCCTCGCGGATCCCGCGCCAGCCGGGCACGACGATGGTGCCGGCCTGCTCCAGCGCCTCCAGCCCGGCCTCGGCCTGGACCTGGATGCCGCCGGTGGCGCGCAGCGGCCCGGCCTCGGCGGCGCAGACGGTGAAGCGGTACCAGTCGGCGAATTCCGGCCGCGGCAGGCCGAACACCTCCACGGCCACCCCGAACTCGAAGGTGCACAGCCCGTCATAGGCGAGCACGGCGACGCTGCGGTTCGGCGATGGCTGGGTCATGGGCGATGGGAACGCCATCGCGGCCGGGGCGTCAAGGATGCACCGGGAGCGGAGCTTTGCGCCGTCGCTCCCGGTGCATTCTTCCAGTTCATCGTCATTCCCGCGAAAGCGGGAATCTCCCGCCGATCAAGCGGTGACGAGATCCCCGCTTTCGCGGGGATGACGAACAAAAATAGCCCGGTCAGATGTGGATTGCGCGCCCGTCGACGGCGAGGGCGGCTTCCTTGACCACCTCGTTCAGGGTCGGGTGGGCATGGCAGGTGCGGGCGATGTCCTCGGCCGAGGCGCCGAACTCCATCGCCAGCACGCATTCGGCGATGATGGTGCCGGCCTCGGCGCCGATGATGTGCACGCCCAACACCCGGTCGGTCTTGGCGTCGGCCAGGATCTTGACGAAGCCGTCGGTCGCGTTCATTGCGCGGGCCCGGCCATTGGCCAGGAACGGGAACTTGCCGGCCTTGTAGGCCACGCCGGCCTGCTTCAGCTCCTCCTCGCTGCGGCCGACCGAGGCTACCTCGGGCCAGGTATAGACCACGCCCGGGATGGCGTCGTAGTTCACATGACCCGCCTGGCCTGCCAGAATCTCGGCCACGGCCACGCCCTCATCCTCGGCCTTGTGCGCCAGCATCGGGCCGGCGATGACGTCGCCGATGGCGTAGATGCCCTCAACATTGGTGCGGAAGTGCTTGTCGGTCTTGACCCGGCCGCGCTCGTCCAGCTCGACGCCGGCGGCGTCCAGGCCCAGCCCCTCGGTGTAGGGCCGGCGGCCGATCGACAGCAGCACGTAATCGGCCTCGATCGTCTCCGCGTCGCCGCCCTTGGCCGGCTCGACCGTCAGGGTGACGCCCTTATCGGTCGTGGTCGCGGAGGTGACCTTGGAGCCCAGCTTGAACGCCATGCCCTGCTTGGTCAGGATGCGCTGCATCTGCTTCGACACCTCGCCGTCATTGGTCGGCAGGATGCGGTCGAGGAACTCCACCACCGTGACCTTGGCGCCCAGGCGCGACCAGACCGAGCCGAGCTCGAGCCCGATGACGCCGCCGCCGATCACCACCAGGTGCTTCGGCACCTCCGGCAGCGACAGCGCGCCGGTCGAGGTGACGATGCGCTTTTCGTCGACCTCGACGCCCTTCAGCGGGGTCGAGTCGGAGCCGGTGGCGATGACGAAGTTTTTGGCGGCGTAGCTCTTGCCCTCGACCTCGATCCGGTCCTTCGCGGTGAAGCGGGCGGCGCCCTTCAGCCGGTCGATCTTGTTCTTCTTGAACAGGAAGTCGACGCCGTCGACGTTGGCCTTCACCACCTTGTCCTTGTGGCCCATCATGCCGCCGAGGTCGAGCTCGACCCCCGCCACCTTGACGCCGAAGGCGGCCAGAGCATGCCCGGCCTCCTCGAACTTCTCCGACGCGTGCAGCAGCGCCTTGGACGGGATGCAGCCGATGTTCAGGCAGGTGCCGCCCAGGGTCGGCATCTTCTCGACGCAGGCGGTCTTCAGCCCCAGCTGGGCGGCGCGGATGGCGGCGACATAGCCGCCGGGGCCGGCGCCGATCACGATCACGTCATAGGTGGCGGTGGGTTCGGTCATCGCTCGCACTCAGCTTGCGGAAGGGTGGCCGCAAACTGCATGACCCGGCGCCGCGCCGCAACTGCGTCGAGCGGGCGGCTGCCATCCTGCGATGATATGCGGGCCTATGGTCCGGCCGCCGCCACACGGGCTCACTCCGGCCGATCGAGCCGGCTGTCGAGGGCCGCGGTCAGCGCCTGGATCTGGCGGTTGAGGGCGTCGAGCTGCGGCAGGGTCAGGCCGGACCGCTGCAGCAACGCCTCGCCCAGGCACTGGCTGCGGGCGAAGAGGTCGCGGCCCGCCCCGGTCAGCCGGACCTGCACCTCGCGCTCATTGCCCGGGCTGCGCCGGCGGCTGACCAGCCCGGCCGCCTCCATCCGCTTCACCAGGGGCGTGATCGTGCTCGATTCGAGGGCGAGGCGGGCGGCGATGGCGCCGATCGTCCGGCCGTCCTCCTCGCCCAGCACGTTCAGCACGAGGTACTGCGGATAGGTGATGCCCATCTCATCCAGCAGCGGCTTGTAGGTGCGGTTGATGGCGATGTTGGTGCGGTACAGCGTGAAGCAGATCTGCTCGTCGAGCGCGAGCGGGCGGTCCTTCGGCAAGGGCATGCGGCACCCTCCTGTTCCTGATGCACGATCACATTTATCACGAAAAATGATATCACGCTAAGATATAGCTGGACGCCGGTGAGGTGTTGGGATATCCGTATTGGTGTCGCAACAATTGATATCGCGATAACTAATGGAGCCGCAGATGGATCGCAGCGAGCACGGGACGGACGGGATGTCGCGCCGGCTGGTCCTGGCGGCAGGAGTCGGACTCGCCGCCGCGGCGGCCCTGCCGCATTCTTCCCTGGCGCAAGCTGCCGCCACGCCCTCACGCCCACCTTCATCCGGAGACAGCACCATGAGCAGCGGATTGTTCACGACCAAGGACGGCACCAACATCTTCTTCAAGGATTGGGGCCCGCGCGACGCCCAGCCGATCGTGTTCCACCATGGCTGGCCGCTCAGCAGCGACGACTGGGACGCCCAACTGCTGTACTTTCTGGGCCAGGGCTTCCGCGTGGTCGCCCATGACCGGCGCGGACATGGCCGGTCCAGCCAGACCGACACCGGCAACGAGATGGACACCTATGCGTCCGACGTGGCGCAGCTGGTGGCGCATCTCGATCTCAAGGGCGCCGTCCATATCGGCCATTCGACCGGCGGCGGCGAGGTGGCGCGCTATGTCGCCAAGCATGGCGGCCACGGCCGGGTGGCCAAGGCGGTGCTGGTCAGCGCCGTGCCCCCGATCATGGTGAAATCGGAGAAGAACCCCGGCGGCCTGCCGCTCGAGGTGTTCGACGGCTTCCGCCAGGCGCTCGCCGCCAACCGGGCGCAGTTCTATCGCGACATCCCGGAGGGACCCTTCTACGGCTTCAACCGCCCGGGCGCGAAGGTCTATCCGGGCGTGATCGACAATTGGTGGCGCCAGGGCATGATCGGCGGCGCCAAGGCCCATTACGACTGCATCAAGGCGTTCTCGGAGACCGACTTCACCGAGGATCTGAAGGCGATCGAGGTGCCGGTGCTGGTGGCGCATGGCGACGACGACCAGATCGTGCCGTTCGCCGATTCGGCGCCGCTCTCGGCCAAGCTGCTGAAGCACGGCACGCTGAAGGTCTATAAGGGCTTCCCGCACGGCATGCTGACCACCCATGCCGACGTGCTGAACCCGGACCTGCTGGCCTTCATCAAGGGCTGAGATAGGCGGCGGGTCACCGCCCGCCGCTGACATGAACCGTCATGGCGAGCCCGAAGGGGCGTGGCCATCCAGAGGCCGGTGCGAGCCGCCCCTGGATGGCCACGGCGCTGCGCGCCTCGCCATGACGTGTCTTTTTGAACGAGCCTCTCGCCTCCGGGCGATTCAGCGCGAGGTGCCGCCGGTCGGGCGGCCGCGCATGTAGTGCCGCTCCGGGTGGTAGCGCGGCTTGAACAGCTGGACGATCCAGTCCCGGATCTGGGTCAACATGCGCTGCGGGCCTCCTTCAGCCCCGGTTCAGTGCGGCGCGGACGGCGGTGGCGCCATCCTGCCCGTCGCGGGTGGTCACGCCGGCCAGCCAGCCGGCGAGAAGGTCGGGGTGAGCCTTGAGGTACTTCGCGGCGGCCGTGCGGCCATCCGCTCCCTCGTCCAGGATCGTCCCCATGATCTGGTTCTCCATGTCGACCGTGAATGTCAGCTGTGACAGCAGCCGGGCGAGATTGGGGCAATTCTTCGACAAGTCTCGCTTCGTCACGGTATAGACGGTCGCGCCGCCGTAATTCGGGCCGAAATAGGCGTCGCCGCCGCTGAGATATTCGATCTGGAACTTGGTGTTCATCGGGTGCGGCTCCCATGCCAGGAAGGCGACCCATTCCTGCCGCCGCACGGCGCGGTCCACCTGACTCAACATCGCCTGCTCGCTCGATTCGACCAGGGACCAGCCGTCCAGCCCGAAATCCTTGGCGTCGATCATCTTCTGGATGTTCTGGTTCGCCGGCGCCCCGGGCTCGATGCCGTAGATCTTGCGGCCGAACTGGTCGGCATGCTTCGCCAGGTCGGCGAAATCCTTCACCCCGGCCTCGGCGACATAGGCCGGCACCGCCAGGGTGAAGCGGATGCCGTCGAGATTCGGGCGGATCACCTCGATCGCCTTCTCCGCCGTCAGCGGCTCGATGAAGCGCTTCTGCGCCGGCATCCAGTTGCCGAGGAAGACGTCGATCTGGCCGTTCTTCAGGCTTTCGAAGGTGACCGGCACGGCCAGGGTCTCCACCTTCTGGGTGTAGCCCAGCGGCTGCAGCAGCGTACCGATGATCCCGTTGGTCGAGGTGATGTCGGTCCAGCCCGGATCCGACATGCGCACGGTGGCGCAGCTGTCCGGGTCGGCCGCGACGGCCGGCGTGGCCACCAGCAGCAGCCCGGTCAGGGCAAGGGCGATGTGTCCGCGCATGATGCTGTCTCCCTGTTGTTGTCCCCAAGGGGGTTGTCGCCCCGCGTGACGCGCGGGAACCGGGCGGCGGCCTCCAGGTCGTCGAGATCCATGTGGTTGCGGATGTATTGCCGGGTGGCGTCCTGCCGTGGCTGCCAGTCCCAGCCATGCAGCGTGCCCCGGCGCAGCGCCGCATCGACGAAGCGCCGTCGCCGTTGGCTTTCCAGCACCTGCTCGCGCAGCCGCGGCAGGTCCCAGCGCGCCGCCACCTCCGCCCGGAAGGCGGCAATTCGGGCGGACTGGGCGGGATCCGCGGCGAGGTTGGTCCGCTCGCCGGGATCGGCCGTCAGGTCGAACAGCTGGTCGGGGTCGGCCGGGCTGTGGATAAATTTCCAGCCGTCGCGGCGGATCATCACCATTGGCGCCACCGCGCCCTCGGCCAGGTATTCGCCCAGCACCAGGTCATGGCCGCCGGTGCCGGCCAGATGCGGCAGCAGGCTGCGCCCGTCCAGCGGTGTCGGATGGGCGGGCGCCCCTTCCGGCGTCGCCAGGTCGACCAAGGTCGGCAGCAGGTCGGCGGAGGAGACGGCGGCGCCCACCCGGCGCGGCGCGAAACGACCGGGGGCGTGGACGATCAGGGGGATGCGGCTGCCGCCCTCCAGGAAGCTCATCTTGTACCAGAGGCCGCGCTCGCCCAGGAACTCGCCATGGTCGGAGAGGAGGATGGTGACCGTGTCCTCGGCCAGGCCGGTGCGGCGCAGCGCCTCCATCACCCGGCCGAACTGCTCGTCGACATAGGCGATGGCGCCGTAATAGGCGCGGCGGGCGCGGCGGGTCTGCTCCGGCGTGATCGGCGTCCGGTCCAGCTCGCACACCGCGCGCAGCCGGCGGGAATGCGGGTCGTCGGCCGGCGCGTCCTCGGGCAGCGGGATGTCCTCGTCGCGATGCAGCTTCCAGTACCGCTCCGGCACCGCGAAGGGGTCGTGCGGATGGGTCAGCGACACGGTCAGGCAGAAGGGTTGGCCGCCGCCCGTCCGGGCCAGGTCGTAGAGCCGCCGCTCGGCCGCGAACACCACCTCGTCGTCGAAATCCAGCTGGTTGGTGCGGATGCAGGGGCCGGCGTCGATCACCGACGACATGTTGTGGTACCAGCTCGGCCGCGCCTTCGGCCGGTCCCAATCCGGGGTCCAGCCGAAATCCGCCGGGTAGATGTCGGTGGTCAGCCGCTCCTCGAAGCCGTGCAGCTGGTCGGCGCCGCAGAAATGCATCTTGCCGGACAGGATGGTGCGGTAGCCCAGCGCCCGCAGCGCATGGGCGAAGGTCGGGATGTCGGAGGGGAACTCGGCGGCGTTGTCATAGGCGCCGATCGCCGAGGGCAGCCGGCCGGACATGAACACGGCACGGGACGGGCCGCAGAGCGGGCTGTTGCAGTAGGCGGCGTCGAACACCACCCCGTCGCGCGCCAGCCCGGCGATCACCGGCGCCTGCACCACGGCATTGCCGTAGGCCGGCAGGGCGAAGGGCGTCAGCTGGTCCGCCATCAGGATCAGGATGTTCGGTCGCCGCGCCTCTGTCCCCACGATCCGCCTCTCCATGCCTATGCAATGCCGGAGACGATGCCCCGGTTCAGCCGACAGGATGGGGTGCGACAGAAAGGATCGTGAAGACCGCGGCCGTTCATGCAGGTATTATCCCTGTTTATGGCAACCCGTCGCCGCGACCTGCCGCCAATGCCGGCGCTCCTGGCCTTCGAGGCCGCAGGGCGGCTGTCGAATTTCAGTGCCGCCGCGCGCGAGCTCGGGGCCACCCAGCCGGCCGTCTCCCATCAGATCGCCGCATTGGAGGCGCGGCTGGGCGCGGCCCTGTTCCGGCGGCTGCATCGCGGCGTGGCGCTGACCGGCGAGGGCGAGCGGCTGCTGCAGGTGGTGACCCGGTCGCTCGACGCCATCGCCGACACGGCGGCGGAGATCCGCCAGGCGCGCGACCCGGGCGGGCTGACCGTCGCCACCGATTTCGCCTTCGCCACATACTGGCTGCTGCCGCGGCTGGAGCGGCTGCGGGCGGCGCTGGGCGGGGTCGAGATCCGCATCCTGGCCAGCCAGGATGTGATCGACCCGCGCGACCGCGCCGTCGACGCCGTGGTCGCCTTCGGGCCGGGGCGCTGGCCCGGCTGCACCGTCGACCGGCTGTTCCCGGAAAGCGTGGTGCCGATCTGCAGCCCGGAGATGCTGGCCCGGCTGCCGCGCCTGACGGCGCCGGCCGACCTGCTGGGCCAGCCGCTGCTGCATCTCGACAGCCCGGACCCGGCGCGCTGGCTCGACTGGGCCGGCTGGTTCCGCGGCCAGGGGGTGGAGGGGGCGCCGCGCGGCCGGTCGCTGCGCCTCAACAACTACCCGCTGGTGCTGCAGGCGGCCTTGGCCGGGCAGGGCGTGGCGCTGGGCTGGCGGCCGCTGGTCGACGACCTGCTGGCGGCGGGGCAGCTCGTCGCCTGCCTGCCGGCGCCCTACCGCACCCAGCGCGGCTATTTCCTGGCCCAGCCTCTGGCCGACCGGCCGGACCCGCTGCGCGCCGCCTTCCGCGACTGGCTGGTGGCCGAGGCGGCGGGGCGCGGGACGGTGAAGCCCGGATAGATGGATGGGCCGGAGCCACCCCCTCACCCGAAATCACTGCGCGATTTCGACCTCTCCCCAAGGAGAGGTGACAGGACCGCGGCCCTTGTTCCCCTCTCCTCGGGGAGAGGGAGGGGCCCGTCGCGTTGGCGACGGGAGGGTGAGGGGGATCGGGCCGCGCCGTCGAGCGAGCCTAGCCTTTGGCCGCCCGGAACCGCCGCCAGCCCTCGGCGCGCAGGTGGCAGGCGGGGCATTCGCCGCAGCCGTGACCCCAGTCATGAGCCTGGCTGCGGTCGCCGCGATAGCAGCTGTGGGTCTCGTCGCGGATCAGGTCGACCAGCGCCGCGCCGCCCAGGCTCTCGGCCAGGCGCCAGGTCTCGGCCTTGTCGATCCACATCAGCGGCGTGTGCAGGACGAAGCGCGTCTCCATGCCCAGGTTCAGCGCCAGCTGCATCGCCTTCATGGTGTCGTCGCGGCAGTCCGGATAGCCGGAATAGTCGGTCTCGCACACGCCCAAGACCAGGTGGCGCAGGCCGCGGCGATAGGCCAAAGCGGCGGCGAAGGTGACGAACACCAGGTTGCGGCCCGGCACGAAGGTGTTGGGCAGGCCGTTGTCCTGCATCGCGATCTCGACGTCGCGGGTCAGCGCCGTGTCGCTGACCTGGCCGAGGACGGACAGGTCGAGCATGTGGTCGTCGCCGAGCTTCCCGGCCCAGCCCGGGAAGCGGCCGCGGATCGCGTCCAGCACGACCGGCCGGACGTCGAGCTCGACCCGGTGGCGCTGGCCGTAGTCGAAGCCGACGGTCTCGACCCGACCGAAGCGCTGCAGCGCCCAGGCCAGGCAGGTCGCCGAATCCTGCCCGCCGGAGAACAGCACCAGCGCGCCCTCGGTCGCGCCCCTCTCGCCCTGGTCAGCGGCCATCGTATTCGGCCCAGCAGTTCGGGGTCTCGTAGACGGTCACGGCGGCCAGCAGCGGCAGGGCGGGCCGCACCCGCTCCCAGATCCAGACGGCGATGTGCTCGGCCGTCGGATTCTCCAGCCCCTCGATCTCGTTCAGGCAGTAATGGTCCAGCCGGGCCAGGATCGGCGCGAAGGCGGCCTCGACGTCGAAGAAATCGACGACGAAGCCGGATTCAGGGTCGACCGGCCCCTCCAGCCGCAGCTCGACGCGATAGGAATGGCCGTGCATCCGGTGGCAGCGATGGGTCGCCGGCACGTTGGGCAGCCGGTGCGCCGCCTCGAAGGTGAAGGCCTGGGTGATCCTCATGGAATGCCGATCAGCTTGTGGGTCTGCAGGCTCAGCCGCCATTGCGGGTGCGACAGGCAATAGGCGACCGCGGCCTCGGTGTTGGCGATGCGGTCCGGCCCGTCCATCGGCTGCAGCCAGAAATGGGTGAAGTCGAGGCCCGCCACCGCCTCGGGCAACAGCTCCTGCTGGGGATAGACCAGCTTCAGCTCGTCGCCGCTTCGCGCGGTCAGGGGCGCGCCGGCCTTGGGGCTGACGCAGACCCAGTCCAGCTCCGGCGGCGGCTGGATCGTGCCGTTGGTCTCGACCGCGGCGGTGAAGCCGCGGGCATGAATGGCGTCCAGCAAAGCGCGGTCCAGCTGCAGCAGCGGCTCGCCGCCGGTGAAGACGACGAAACGGTCCGCCGCCGCACCGTCCCAGCAGGCCTCGATCGCATCGGCGAGGGCTTCGGCGCTGTCGAAGCGGCCGCCGCCCGGTCCGTCGGTGCCCAGGAAGTCGGTGTCGCAGAAGCGGCACACCGCCTCGGCCCGATCCTGCTCGCGGCCGGTCCACAGGTTGCAGCCGACGAAGCGGCAGAACACCGAGGCGCGCCCGGCATGGCGGCCCTCGCCCTGCAGGGTCTTGAAGATCTCTTTGACGACGTAGCCCATCACGCGGATCCGGCGCGGCACTCTCCGGCCCGGGGGTGGGCCGTTGCCGCGCGGCGCGGTTTTAGACCTTTTCACCGCGCGGGTCAGGTGCGAATTGCCGCGGACGGAAAAGGCCCGCGCCGGATGGGCGCAGGCCTCGGGATCCTTCCGGACCGGACCGATCAGGTGCTGGTCAGCTTCGACAGGTCGAGCGGCAGCGAGCGCAGGCGCTGGCCGGTCGCGGCGAAGACCGCGTTGCCGATCGCCGGCGCCAGGCCGGGCACGCCCGGCTCGCCGATGCCGGTCGGCGCCTCGGCCGACGGCACGATATGCACCTCGACCTTCGGCATCTCCGACATCCGGGTCGGCTCGTAGGTGTCGAAATTGGCCTGCTCCACCTCGCCGTCCTTCAGCGTGATCTTGTTGCGCAGGACAACGGAGAGGGCGAAGCCGACCGATCCCTCGACCTGGGCGCGGATCACGTCCGGGTTGACGGCGATGCCGCAATCCACGGCCGCCACCACCCGGTCCACCTTCAGCGCGCCGTCCTTGATCGAGACCTCGGCCACGGTGGCGACATAGCTGCCGAAGGACTGATGCACGGCGACACCGCGGCCGGAGCCGGCCGGCATCGGCTGGCCCCAGCCCGCCTTCTCCGCAACCAGCGCCAGCACGCCGGCATGGCGCGGCTGGTCCTTCAGCAGCGCGGCGCGGAAGGCGACCGGGTCCTTGCCGGCGGCATGGGCCAGCTCGTCCACCACGGTCTCGACCGCATGGGCGGTGTGGGTGTGCCCGACCGAGCGCCACCACAGCACCGGCACGCCCTCCTTGGCATTGTGCACCGTCGCGGTCAGGTCCGGCACCGCATAGGCGGTGTCCGACGCGCCCTCGATGCTGGTGGCAT
>NZ_JBCNNF010000252.1:0-10176 GCF_039594555.1 Inquilinus sp.
GCTGTAAAGGCCGCAACGATGCTCTCGCTCGCTCTCGCCGCGCTATTCTGGGTGGTGCTGCATCTCGTCGTCGCGGGCCCGCTGCGCCCGGCGGTGGCCGGCCGGCTGGGGGAGGTGGGCTACAGCGGCCTGTTCTCGCTGCTCAGCGCCGCCGGGCTGGTCTGGCTGGCCCTGGCCTATCGCGCCGCGCCGTACGAGCCGCTCTGGGCTCCGGCGCCCTTCTGGGTGCCGGCCGTGCTGGTCTTCCTCAGCCTCGTGCTGCTGGCCTGCAGCCTGGGGCCGTCCAACCCGACCCAGGTGGGGGCGGAGCGGCTGGGCGCGCTGCCGGTCTTCGGCATCACCCGGATCACCCGCCACCCCATGCTGTGGGCTTTCGCCCTCTGGGCGCTCGCGCATCTGACGGTGAACGGCCATTGGGCCGGGGGGCTGCTGTTCGGCGCCATCCTCGTGACGGCGCTGAACGGCATGATCTCGATCGACCGCAAGCGCGCGGCACGGCTGGGACCGGCCTGGGACGACTTCGCCCGCCGCACCTCGCGCCTGCCCTTCGCCGCCATCCTGTCCGGCCGCGGCGAGCTGAAGCTCGGCGAGCTGGCCGTCTGGCGCCTGGGACTCGGGATTGCCCTCTATGCCGCGGCGCTGTGGCTGCACGGATTCCTGTAGGACAGCCCCGGGCGGCGGCTGGAGCAGCCTTCTCCATCGTGGCAGCCGATGAATTATGATCGCAATAAAAAGGAGATCGCGCTTCTTGACGATAGGTGCGTATGCACCTATTTTGCGCGGCATGTCATCTTTGCAAGCTCTCGACGACGCAACCGCCGACCTCATCGTCCGCACCTGCCTGTGCCAGCGCATCCAGCGGGCCGGGCGGATCATCGGCCGTCGGTTCGACGAGGCGTTCCGGTCGCTCGGGATCAACAACTGGCAGTTCTCCGTCCTTCTCGCGCTCCGGCAGCTTCGATCCCCGACCATCGGGGAAGTGGCGGAGGTGCTCGGGATGGATCGCACGACCCTGACCAAGAACCTGAAACCGCTCGCCCGGCGCGGGCTGCTGAGCGTGGCCGCCGACGAGCACGATGCGCGGGCGAGGCGCATCACCCTGACGGCAGCCGGCGAGGAAATCCTCGCCAGCGCCGGAGAGGGATGGCATCGGGCGCAGCAGGCGGTGACGCGCGACATGCCTCCAGAAGAGCTCGCGCAGCTGACGTCCTCGCTGGAGCGTTTCGGGTCTGTGGGCAAGGGCTGAACGATCGCCCCGAGACCCTCAGCTTTGGAAGATACGTGCATATACACTGATTTCCGCCTGCCTCAGTCGTCGGGATCCCGGTCATGAACAAGACGCGTCTCCTGCTCTTCGTGGCTCTGCCGCTGCTGGTGATCGGCGCGGCGGGTGTCGTCGTGGTCTCCGGAGCGGCCGAGGAGCGGGGGGTGCAGGACGATCCGCGCAGCGCTTCGCCGGTCGTCGCGATCGCCGAGGCCAGGACCGTCGGCCATGCCGAGCGGGGATTCACCGGCTCGATCGCAGCGCGGATACAGAGCAATCTCGGCTTCCGCGTGCCCGGCAAAATCGTCGAACGCCTGGTCGATGTCGGCGAGCGCGTCGCGGCCGGCCAGCCGCTCATGCGCATCGACGGGACCGATCTGCGCCTCGCCTTGACCGCCAGACAGAATGCGGCGGTTGCCGCCCGCGCGATAGCGGTGCAGGCCCGCGCCGACAATGCGAGATATGCCGATCTGCTCGCGAAGGGATGGGCGACGAAGCAGCGTTACGAGCAGGCCAGGGCAGCGCTGGACTCCGCCGAGGCGCAGCTCGCCGCCGCCGAAGCCGAGGCCATGGTCGCGGCGAACGAGACCGATTACTCCACCCTCACGGCCGACGCGGACGGCGTCGTGGTCGAAACGCTCGGCGAGCCCGGCCAGGTCGTCGCGGCCGGGCAGGTGGTGGTGCGGCTGGCCCATGCCGGGCCGCGCGAGGCCATCGTCACCTTTCCCGAATCCGTCAGGCCGATCCTGGGCTCGCAGGCCGAGGCGACCGTCTACGGGCTCGACCAGCGGCGCTGGCCCGCCCGTCTGCGGCAATTGTCGGATTCGGCCGACCCGCAGACCCGCACCTACGAGGCGCGTTACGTGCTGGACGGCGATGCGGCGTCGGCGCCGCTGGGCGCGACGGTGACGTTGTGGATCGCGGATGCCGATGCCGCCGACCTTGTCGAGATTCCGATCGGCGCCGTTCTGAATGACGGTGGCAGGACCGGCGTCTGGGTGGTCAACCCGGCCACGTCCACCGTCGGCTTCAGGGCGGTGACCATACGCCGGCTGGGTGGAGAGACCGCGATCGTCTCGGGCCTCGAGCCTGGCGCGCGGATCGCAGCCCTGGGGGCCCATCTCCTCCATGACGGCGAGACCGTCCGCATGCCGGTCGCAAAGGCGGATGCGTCATGAGCTTCAATCTGTCCGCGCTCGCCGTCCGCGAGCGCTCGGTGACGCTGTTCTTCATCATCGCGATCGCGATCGCCGGCGCCGTCGCCTTCCTCAAGCTCGGTCGTGCCGAGGATCCCGCCTTCACCGTGAAGGTGTTGACCGTCACCACCGCATGGCCGGGCGCGACGGCGCAGGAGATGCAGGATCTCGTCGCCGAGCCGCTCGAGAAGCGTTTGCAGGAGCTGCAATGGTACGACCGGGTCGAGACCATGACGCGGCCCGGGCTCGCCTTCATGACGCTCACCTTGAAGGACAGCACCCCGCCGGGCGCGGTGCAGGAGCAGTTCTACCAGGCCCGCAAGAAGCTGGGCGACGAGGCCCGGGAACTGCCTGCCGGGGCGATGGGCCCGTTCGTCAACGACGAGTATTCGGATGTGAGCTTCGCGCTCTACGCGCTCAAGGCCAAGGGCATGCCGATGCGCGCGCTGGTCCGCCAGGCCGAGACCATCCGCCAGCAGCTGCTGAAGGTGCCCGGCGTCAAGAAGATCGACATTCTCGGCGAGCGGCCGGAACGGATCTTCGTCGAGTTCTCCTATGCCAAGCTGGTCACGCTCGGCGTCTCGGCGCAGGACATCTTCGCCGCCCTGCAGCGGCAGAATGCGGTGACGCCGGCCGGTTCGATCGACACCGAAGGACCGCAGGTCTTCATCCGTCTCGACGGCGCCTATGACGACCTGCAGAAGATCGCCGACACGCCCGTCGCCGCCGGCGGCCGCACCCTCAAGCTCTCCGACATCGCCGATGTCCGGCGCGGCTACGAGGACCCGGCGACCTTCATCATCCGCCATCAGGGCGAGCCGGCGCTGATGCTGTCCGCGGTGATGCAGGACGGCTGGAACGGCCTCGATCTCGGCCGCGCGCTGGAGGCGGAGACGGCGAAGATTGCAGGCACCCTGCCGCTCGGGCTCAGCCTGACCAAGGTGACCGACCAGGCCGTGAACATCACGGAGTCGGTCGACGAGTTCATGCTGAAATTCGCCATGGCGCTCGGGGTCGTGCTGCTGGTCAGCCTGGTCAGCCTCGGCTGGAGGGTCGGCATCGTGGTCGCGGCCGCGGTGCCTCTCACCCTCGCCGTCGTCTTCCTCGTCATGCTGGAGACCGGCCGCTTCTTCGACCGCATCACCCTCGGCGCCCTGATCCTCGCGCTCGGGCTGCTCGTCGACGACGCCATCATCGCCATCGAGGTCATGGTGGTGAAGATGGAGGAGGGCATGGGCCGGATCGCGGCCGCGGCCCATGCCTGGAGCCATACCGCGGCGCCGATGCTGTCGGGGACGCTGGTGACGGTGGTCGGATTGATGCCGGTCGGCTTCGCGCGCTCGACCGCCGGCGAGTATGCCGGCAACATCTTCTGGATCGTCGGTTTCGCCCTGATCGCCTCCTGGATCGTGGCGGTCGTCTTCACGCCCTATCTGGGCGTGAAGCTGCTGCCCGAGATCAAGCCGGTCGGAGGCGGGCACCACGCCATCTACGACACGCCGAACTACCGGCGGCTGCGCCGGGTCATCGCCTTTGCCGTGCGCCGCAAATTCCTCACCTGCGGCGCGGTGGGCGTGGTCTTCGCGCTCTCCGTCATCGGCATGGGCGCGGTGAAGCAGCAGTTCTTCCCGACCTCCGATCGTCCCGAGGTGCTGGTCGAGGTGCGCCTGCCGGAGGGCTCCAGCATCGAGACGACAGAGAAGACGGTCGAGACGGTCGAGCGCTGGCTGGCGGACCAGCCGGAAGCGCAGATCGTCACCAGCTATGTCGGCCAGGGCGCGCCGCGCTTCTTCCTGGCCTTATCGCCGGAACTGCCCGACCCCGCCTTCGCCAAGATCGTCATCCTGACCCGCGACGCGGAGGCCCGCGAAGCGCTGAAGCGCCGGCTGCGCACGGCCGTGGCCGAGGGGCTCGCGCCCGAAGCCTATCTGCGCATCACCCAGCTGGTGTTCGGCCCCTACACGCCGTTCCCGGTCGAGTTCCGGATCATGGGACCGGATGCCGGCGAACTGCGCCGGATCTCCGAACAGGCTCTCGCCGTCATGCGGGGCATGCCCGATGTGCGGCAGGCCAATCGCGACTGGGGCAACCGCGTGCCGACCCTGCGCTACGTCCTCGACCAGGACCGGCTGCGCCTGATCGGCCTGTCGCCGGCGGAGGCGGCGCAGCAGCTGCAGTTCCTGCTGACCGGCGTCACGGTCACGCAGGTTCGCGAGAACATCCGCACCGTCGACGTGGTCGCCCGCAGCGCCGGTGGCGAGCGGCTCGATCCCGCCCGCCTCAGCGATTTCTCGCTCACCAGCCGCGACGGAAAGCTGATCCCGCTCGACCAGATCGGCCATGCCGAGGTGCGCATGGAGGATCCGATCCTGAAGCGGCGCGACCGGACCCCGACGATCACCATCCGCTCCGACATCGACGAGACCGCCCAGCCGCCCGAAGTCTCGATGCGCGTCCTGCACGCCCTGCAGCCGCTGATCGCCTCGCTGCCCGAGGGCTACCGCATCGAGACGGGCGGCTCGATCGAAGAGGCGGGCAAGGCGAATGTCGCGCTCGCCGCCGTGTTCCCGATCATGGTCGCGCTGATGCTGGTCTTCATCATGCTGCAGGTCCGCTCCTTCTCGGCGACCGCCATGGTGATGCTGACCGCCCCACTGGGCCTCGTCGGCGCCGTGCCGGTCCTGCTCGCCTTCAACCAGCCCTTCGGCTTCAACGCCATCCTGGGTCTGATCGGGCTAGCCGGCATCCTGATGCGCAACACGCTGATCCTGATCGGACAGATCAAGGAGAACAGGGATGCCGGGCTCGACGACTATCACGCCGTGGTCGAGGCGACCGTCCAGCGCGCCCGCCCCGTCATCCTGACGGCGCTCGCCGCCGTGCTGGCCTTCGTCCCGCTCACCCATTCGGTGTTCTGGGGGTCGATGGCCTACACGCTGATCGGCGGCACGGCCATCGGCACCGTGCTCATCCTGCTGTTCCTGCCGGCGCTTTACGCCACCTGGTTCCGCGTGAAGCCGGCGGCTGCGGCCTCGCCGGAAGCGGGAGCCGGCCCGGATCACGACGGCCGGGACGCGATCCCGGCGCCGGCCGGCGCCGAGTAAGGACGCACCGACGAAGGAAGAATCCATCGCCGCGCCATGGCTGCGCGGCTTCCTGTGAGGGCGGCGTCCGGCCTCCTCACCCTCCCGTCGCCAACGCGACGGGCCCCTCCCTCTATCCGAGGAGAGGGAAAATAGAACCGGCCCTCTACCTCTCCTTGGGGAGAGGTCAAAATCGCGACAGCGATTTCGGGTGAGGGGGTGAGCCGGCCTCTCCGAAGCCGCTTCAGCCGATCACCTCGCGCAGCGCCCCGACCACCCGCTCGACATCGCCGTCCTGCATCGCCGGGTACAGCGGCAGCGACAGGCAGCTGGCGTAGAAGGACTCAGCGCCGGGCAGGGGCCGGCGGCCGTAGATGTCCTCGTAATAGGGCTGCCGGTTGACCGGGATATAATGCACCTGGGTGCCGATGCCCTTGGCGTGCAGAGCGCGCACCACCTGGCCGCGGGTCTGGCCGATCGCGGCGAAGTCGATCAGCACCTCGTAGAGATGCAGCACCGGGTCGCAGCCCGGCACCTTGGCGATCGGGCGCAGCGCCGGGGCCAGCGGCGCCAGCGCCGCGTCATACAGCGCCGCCAGGGCCCGGCGGCGGGCCTTGAACCAGTCCAGCTTGCGCAGCTGGCTGATGCCCAGCGCCGCCTGGATGTCGGTCAGCCGGTAGTTGAAGCCGATCTCCTGCATCTCGTAGTACCAGGGATTCACCCCGGCCTGGGCAGGGTCGACCGCCAGCTCGGTGTTGACGAAGGCGTCAGGGTCGCGGGTCATGCCGTGCGAGCGCTGCCGCGCCAGCTTCTGCTGCAGCGCCGGATCGGCCGAGGTGACCATGCCGCCTTCGCCCAGCGCGATGGTCTTGACCGGGTGGAAGGAGAAGCAGGCGAGGTCTGAATGGGTGCAGGTGCCGACCTGGACCCGGCCCTCCGCCGTATCGTATTCGGTGCCCAGCGCGTGGCAGGCATCCTCGATGACGAAGGCGCCGTGGCGGCGGGCGATCTCGGCGATGGGATCCAGGGCCACGGTCTGGCCGGCCAGATGCACCGGCAGCACGGCGCGGAACCGCCCCTGCGGATGGATCTGCGGGATCCGGGCGATCGCCGTCTCCAGATCCTCCGGCCGCATCAGCCCGGTCTCCGGGTCGACATCGGCGAACACCACGTCGGCGCCGACGAAGCGGGCGCAGTTGGCGGTGGCCAGGAAGGTCACCGCCGGGACGACGCAGACATCGCCGGGCCCCAGGCCCAGCGCCAGCGTCGCCAGATGCAGCGCCGCGGTGCCGTTCGAGCAGGCGGCGGCGAAGGGCGCGCCGGTGGCGGCGCAGAAGGCGCGCTCGAACTCGCCCACCGTCGGGCCGGTGGTCAGGTAGTCGGCCTGCAGCGCCCGGGCGACGGCGTCGATGTCGTCCTGGTCGATATACTGGCGGCCATAGGGCAGGAAGGTCACGGTGATCGCCTCCGAACCGCGCGGGCCCTGGGGAAGGGGACGGGGAGACGGCCCTGGCGGGCCGTCAGTTCGCGTGCCGCTCCAGGATCTCCAGCAGCTCGCGGTCGTCCAGCCATTCGGTGTTGTTGTCGCTGCAGTAGCTGAAGCGGTCCGGCACCGGCTTGCCGCCCGCATCCTCGGTGAAGGAGGTGCGGGTGTACTCACCGAATTGCGGCTCGATCACGTAGCGGTCGGCCAGCTCTACCGTCGCATGCGCGTCGTCGACCGCGATCATCGCCTCGTGCAGCTTCTCGCCCGGGCGGATGCCGACGATGCGGTGCGGCAGGTTCGGCGCCAGGGCGCGGGCCAGCTCGGTGATCTTCATGCTCGGGATCTTCGGCACGAAGATCTCGCCGCCGCGCATGAGCTCGAAGTTCGACAGCACGAAGTTCACGCCCTGCTGCAGCGTGATCCAGAACCGGGTCATGCGATCGTCGGTGATCGGCAGCGCCTCGGCCTTCTGCTCCAGCAGCTGGCGGAAGAACGGCACCACGCTGCCGCGCGAGCCGACGACGTTGCCGTAGCGGACCACGGCGAAGCGGGTGCCGATGTCGCCCGACAGGTTGTTGGCGGCGACGAAGGTCTTGTCCGAGGCCAGCTTGGTGGCACCGTACAGGTTGACCGGGTTGCAGGCCTTGTCGGTCGACAGGGCGATTACCTTCTTCACCCGGTTCTGCAGGGCCGCCCAGACCACGTTCTCGGCGCCCATGATGTTGGTGTGGATGCACTCCGACGGGTTGTGCTCCGCCGCCGGGACCTGCTTCAGCGCCGCCGCGTGGATGATGTAGTCGACGCCGCGGGTGGCCAGCGCCAGCCGCTCGCGGTCGCGCACATCGCCGATGAAGTAGCGCATGCAGCTGTGCACCTCGGCCGGATAGGCGGCCCGCACGGCGTTCTGCATGTCGTACTGCTTCAGCTCGTCGCGCGAGAAGATGATCAGCTTCCGCGGCTTGTAGCGCTGCAGGATGGTGGAGACGAATTTGCGCCCGAAAGAACCGGTGCCGCCCGTCACGAAAAGAACCTTGCCGTTCAGGTCGACGAGGTTGTCATCAAAAGTGCGATACATGAATCACCAGCGCTGTTGAACCGGACGGCCAGCCGTATCGAAACCTTGAGGGCCGGTTCGAAACCGCGCCGGCCCCCCGGATATGAACAACTCAGCCTATACCCTGCACGCGTGGTGCTTTGCAATGCGGCCGAGCCGGTCTTCCGCAGCGGGCCCGACGCGGCTGCGACCAGGGTCCTAGCCCGCCGGCGGGACCTCGCGGATGCGGGTGCCGAAGGCCTCCAGCCGCCGCAGCATTTCCGCCGGGTCGAGCAGGGTTTCCGGCAGATGCAGGCCGGGTGCCGGGGGCGGGCCGCCGGCCAGGCCGAGCAGGCGCTCGACCGCGGAAGCGATGCCCAGCGCCGTCAGCGGCGCCTGGCCCTCGGGGTGCACCAGCTCGTGCCGGCTGCGCCCCATCGTGCCATCCGGGCGCTCGCCCGCCATCTCGATCGCGATCTCGGTCGAGAACGGCTCGCCGCGCCGGCGGCTGGCCGACTGGGCATAGGCGAGGTCGAGGCGGATCGACCGCGCGCCGGTCGCGGCGGCGAGGCTGACCACATCCATCGGCGAGTAGGCCTGGGCCGGCAGCGCGATCCCGTCGACGCTGCGATAGGTGGCGGCCGCGTCCTCGCCGCCGATCCAGCGCCATTGCCCGTCCTGCAGCACCTGGACCCGCGCGGTGGCGGTGACGATGCGGTCATAGTCGGCGGCGGCGGCCGGCCCGCCCATATCCTGCTCGTCCAGCAGCACGCCGATGCGGATCTCGTCGATCCGCCGGTAGGCCCGGCCGAACTGCAGCGTCGGGAACACCGCGGCGCCGGCCAGCCAGTGGCTGGCCAGCAGCACCGGCGCGGTCGGCCGGTGAATCGCCTGCGCCACCTCCGGCCCGATCTCGAACACGCCGCTCGAGGTGCTGACATAGGGGATGCCGCGGGCCTGGGCGGCGCGCAGCGAGTTCAGGGTGGCGTCCTTGACGAAGACGGCGACGGCGCCGAACTCCCGGCCCGGCTGGCCCAGATCCGGCCGCTCCAGGTCGATCGCCGCCGCGTCGGCGCCGCCGATCCCGTCGGCCACGGATTGAGCCTTGGCCAGGTCGCGGCCGCCGATGGTGATCGGCAGCTCCGGCTGCAGCCGGCGCAGGGTGCGGGCGGCGCGGGCGCCGACGACGCCGGATCCGCCGATGATGAGAACGGGTTTGTGCTGGGTCGCGGGCATCGCCATGCTCCTGATGCGGTGCGGCCGGGCCTTATTCCCGGCTGCCGGAACTTACATATAGTAAGTTACTATTGGTAATTTCAAGGCCGGGCCGGAAGGCTGCGGCCGGGAGTGCGAATCAGGAGATGAGCCCGACGCCTGCAAAGAAGCTGCCCAGGGCGGAGCGGCGCGACCAGCTGCTGGACACGGCGCTCGCCATCGTGCGGGGGGAGGGGACGGATGCGCTGACCCTCGCGCATGTCGCCGAGCGTGCCGGCGTCAGCAAGCCGATCGCCTATGAGCATTTCGGCACCCGGTCCGGCCTGCTGATCGCGCTCTATGAGCGCATCGACGACCGCCAGGTCGCGGCGCTGCTGCAGGCGCTGGAGCGCACGCCGCGCCGGCTGGAGGATGTCGCCCGGGTGATGAGCCAGGCCTACATGGCCTGCCATCTCACCGCCGGGCCGGAAGCGCTGGCGATTGCCGCGGCGCTCAGCGGCGACGGCGAGATGGAGGCGTTCCATCAGCGGCTGCTCGACCGCTACGTCGCCCTCTACCGGGACGCGCTGGCGCCGTATTCCGCCCTGCCGCCCGATGCGCTGCACCTGCGCTGCGTCGGCCTGATCGGCGCGGCGGAGGCAATCTCGCGCGACATGCTGCGCGGCCGGGTGGATGAGGCGGGCGCCACAGGGGCTCTGGCCGCGCTGATCGTGGGCGGGATGCAGGAGGGGTAGGCCAAGCCCAATCGCACCGATTGCCTCTCCCGCCTGGCGGGAGAGGTCGGGCGCCCGCAGGGCGACCGGGTGAGGGCTGGTCCCGGCCTCGACAAAATCCCCTCACCCGGAGCCGCTTCGCGTCTCCGACCTCTCCCGCAAGCGGGAGAGGCAATGACTCCGAGC
>NZ_JBCNNF010000253.1:0-10170 GCF_039594555.1 Inquilinus sp.
TCGCCGCCGTGGCGGCGCAGGCGGGCGCCTGACGGCCCGAACCGATCCGGCCTAATCCGGCAGGATCGCCACCGCCCGCGTCCAGCCCGCCGAGGCGGCGCGGATCTTCACCGGGAAGCAGCTGACGGTGAAGCCGGTCGGCGGCAGCACCTCCAGGTTGTGCAGCTTCTCCAGGTGGCAGTAGCCGATGTCGCGGCCGGCCTTGTGGCCCTCCCAGATCAGCGAGGCGTCGCCGGTCTCCTTGAACCGCCGCGCCGTGTGGCTGAACGGCGCATCCCAGCTCCAGCCATCAGTGCCGACCAGGCGCACGCCCTGTTGCAGCAGGTGCAGCGTCGCGTCGCGGCCCATGCCGCAGCCGCTGTCGACATAGTCGGCCTGGCCGTAGCGGGCGCCGGCGGCGGTGTTGACCAGCACGATCTCCAGCGGCTTCAGCACATGGCCGATCCGGTCCAGCTCGGCGTCGATCTCGGCCGGGGTGACGATGTGGCCGTCCGGCAGGTGCCGGAAATCCAGCTTCACGCCGGGCTGGAAGCACCATTCCAGCGGCACCTCGTCGATGGTGATGGCGCGCTTTCCGCCATCCATCGTCGGGTGGTAGTGCCAGGGCGCGTCGAGATGCGTGCCGTTGTGGGTCGAGATCGCCACCGTCTCCACCGCCCAGCCCATGCCGTCGGGCAGCTGCTCCGGTTTCAGGCCGGGGAAGACGACGGCGAGGTCGCGTGCCGTCTCCTCATGGGCGCGATAGGTGATCGAGACCTTCTGGAACGGCGGGTCGGCCGGGACGTCGTTCTCGAGCGGGATCGAGATGTCGA
Source organism: Inquilinus sp. (assembly GCF_039594555.1). Taxonomy (GTDB): domain Bacteria; phylum Pseudomonadota; class Alphaproteobacteria; order DSM-16000; family Inquilinaceae; genus Inquilinus. Next base: position 813 of record NZ_JBCNNF010000253.1, read on the forward strand.
TGAGCTTGGGCATATCCGGTCTCGCAGTCAGGGAACGATGGTGCCGGTGCAGGCGCCGAAGCCGATCGGCGCGAAGCCGTCGCGCCGGCACCGGGCGGTGAAGCTGATCTCGTCGCCATCCTCCAGGAAGCCGCGCTGCTCGCCATTCGGCAGCGTCACCGGCTCGCGCCCGCCCATGGTCAGCTCCAGCAGGCTGCTGAGCTGCGCCCGGGTGGGGCCGGAGATGGTGCCGGTGCCCAGCAGGTCCCCCGGCAGCAGGTTGCAGCCGCCGGAGCTGTGATGCGCCACCATCTGCGCCGGGGTCCAGTAGAGGTGCCGGGCGTTCGAGGTGATGATGGTGACCGGCCCTTGCCCTTCCGCCCGCATCCGGGCGGTGGAGAGCCGGACCGTCAGCTCGACGTCCAGCCCGCCCGCCTCCTGGTCGCAGCTGTCCATCAGGTAGTCCAGCGGCGCCGGGTCGCCATCCGGCCGGACCATCGCCGGCACCCGGAACGGCCGCAGCGCATCTGCGGTGACCACCCAGGGCGAGACCGTGGTGCTGAAGCTCTTGCTCAGGAACGGCCCCAGCGGCGTCATCTCCCAGCGCTGGATATCGCGGGCCGACCAATCGTTGAGCAGGCAGAAGCCGACGATCCGCTCCCCCGCCTCCCCGACCGGGATCGGCTCGCCGAGGTCGTTCCCCCGGCCGATGTAGAAGCCCATCTCCAGTTCGAGGTCCAGCCGCTGCGACGGGCCGAAGCCAGGCCGGCCGTCGCCGCCGCTGCGGGGCGGGCGCTGACCGTTCGGCCGCCGCACTTCGCCGCCGCTGGCGCGGACCGAGGAGGCGCGGCCGTGATAGGCGATCGGCACCCATTTGTAGTTGGCCGGCAGCGGGTTGTCCGGCGTCAGTAGCGCCCCGGCGGCGCGGGCGTGGTGAATGCCGGCGAAGAAGTCGGTGTAGTTGCGGATCTCGGCCGGCAGATGCAGCCGGCATGCCGCCGTCTCATGCAGCAGCTCCGGCCGCGGCGTCGTGCGGGCGTCGAGCAGCGAGGCCACCTGCCGGCGCAGCTCGGTGCGGTGTCCCGGCGGCAGGGCGAACAGAGCGTTCAGCGATCCGCCGCGGGCCGCGTCGGCGGCATCGGCCGCGGCGCCGGTCAGCAGCCCGGCGTCGCGCGCGGCCACGACATCGAGGATGCTGTCGCCGATGGCGATGCCGAAGCGCGGTGCCCCGCCGGCCGGGCTGAACACGCCGAAGGGCAGATTCTGGACCGGGAAGTCGGCTCCGTCGCGGTTGGCGGACTCCACCCAGCTGCGGCGCTGCGGATCGTGGGTCTCGTCGAGAGCGGTCATGTCGGCATCCTCTGGCGTCATCTGAGCACGGCGGCGGCAGGGCCACCGTGCGGATCCGGGGTCTGCGGCATCGTGCCCGCCGCGGCCGGCCGCAGCGCGTCGAAGCGCGGCAGCGACAGGGCAGCCAGCGCCCCGCCGACCAGGCAGGCGACGACGGTCCAGATCGCGGCGCCGTAGCCGCCGGTCGCGTCGTAGATCCGGCCCGCCACCAGCGGCCCGATCGCCGCGCCGACGGCGAAGAAGGCGTAGATCGTGGCGTAGAGGAAGCCGTAGCGGCGCATGCCGAAATAGCGGGCGGTGAGATAGGAGATCAGGTCGACCTCGGCGCCGAGCGAGAAGCCGATCAGGAAGGCCGCCAGCGGGGCCAGGCCGAAGCCGCCATAGGCCAGCAGCAGGCAGCCGATCGCGGTAAGACCGAAGATCGCGGCGGCGACGCGCGGCGCGAAGAACTGGTCAATCAGCCAGCCGATCACCAGCCGGCCCAGCAGCACGCCGAAGCCGGTCAGCGACGCGACGCCGGCGGCCCGCAGCGGGTCCATCCCCGCGTCGCGCAGCAGCGGCACCATGTGCACGGTGAGGGCGGAGACGGCGATGGCGATGGCGCAGAACCCCACGGCGATGGTCCAGAAGATGCGGGAGCGCAGCGCCACGCCGCGCTCGACGCCCCAGGCCTCTGCCGCGGCAACCGGGCCGGCGGCCCTGCGGCCGCCCAGCGACGCCAGCACGAAGGGCCAGGGCAGCAGGGCGAAGCCGGCCAGCATCAGGTAGCCGGCGCGCCAGCCATGGTCGCCGATCACCACCGCCAGCAGCGGCGGCAGGGCAATGGCCATCACGCCCATCCCGGCCAGGGTCAGCCCGAGCGCCAGGCCGCGGGCGGCGTCGAACCGGCCGTTCACCGCGCGGGTGTAAAGGATCGGCGTGGTGCCGCCGCCGAGCAGCGCCGCCAGCCCGAAGCACAGATAGAAGCCGGCCAGCGTGCCGTCGAACCGGCTGAGGAGGTAGAGCGTCAGGGCGAAGCCGGGGATCGCGGCCAGGGCGACGGCGCGCGGACCGAACCGGTCGATCAGCCAGCCCAGCCCCGGCGCGATGACGGCCAGCACCAGCGTCAGGCACAGGAAGGCGGTGGTGATGTCGCCGCGCGCCCAGCCGAATTCCTGCTGCAGCGGCGCGATGAAACTGCCGAGGCTGTAGAAGGGCAGCGACGACGCCCCCATGGCGCAGCCCAGCGTGGCGGCGACCAGCACCGGCCAGCCGGCCGCCAGCTCGCGCCGCCGACCCGAACCCATATCCTGTGGCAAGACCACGTCCTCCCTCGTCGATTTGTCGTTGGCCCCGTGCCGGGACGAACGCCGCCTTTCGCGGCGCGGACGGTCGCGGCAGATGACTTCACGGAGCAGATCTTGTACGATCGTACAAAGATTCGATCAGACGTTCAAGGCGATCCGGAATGCCTCCTGCTCCCCCCTCCGCGAAGGCCGCCGGCAAGACCCGGCGCCGCTCGGCCATCGCGCCCGGCGAGACCGCGCCGCCGAACCGGCGGCTGGACATTCTGAAGAGCGCCGAGGAGCTGTTCGCGGAGCGCGGCTACCACGCCGTCTCGGTGCGCGACATCGCCGCCCGGGCCGGCGTGCCGCTGGCCTTGGTCGGATACTATTTCGGCCGCAAGGAAGAGCTGCTCGGCACCATCTTCGAGCATCGCCGCGCCTATATCGACGAGCGGCTGCAGCGCATCGCGGCGGTCGACTGCTCGCCCGCCAACCCCGATGCGGTGGAGGAGCTGGTCCGCGCCTGGGTCGAACCGGCGGTGCTGCTGCGCGCGTCGGAGGGCGGGGCCGCCTTCTCCCTGCTCGTCGCCCGCACCACCTGGGACCAGGGACCGGAGGCACAGGGGGTGATCGAGCCCTATTACGATCCGCTGGCCCGCGCCTTCATCGCGGCGATGGAGCGCGCCCTGCCGCGCTGCGACCGCGCCACCATCGTCTGGGGCTATGAATACGCCCTCGGCGCGCTGCTGAAGCACATCGCCGACCGGCGGGTGGAGCGGCTGTCCGACGGGCGGGAGACCTCCGCCGACCCGGGCCGGATGGCCGATCTGGTCCGCTTCCTGACCGCCGGCTTCCGGGCGCTGGCGACGGCGATGCCCTGACACCAGTTGCGAACCACTCGCAACACCCCCATCTCAGGATCTTCCGATCGAAGAGGACATCATGCCGAGCTCCGAAGCCAGCATCCCCACCGAGCATGCCAGCAAGTACCTGCAGCAGCTGTGCAAGCATTTCGGCCACCGCATCCCGGCGACCTTCGATGCCGAGAAGGGCCGCCTGACCTTCGAGATGGGCAGCACCACCCTGGCGGCCGAGCCGGCCCTGCTGGTGCTGCGCAACGAGGCGCCGGAAGCTGCCGGCCTGGCGAGGCTGGAGGAGGTCGTCGCCTCCCACCTCGTCCGCTTCGCCTTCCGCGAGGAGCTGACGATCGACTGGCGGCCGGCCTGACCGTCACTTCCCTCGGCAATCCTCCGCATCGGTGCCGGGAGAGCACAGGCCGGAGCCCTTGCCGGGCTCGTCGCATTCACCGTCGCCGGTGAAGGGGCAGGCCGCCGGGCCGGGGGAGCTCGGGGCGGCAGAGCCACCATCCGCGGCCGAGCAGTCGCTGGCATCGGTGCCGGCGGAGCACAGGCCGGTGCCGCGGCCCGGCTCGTCGCATTCGCCGTCATGGGCAAACTGGCAGCTGTCGTCGCCCCAGCCCGGCTTGGCCGGCGCGGCGGGTGTCGCCGGCGCGGCGCCCTGCTTCGCCTGGCAGTCGGTGGTGTCGGTCCCCGCGGCGCAGGCGCCGGAGCCGATGCCCGGCTCGTCGCATTCGCCGTCATGGGCGAAGGGGCAGCTGTCCGGCCCGGCCGGCGCCGCGGGCGAGGCCGGGGCCGCCGGAGCCGATGATCCGCCGCCGGCCTTGGCCTTGCAGTCGGTGGTGTCGGTGCCGGCGGCGCAGGCGCCCGAGCCGATCCCCGGCTCGTCGCATTCCCGGTCGTGGGCGAAGGGGCAGCTGTCGTCGCCGGGGCCGGCGGGCGGCACGGCTTGGGCCGGCGGGCTCGCCGGCGTCTGCTGGGGCGGGGCAACCGCGGCGCAGTCGGCCGTGTCCGTGCCCGCCGGGCAGAGGCCGGAGCCCTTGCCCGGCTCGTCGCAACTCTTATCGAAGGCGAAGCGGCAGGAGTTCGCCGGATCGGCCTTGGCGTCCGGCCGGCAATCGGCGCTGTCGGTGCCCGGGGCGCAGGTGCCGTTGGCCTCGTCGCATTCGCCGTCATGGGCGAAGATGCAGGAGTCGTTGGTGGCGCCGGCCGGTGCGTCCTGCGCCGCCGCAGCAGGAGGAAGCGCCAGCACCGTCGCCGCCAGCAGCCAGGCCCATCTCGACGCCATGCGATGTCCCTCCCCGTCCATGCGCACATTGTCCTAGATACATGCTGCAGCGTGGCATGACAAAGGCGCCTGCCCGTTGCCTGGACGGAACGATCGGCGTATCTGTCACGCCCTTCGCAGGAGATCGGTTCGATGAGCACGCCCGCCCCAGTCCATGTCATCGGCGCCGGCCTCGCCGGCAGCGAGGCCACCTGGCAGCTCGTCTCCGCCGGCGTGCCGGTGGTGCTGCACGAGATGCGCCCGGTGCGGGGCACCGAGGCGCACCAGACCGACGGCTTCGCCGAGCTGGTCTGCTCCAACTCCTTCCGCTCCGACGACGCGATGTACAACGCGGTCGGCCTGCTGCATGAGGAGATGCGGCGCTGCGGGTCGGTGATCCTGCGCCATGCCGACGCCCACAAGGTGCCGGCCGGCGGCGCGCTGGCGGTCGACCGCGACGGCTTTTCCGCCGGCGTCACCGCCGAGCTGGCGAACCACCCGCTGGTGACGGTGGAGCGCGGCGAGGTCGCCGGCCTACCGCCCGATGCCTGGGACAGCGTCATCATCGCCACCGGCCCCCTCACCTCCCCTTCCCTGGCCGAGGCGGTGCGCGGCCTGACCGGCGAGGCCGAGCTGGCCTTCTTCGACGCCATCGCCCCGATCGTGCATCGCGAGTCGATCGACTTCGAGACGGCCTGGTTCCAGTCGCGCTACGACAAGCCCGGCCCCGGCGGCACCGGCAAGGACTACATCAACTGCCCGATGTCGAAGGAGGAGTACGAGGCCTTCATCCGCGAGCTGCTGGCCGCGCCGAAGACCGAGTTCAAGGACTGGGAGAAGGACACGCCCTATTTCGACGGCTGCCTGCCGATCGAGGTGATGGCGGAGCGCGGGCCGGACACGCTGCGCTGGGGCCCGATGAAGCCGGTCGGCCTGACCAACCCGCACGGCGAGCGCCGGCCCTGGGCCGTGGTGCAGCTGCGCCAGGACAATGCGCTGGGCACGCTGTTCAACATGGTCGGCTTCCAGACCAAGATGAAATATGCCGAGCAGGTGCGGGTGTTCCGCATGATCCCGGGCCTGCAGAACGCCGAATTCGCGCGGCTGGGCGGGCTGCACCGCAACACCTTCATCAACAGCCCGCGGGTGCTGGACCCGGCGCTGCGGCTGAAGGCGATGCCGCGGCTGCGCTTCGCCGGCCAGGTCACCGGCGTCGAGGGCTATGTCGAGAGCGCCGCGATCGGCCTGCTGGCCGGGCGGATGGCGGCGGCGGAGCGGCTGGGCCAAGCCATCGTGCCGCCCCCCGTCACCACCGCGCTGGGCGCCCTGCTGAGCCACATCACCGGCGGCGGCGAGGCCGAGACCTTCCAGCCGATGAACGTCAATTTCGGCCTGTTTCCGCCGCCGGAGATCCCGGAGCGGCAGCCGGGCCAGAAGAAGGTCAAGGGCCGCGACCGCAAGAGCCTGTACAGCGAGCGGGCCCTGGCCGATCTCGACCTCTGGCTCGGGCGGCGCGAAGCGGCCTGATCCGCTGGCGGGCCGCGCGCCCGCACGGCCCGCAACTCACATTAGCCGGCTTTGAGGTCGGCTCTTGGTCTCGTCCTCGTCATGGCGAGGAGCGCAGCGATGTGGCCATCCAGAGGGCCTGTGCCGCTGAATGGCCACGCCCCTTCGGGGCTCGCCATGACGGGTCAATGTTCGCAAATGCCTACCCGGCCAGCGCCCTGACGCGGATGCTGGCCGAGGCCGGGTTCGGCAAACCGGATGTCACGCCGCTGGCGCCCTCGCCGCAGTCCCTGGTCGTGGCACAGGCCGCCTGAGGGCCGGGATCACTTCTGGTCCGGCGTCACCAGCACGGTCTCGTCGGTGTTGACGACGAACACCGCCAGCAGCTTCGCAGGCTCCGTCTCGCTGGCATTGGCGCTGATGGCGTGGTGGTCGCCGGGCATCTCGGTGAAGTTCTCGCCGGCCTTGAAGGTGCGCACCGGCCCCTGGTTGATCTGCATCCTGACGGCGCCTTCCAGCACCGTGGCGTAGATCAGGGCCGATTTGGGGTGGGTGTGCGCGGGCGAATAGCCGCCCGGACCGTATTCGACGAGAACCCCCTTCACGCTCTTCCCGGGCACGTCCGGCAGGGCGTGCTCATAGACCAGCGTGACCCGGGCGTTCTTGGAGCCGGAGGCCTCGGCGAAGGCCGGGCCGGCGGAGGCGGCGACGAGCAGGGCCGCGAGGATGGCGCGCTTCATGGCGGGATGTCCTTGACGGTGTCGGTGTCAGGCGGGGCGATGGTCGCGCAGCCAGGAATCGAGCGAGATGCGCCCGATCCGGGCCTCGCCGAGCGGGACCAGCGAGGTCTCCGCGACCGTGCCGCCGAAATAGCGGGCCGTGTCGTCCCTGACGACGGGCCGGGGGTCGCCCATGGCATCGAGATAGCGGGCGATGATGCGGTCGAAGGGCGCCCGGTCGGGGCCGGCGATGTCGAAGCTGCCGCCCCGCGGCGGCGCCGCCGCGGCCTCGGCCACCAGCGCGGCGACATCTTCGGCGGCGATCGGCTGGAACAGGCCGCCCGGGAGGCGGACCGTCCCGTCCACGGCGCCCGAATCGGCGATGGCGCCGAGGAACTCCATGAACTGGGTGGCGCGCACGATGGTGTAGGGCACGCCGGACGCCTTGATCAGCGTCTCCTGCGCCACCTTGGCCTGGAAATAGCCGTTGTCCGGCATCCGGTCGGTGCCGACGATCGACAGCGCCACATGGTGGCGGATGCCGGCCTTGCGTTCGGCGGAGAGCAGGTTGTGGCCTGCCGTCTCGAAGAAGGCGAGCACCGCCTTGGGCTCGAAGGAGGGCGAGTTGGCGACGTCGACCACCACCTCGGCGCCGGCCAGGGCCTGGGCCAGCCCCTCCCCGGTCAGGGTGTTGACGCCCGTGCTCGGGGAGGCGGCGAGGACGTCATGCCCCGATGCGCGCAGGAGGGCAACGACGCGGGACCCGATCAGGCCGCTGCCGCCGATGACGACGATCTTCATGGCTTCACCTCTCACCAATGACAGGCCGCTGGCCGGTGCCTGACTGTGAGGGGAAGGATCGCGGAGGCCGGGCTGTCCCGGCAATCGTGCCGACCGACAATCCCGCACACCGAAGGATAGGTCATCCTCGCGCTTGGCATAGGTCGCCGGGCGACCCGGGCGCGGGGCCGCCGCGCCCGGCTGCGGCCCTCAGTAGCGCTGGGGCACGTAGAGCTCGGCCGGCAGCGTCCGGCGCTCGTAATTCGGGTCGAACACCCGCTCCGGCAGCGCGATCTCCTCGTGCGGCACCTCCTCATAGGGGACGATCGAGAGCAGGTGCGAGATGCAGTTCAGGCGCGCCCGCTTCTTGTCGTTGCCTTCCACAATGTGCCAGGGCGCCTCGGGGATGCTGGTGCGCTCGAACATCTCCTCCTTGGCCTTGGTGTACTGCTCCCACCGCACGCGGGACTGCAGGTCCATCGGCGAGAGCTTCCACTGTTTGATCGGGTCGTGGATGCGCATCAGGAAGCGCAGCTGCTGCTCCTCGTCGGTGATCGAGAACCAATACTTCACCAGGATGATGCCGGAGCGCACCAGCATGCGCTCGAACTCCGGCACGTCGCGGAAGAAGTCCTCGACCTGGCCTTCACTGGCGAAGCCCATGACGCGCTCGACGCCGGCGCGGTTGTACCAGCTGCGGTCGAACAGCACGATCTCGCCCGCCGCCGGCAGATGCGGCACGTAGCGCTGGAAGTACCACTGGGTCTTCTCGCGGTCGGACGGGGCCGGCAGCGCCACCACCCGGCAGGTGCGGGGATTGACGCGCTGGGTGATGCGCTTGATGGCGCCGCCCTTGCCGGCGCTGTCGCGGCCCTCGAACAGCACCACCATCTTGAGGCCCTTGTAGCGGACCCAGTCCTGCAGCTTCACCAGCTCGCCCTGGAGGCGCAGCAGCTCGCTGAAATAGGTGTGGCGGTCGAGGGTGTTCTTCTGCCGCTTCTCGAGCAGGGCGCGCAGCTCGGGCGGGACGCGGGCGTCGTCGACCGCCTGCTCGAGCTCCTCGTCCATGTCGTCCTCGAGCTCGATCTCGAGCCAGCTGCGGGTCCCGGTGTCTTTCAGCTCAGTCATGTCGCTGCCTCCTGATCCACACCCCGTGTACCCGGAAGCTTATGCAGTTTGGTGACAGCGGTCTCGGGTCGGGAGCGCCCGGCGAGTTTTGTCCAGCCTCGCCGGGCCGCCAGACCAGGCCCGTCTATCCCCGCGGCGCGATGCGGACGCCGCCGAACATGACGTTGCGGGTCATCGGCCGGGCCAGGAATTCGTGCGGGAAGCCGGGCTCGATCGCGCTCGCCGCCTCCAGCCGCGCCCGCTGCCCGTCCGACAGCACCACGTCGAGGGCGCCGAGATTGTCCTCCAGCTGCGCCACGGTGCGCGCCCCGATGATCGGCGCGGTCACCGCCGGGTTCAGCAGGGTCCAGGCGATGGCCACCTGGGCCGGGGTCTTGCCGATCTCCGCCGCCACCGCCTTCACCTCCTCGGCGATGGCCAGGCCGCGCTCGGTCAGGGCGCCGTTGCCGGCGGCGACGTTCTTGCGCGTGCCGGAGGCCGCCGCAGTGCCGCCGCCGATGTCGAGAT
>NZ_JBCNNF010000254.1:0-10097 GCF_039594555.1 Inquilinus sp.
GCCTATCCCTGCGGCCCGTCCCGCGCCTCGCTGCTGACCGGCCTGTACCCGCACACCCATCGCAGCGTCCGCAACGGCATGCCGCTCGACGCCCGCCACACCAACCTGGCGCTGGAGGTGCGGCGCGGCGGGTGGGACCCGCTGCTGTTCGGCTACACCGACACCTCGCTGGACCCGCGCGGCCGCGCGCCGGACGACCCGGCGCGGCACAGCTACGAAGGCGTGGCGCCGGGCTTCACCCCGGTGCTGAACCTGTCCGAATCCAGCCGCGCCTGGATCGCCGACCTGATCGCCAAGGGCTATGACGTGGCTGAGCCGGGGGAGGGGCGGGACCCGCTCTACGACCCCGACCCGTCGGCCGAGGCGGCGCCGGGCGGCTTCGGACCGACCCGGATCCGGGCGGAGGAAAGCGAGACCGCCTTCATGACCGACCAGGTGCTGCGCCACCTGGCGGTGCTGCAGGGCCGGCCCTGGTTCGTGCACCTGACCTATATCTGCCCGCACCCGCCCTTCGCCGCGCCCGCGCCCTGGCACCTGGCCTATGACCCGGCTTCCGTGCCGGCGCCGCTGCGTGGGCCGTCCGCAGCCGCCGAGGGGGCGCAGCATCCGCTGCTGGCCGGGCTGCACCGGGCGGTGCGGCTCGACAAGTTCCTGAACCATGCCGAGGGGCCGGCCGCGGCGCTGGACGATGCCGGCGTCGCCGCGGTGCGCGCCGCCTATTACGGCCTGGCGTCGGAGGTCGACCACCATCTCGGCCGGGTGTTCGACTTCCTCAGGGCCAGCGGCCAGTGGGACGACACGCTGATCGTCTTCACCTCCGACCATGGCGAGCAGCTCGGCGACCACTACCTGTTCGGCAAGCTCGGCTATTTCGACCAGTCGGCCCATATCCCGCTGATCATCCGCGACCCGCGGCCGGAGGCGGATGCCGGCCGCGGCCGGCAGGTCGAGGATTTCACCGAATCGGTCGACATCCTGCCCACCATCCTCCGCTGGCTCGGCCTGCCGGTGCCGCGGCAATGCGACGGCCGCTCGCTGCTGCCCTTCTGCCGCGGCGAACGGCCGGAGGATTGGCGCGACGCGGCGCACTGGTTCTACGACTTCGGCAATGTGCGCGAGCGGGTCGGCGCCGCCCGGCTGCACTCCGACGAATGCGGCGTCCAGGTGCTCCGCGACGCCCGGCGCAAATACGTCCACTGCACCGCGCTGCCGCCGCTGTTCTTCGACCTGGAGCGCGACCCCGGCGAGTTCGAGGACCGCAGCGGCGACCCCGCCTATGCCGCGGAGATGCTGGCCTATGCCCAGAAGCTCCTGTCCTGGCGCATGCGGCACGAGGATCGCGTGCTGAGCCACATCACTCTGGAAGGCGGCTATTTCGAGGGGGATGAGCGATGAGTGCGGCCGATATCCGCGGCATCCTGTTCGACAAGGACGGCACGCTGATCGATTATGAGGCGACCTGGCGGCCGCTGAACCGCGAGGCGGCGATGTTCGCCGCGGCCGGCGACCCGGAGCTGGCGCGGCGGCTGCTGGAGGCCGGCGGCGCCGACCCGCACACCGGCATCGTGCGGGCCGACAGCCTGTTTGCCGCCGGGGCGACGCCGGAGATCGCCGCCGCGTTTGTGGCCGCCGGCAGCCCCTATGGGCTCGACCTGCTGGTGCCGGAGATCGACCGCATCTTCCGCACCGCCACCACCGCGCCGATCCGCCCGACCGTCGCCGACCCGGCCGGGCTGTTCCGGCGGCTGCGCGGCCGCGGGCTGAAGCTCGGCGTCGCCTCCAGCGACGGCGAGGCGGCGATCCGCGCCACGCTGGCGATGTTCGATCTGATCGATCTGGTCGATTTCATCGCCGGATATGACAGCGGTCATGGCCACAAGCCGAATCCGGGCATGGTCTACGGCTTCTGCGACGCCACCGGCCTGCCGCCCGGCGCGGTGCTGATGGTGGGCGACAACCGGCACGACATGGCGATGGGCCGGGCCGCCGGCTGCGGCCTGTGCGTCGGCGTGCTCAGCGGCACCGGTACCGTCGAGACCCTGGCCGGTCTGGCCGATCTCTGCCTGCCCGACATCGGCGGGCTTGAGGATCTTCTTGACGGCGCGCAACGGGCCTGATGGCATCGGCCGCCTTTTAGACTAAAGTTGCGAAAAACCCATTCGTGGAGGCCTCACGTGCCCGGTTTTCCGATCGTGGACAGCCACGTCCATATTTATGATCCAGCCATATTGTCCTATCCCTGGATGGACCAGGCTCCGTCCCTGAAATCGCGCCACCTGCCGGACGTTTACGACCAACAACGCGACGGCGTGGCGATCGAGAACTACGTCTTCGTCGAAGTCGACGTCGTCCCCGCCCAGCGGGTGGAGGAGGCGCGCTGGGTCGGCGCGCTGGCCGACCCCCGGCTCGGCGCCCTGGTCGCCTCCGCGGCGATCGAGGACGGCCAGGCGGTGCGGACCGAGCTGGACGCGCTGCACGCCGCCACGCCGAAGCTGCGCGGCATCCGCCGGCTGATCCAGGGCGAGGCGGTGGATTTCTGCATCCGGCCCGGCTTCGTCGAGGGCGTGCAGCTCCTGTCCGAATACGACCTGTCCTTCGACCTGTGCATCTTCCACCCGCAATTCGAGAGCGCGATCGAGCTGGTGCGGCGCTGCCCGGAGATCCGCTTCGTCCTCGACCATATCGGCAAGCCGGGGATCCGCGACGGGCTTGACCAGCCCTGGCGCGATCACATGCGGGCGCTGGCGGCGCTGCCCAATGTCTGGTGCAAGCTGTCGGGCGTGGTCACCGAAGCCGATCATGGGGGCTGGACCCGGGAGCAGATCGAGCCGTACATATGTCATACGATTGACTGCTTCGGCTTCGACCGCACCATGTTCGGCAGCGACTGGCCTGTCTGCGAGCTGGCCTCCAGCTATCGCCGCTGGGTCGAGACGCTGGACGCCATCCTCTCGGACGCGTCGGAGGCGCAGCTGCGGCAGCTCTATCGCGACACCGCCATCGCCTTCTACCGGCTCGGCTGAGCCCAAGACGCTTCAGGAGAGGACCGCCTGCCCATGGACCCGATCGCGACCCGTCCGCTCGGCAAGAGCGGCGTTCCCGTCACCCAGCTCGGCTTCGGCGGGGCGCCGCTCGGCGACTTCTACCAGAAGCTGCCGGACGGCCAGGCGACCCGGACCATGGCGCGGGCGCTGGAGCTCGGCGTCACCCTGGTCGATACCTCGCCGCTCTACGGCTACGGCCTGTCCGAGCACCGCTTCGGCCAGGTGCTGCGGCAGCGGCCGCGCGACTCCTATGTGCTGTCGACCAAGGTCGGCCGGGTGTTCGAGGCGCCGAAGCGCGGCAAGGCCGTGGATCATGGCGGCTGGGCCGGCGGGCTCGAATTCGACCCGGTGTTCGACTACAGCTATGACGGCGCCATGCGCGCCTTCGAGCAGAGCCTGATGCGCCTGGGCATCCCCCATGTCGACATCCTGCTGATCCACGACGTCGACATCTGGACCCACGGCTCGCGCCCGGCCTATGAGCAGCGGCTGCAGGAGGCCTTGGCCGGCGCCTACAAGGCGCTGCTGAAGCTGCGCGAGGAAGGCGTGGTCAAGGCGATCGGCGTCGGCGTCAACGAGGTCGAATCCTGCATGCGCTTCGCCGAGGGCGGCGATTTCGACTGCTTCCTGCTGGCCGGCCGCTACACGCTCCTGGAGCAGACGGCGCTCGACGACTTTCTGCCGCTGTGCCAGCGCCGCAACATCGGCATCATGCTGGGCGGGCCGTACAATTCCGGCATCCTGGCCACCGGCGCCGTGCCCGGCGCTAAGTACAACTACAAGGACGCGCCACCGGAGATCCTGGAGCGGGTCAGCCGGATCGAGGCGGTGTGCCGCCGCCACGGCGTGCCGCTGCCGGCCGCGGCGATCCAGTTCCCGCTGGCCCATCCGGTGGTCGCCTCGATGATCCCGGGCGCGGTGAAGCCGGAAGAGGTCGAGCGCAACCATGCCCTGATCGCCACGCCGATCCCGGCCGAGTTCTGGGCCGAGCTGAAGCGCGAAGGCCTGGTGCGGGGGGACGCGCCGGTCCCGGCCTGAGCGCCGTCAGATCAGCCCGAGGCTCCGGAAGCTGGAATGGCCCTTGCGGCCGACGATGACATGGTCGTGCAGGGCGACGCCGACCGTCTCCAGCGCCCGGGCCACGGCCTTGGTCATCTCGATGTCCGCGCGGGATGGTGTGGGGTCGCCTGAGGGGTGGTTATGCACTAAAATCAAGGCGCTGGCGCCCAGCTCCAGCGCCCGCCGCGCCACCTCGCGCGGGTAGACCGGCGCCTGGTCGACCGTGCCCTGGGCCACGGCGTCGTCGGCCAGCAGCGCGTTCTTGCGGTCGAGATACAGGAGGCGCACCTGCTCGGTGCCGCCGAACTTCATGGCGACGCCGAGATAGTCCAGCAGCGCCTGCCAGGACCCGATCACCGGCCGGTCGACCACCTGCTCCTTCAGCATCCGCTCGGCCGCCGCCTGCACCACCTTCAGCAGGGCGACGCTGATATCGCTCAGGCCGCCGCGCTGGGCCAGCTGCGCCGGGCTGGCGGCCAGCACCGCGCCCAGGCTGCCGAAGGTGGCGATCAGCTGCTTGGCCAGGGGCTTGGTGTCGCGCCGCGGGATCGCCGCGAACAGCAGCAACTCCAGGATCTCGTAATCCGCCAGGGCGGCGGCGCCGGCAGTCAGGAAACGCTGCCGCAGCCGGTCGCGATGGCCGGTATAGGTGGGAACCGGGTCCGTCGCCTCCGGCGCTTCAGTCACGATGCCCCGGCTACGAGAGGGAATAAGGCGGCTGGGTGTGGCCGGCAGGGGAGAGGGTGAAAATCTCCACCCCGTCCTTGGTGACGCCGACCGTGTGCTCGAACTGGGCCGACAGGCTGCGGTCGCGGGTCACCGCGGTCCAGCCGTCGGACAGGATCTTCACCGCCCAGTGGCCGGCGTTGATCATCGGCTCGATGGTGAAGATCATGCCTTCGCGCAGCACCAGCCCGTCGCCGCGCCGGCCGTAATGCAGGATGCTGGGCGGGGCGTGGAACACCTTGCCGACGCCGTGGCCGCAGAAGTCGCGCACCACCGAGAAGCGGTGGCCCTCGGCATAGGCCTGGATGGCGTGGCCGATATCGCCCAGCGTGGCGCCGGGCTTGACCACGGCGATGCCGCGCATCATCGACTCGTAGGTCACCTCGATCAGCCGCTTGGCCTTCACCGCCAGCTTGTCGCCGGCGACATACATGCGGCTCGAATCCCCGTACCAGCCATCCAGGATCGGGGTGACGTCGATGTTCAGGATGTCGCCGTTCTCCAGCTTCCGGTCGCCCGGGATGCCGTGGCAGACGACATGGTTCAGCGAGATGCAGCTCGACTTCGGATAGCCGCGATAGCCCAGCGTAGCCGGCACCGCGCCGTGGTCGCGCATGAAGCCGTCGCACAGCCTGTCCAGCTCGTCGGTGGTGATGCCGGGCTGCACATGGGGGGCGATGAAGTCGAGGGTCTCGGCCGCCAGCCGGCCGGCACGCCGCATCGCCGCGAAATCGGCCTCGCCATGCAGGGGGATGTGGCCTTCCTCGCGGGTCTGGGGTTCCACCTCGGTCACGCTTTCCGTCCTGTCTCGCATCACCACTAGCCTATAGCACCGCCGCCGCGCGGTCGCCACCCGGCGGGATATGGGGCCGACTCGGCCGGGCGCCGAGGGCCGGCGCCGCAGGAGAGGCATGCAGAGGGTGTCGAGCCATTGCGAAGGGCAAGGCCGGCTTGACTCCGATTTATAAGTGAATGATCATTTATAAAACATGCAAGTCGAGGAGGATCGGATGCCGCTGCCGCTGGACGGAAAGGTCGCTTTGGTCGCGGGCGCAACCCGCGGATGCGGGCGGGGGATCGCGGTCGAGCTCGGGGCGGCCGGCGCCACCGTCTACGTCACCGGCCGCAGCATCCGCGGCCGGCCCTCGGAGTATCAGCGGCCGGAGACGATCGAGGAGACGGCGGAGCTGGTCTCGGCCGCCGGCGGCCGCGGCATCGCGGTGCAGACCGACCATCTGGTGCCAGAGCAGGTGGAGCGGCTGGTCGCCCGCATCCGGGCGGAGCAGGGACGGCTCGACATCCTGGTGAACGACGTGTGGGGCGGCGAGACGCTGTTCGAGTGGAACAAGTCGGTGTGGGAGCACGACCTGCAGAGAGGGTTGCGCCTGCTGCAGCTCGGCGTGCACACCCATCTGATCACCGCGCACCACGCCCTGCCGCTGCTGATCGAGCGCCCGGGCGGCCTGCTGGTCGAGGTCACCGACGGCACGGCCGAGTACAACGCCGACCACTACCGGCTGTCGCCCTTCTACGACCTCGCCAAGGTCTCGGTGAACCGGATGGCTTGGGCCCATGCCAGGGACCTGGCGCCGCACGGCGCCACCTCGGTGTCGCTGACGCCGGGGTGGATGCGGTCGGAGATGATGCTGGAGGCCTACCAGGTCACCGAGGACAACTGGCGCGACGCCACGAAGGCCCAGCCGCATTTCATCATCTCGGAGACGCCGCGCTTCACCGGCCGCGCCGTGGCGGCGCTGGCGGCCGACCCGGAGCGGGCGCGGTGGAACGGCCAGTCCCTGTCCAGCGGCCAACTGGCGAAGGTGTATGGCTTCACCGATCTCGACGGGTCGCAGCCCGACGCCTGGCGCTACATCGTCGAGGTCCAGGATGCCGGCAAGCTGGCCGACGCCACCGGCTACCGCTGAGCATTTTCCGCCTGTCTCGCGGCGCGTCCGGGCGATAGCATCGCCCGGATTCCAGCCCCGGGACAGAACCATGACCGACACGCGCATCGTGACCGCCGCCGTTCTGGTGATCGGCGACGAGATCCTCTCCGGCCGCACCAAGGACGCCAATATGGGCTTCCTGGCCGAGCGGCTGACCGGTCTCGGCATCCGCCTGCGCGAGGCGCGGGTGGTGCCGGACGTGCCGGAGGAGATCGTGGCCGCGGTCAACGCGCTGCGGGCGCGATACGACTATGTCTTCACCACCGGCGGCATCGGGCCGACGCATGACGACATCACCGCCGAATGCATCGCCCAAGCGTTCGGCGTGCCCCTGCTGCGCCACCCGGAGGCGGTGCGGCGGCTGGAGGCGCATTACGAGCCCGGCCAGCTGAACGAGGCGCGGCTGCGCATGGCGAATGTGCCGGAGGGCGGCACGCTGATCGACAACCCGGTCAGCGCCGCGCCGGGCTTCCGCATCGGCAACGTCCATGTCATGGCCGGGGTGCCGCGGATCATGCAGGCGATGTTCGACGGCATCGCCCCGACGCTGGCCGGCGGCGACAAGGTGCTGAGCCGCACCGTGACCTGCGACCTGGGCGAGGGGGTGATCGCCGCCGGACTCGGCGCCATCGCCGCCGAGTATCCGGAGCTGTCGGTCGGCAGCTACCCGTATTTCCGGGCCGGCAAGTTCGGCACCAGCCTGGTGCTGCGCGGCACCGACGCCGCCAGGCTGTCCGCCGCCACCGAGGCGGTGCGGGTCCTGGTGGTCTCGCTCGGCGGCACCGCCGGGGCGGAGCCGGAGAAGCTGGACCCGGAGAAGGCCGAATAGGCCAGGCCAATCAGCAGCGCGATGCCGAGCCAGGCGGCGGCGTAGACCAGGCCGCGCCCGCCCCAGCCGCGGCGCAGCGCGGCCGGCGCCACCAGGATCAGGGCGGCGACCAGCCAGGCCAGGCGGATCCAGTCGAAATCGTCCATGGCCAGGACATGAGGCCCCGGCCGCCGTTGCGCAAGGCGCTTGCGCGGCGGCCGGGGCCGGGCGATAGAGGCCGTCAACGCGGACGTGGTGAAACCGGTAGACACAGCAGACTTAAAATCTGCGTCCTTCGGGAGTGCGGGTTCGAGTCCCGCCGTCCGCACCATCAACCCTCGGAGTGGTAGGCCGTCCACCGACCGATGGACCGGCATCACTCTCCCGAACAGCCGGCTATCGACGGAAGGCGAGCTGGGCGGTGCCGGGCGGCGGGCCTATTCTGTCTCCAGGAATGAGGTGAGCCGGCCCCCCCCGCCAAAGGCCCTCAGCTCCGAAACATGGGCCGGACAGGTAGCCTCGTCCTCCAAGGGGGCGCCTGTCCGGTCCTGTGACCATTGGGCAGAGCCGAACCCGCCTGGGAGCGGACGCGCCTTCGGGGCACGATGCTCGCTCCGCTCCTGGGCAAAGGCCGTAGCGGGCTTATCCGGAAGGCCGTCTGGGTTGCGCTGCCCCCCACCGGATACGCTTGCTTCGGGAACGGCGGCCGCTCCGCAACACGGCCGCCGGTTCTCCGCATGGGGCCGGCCGGGCGGCCTGGTCGGAGGGACAGAGGTGTCCGTCCGGCCCCATGTTGATCTGTCGAGGCACGCGGCTCGAGGCGCATGTCGTTCAGTTCATGGTTCGGGCGATGGACCGGGGACCTCGATGAGCCGAGCCGCTGCAAGAGCGACCCGGTGAGCGATCAAGATCCCCGGTCCTGCCGAGGGTTGGGTGCGTATCGTGGGTCTCCCCGCCATCCGCACCGCAGCGCGTCCGGCTATGGCTTGCGATGCTTCGCCAGCCAGGCCTGCAGCGTCCCGATCTCCTCGCGCTGGGACGTGACGACCTGCTGCGAAAGGGCCCGCAGTTGAGGGTCGGTCCCGTGCCGTAGATAGGCCTCGGCCATGTCGACGGCGCTCTGGTGATGCAGGATCATCATCTGGGCGAAGTCGATATCGGCGTCATCCGCATCCCGGCCATGGTCCGGTTCATGGAGGACATCGCGTCCATATAGGCCGTCGACGCGCCGGCGCCGTGTCCGGACGACGCGTTCTGGCCTATGGCGGGGCCGCCGGCGACCGCGATCAGCAGGGTCGCCACGGCCGCGAGCATGCCGTGCCTGTTCATCATGACGTCCTGGGCTTCCGGCGCTCAGGCCGCCATGGCGTGGCAGGATCGGGCGCAGCGCCGGCAGGCGTCGACGCAGTCCTGCATGTCGCCGATGCGCTCGCAATCCGCGGCGCAGGCGTCGCAGATCTCGGCACAGGCGGCGCAGACGCGCCGGTGATGCTCGGTCCCGATCAGCATGATGTCGGCCGCGGCACGGCAGATCTCGGCACAGGCGATCATCAGCCGGAAATGCCTGGGCTCGACATGCGGGCCGCCCGCCTCCAGGCAATGCGACATCGCAGTCGACAAGCAGGCCTGGTGGCAGCGGGTGCAGTCCTCGATGCAGGCGCGCATTTCGGCGGAAAAGGTATGCATGGAATCGCTCCGTGGCTGGTGGGTGTCGGGTGAATGGGGAGCGATCAGGGTCGTGGAGGCGGGCTGGGGCCGTCGAGCTCGATGCCGTTCTCCGACGTGTCGGCCGGATGAATGGCCCGGCTCGGCACGTGGTCCGGCGGCGGCACCGTGGCGCCGTCGGCGGCCAGGGCCGGGACGCAGAGCATGCCGCAGCAGGATGTGGAATGGGCGCCGCCATGCTGGCCGGCGCCCGTCGGGTGCTGGGATGCGGGCACAGTCAGGCAGGGGTCGCCCTCAAGCCCGGCATTCGAGGCCAGCGCCGCCACCGGCTCCAGGCCGAAGCCGAGCGCCGCGGCCAGCGACAGGGCCGTGATCAGGCGGCGCAGCAGGAGTCCGGAACGGCTCATGGGCCGACCTCGCTTGGCGGGTTCTCCTGGTCAACGGGGCGAGCGGAGGATTGGTTCTGCCGTCAGTCCCGCCGTGCCGCCTGCAATTCGATCCGGCAGGCGGTCTCCGACCCGCAGCCGGTGCAGCGCAGGGCCAGCTCCAGCCGCAGCAGCCTGGCGTCCCGGCCGAAGCGCTGGATCAGCCGCCGCCGGTCCAGCTGCCGCTTGCGGCTGCACTTCCCGCATCTCGCCACGATGGCGGTGCCGGAGGAGATGTCGGACAGCCGGATGCCGATATCCCAGTTGTCCTGGATGCGCTCCCTCACCGGGGCCTCTGGCGATCCCGTCCCGGAGGCGCCGGCCGGAAAGGGCCGGGGAGGCGCCCCGCCATCGCGAACACGGCGCGAAGGTCCTCGCTGAACGGACCCTTGCGGTGCTTCATGGTGGCCTCCGTGACTCCCCG
>NZ_JBCNNF010000255.1:0-10042 GCF_039594555.1 Inquilinus sp.
GCTGGGCGGCTTTAGGAGTGATCATCGCATCCAGCGCTTTAGGCGTGGTTTTGATGTTCTGCTCGGTCGGCGCGCTGATCCGGGTGCTCGAGGGCACCGATGCGGGGCAGGAGGCGCATGTCAGCGCCATGCCCCAGCTGATCGTGCGGGCCTCGACGGCGCCGCCCAAGCAGGGAGTGTGACGATGGCGGGTGTGGTTTCCGGCCGGACGATCCTGGTCGCCGGCGCCGGCAGCGGCATGGGGCGGGCCACGGCGCTGGCCGCCGCACGGGAAGGCGGCTCGCTGCTGCTGCTCGGCCGCGACCGGGCAAAGCTGGATGCGGTGGCGGCCGAGATCCGCGACATCGCGCCGGACCGGCCGGCCGTGGTGATCGCCGCCGACGCCGCCGACGCGGCGGGGCTGGAGGCGGCGCTGGCGTCCCATGCCGGGGCGATCGACATCGTCGTCAACTCGGTCGGCACCAACATCGTCAAGCGCGGCTTCGGCGAGCTGACGCCGGACAGCTGGGCGGGGATGGTCGATGCCAACCTCAACGCCGCCTTCAACCTGACCCGCGCCGTGGTGCCCGGCATGCGCGATCGCCGGCAGGGCCTGATCATCCACATCGCCTCGGTCGCGGCGCGGAAGCCCGACCGTTCCGGCGCCGCCTACCAGGCCACCAAGGCCGGGGTGATGGCCCTGTCCCATGCGGTGATGGAGGAGGAGCGCGACAACGGCCTTCGCCTGACCGTGATCCTGCCTGGCATGACCGACACGCCGCTGCTCGACAAGCGGCCGGCGCCGGTGCCGGCGGAGGCGCGCCGCAAGGCCCTGCAGCCGGAGGATGTCGCCGCCGCCTGCCTGTTCGTCATGGCGCTGCCGCCGCGCGCCCATGTCGCCGAGATCATGCTGCAGCCGAGCCGGAGCTGACCGGCCCCATCGGAGGACGCGAAGATGTCGACAGGATCCAGGCCGGTGGTGGCCCTGCTGCTGACGCCGGAGATGCGGGCGCAGATGATCCCGCCCGTCGCGGAGCAGGCGCTGGCCGCCGCCGCCACGGTGCGGGCGCCCGGGCCGGGCGAGCTGAGCGCGGAGACCCTGCCCCGGCTGCTGGACGGCGCGGTGGCGGCGCTGACCGGCTGGGGCACGCCGCCGATCGGCGACGCGGTGCTGGCCGCCCGGCCGGACCTGGTCCTGGTCGCCCATTCGGCCGGCAGTGTCCGCCGCCTGGTGCCGGCCGCAGCGATCGAGAGCGGCCGCATCCAGGTCTCCCACGCCGCGGTCAACATCGCGGAATCGGTGGCCGAGTTCGTGATCGCCCAGACCCTGTCGATCCTGCGCGAGCCGCACAGGCACGATGCCGGGATGAAGGCCGGCGAAGGCTGGCTCGACCTGCGCCAGCGCCATCTCGGCCGGCTGCTCGGGGCGCAGACGGTCGGCCTCGTCGGCGCCGGCTATGTCGGCCGGCTGGTGATAGGCCTGTTCCGCGCCTTCGGCTGCCGCCTGCTGGTCTCCGACCCCTACCTGACCGCCGAGAAGGCGGCCGAACTCGGGGTCGAGCGCGCCGGCCTGGACGAGGTGCTGGCCGGCAGCGACATCGTCTCGCTGCACGCCCCGGCATTGCCGGAGACGCGGCACATGATCGGCGCGCCCCAGTTGGCGCGGCTGCGCGACGGCTGCTTGTTCATCAACACCGCCCGCCCGTCGCTGGTCGACGAGGCGGCGCTGCTGGCGGCGCTGCGCACCGGCCGCTTCACCGCCGCGCTCGACGTCTTCGACCAGGAGCCGCTGCCGGCCGACAGCCCGTTCCGCAGCTTGCCGAATGTCGTGCTGTCGCCGCACGCCGCCGGCCACAGCGCGGATTCGCACAAGCGCCAGGGCGCAACCACGGTCGACGAGATCCGCCGCTTCCTGGCCGGCGAGCCGCTGCGCCACCGGGTGACCCCGGCGATGCTTGCCACGATGGCTTAGGAACCGCCAGGTCCGGACAGAACCGTCATTGCGAGCGCAGCGAAGCAATCCAGGGGCCAATGCGAGCCGGCCCCTAGATTGCTTCGTCGGCTTCGCCTCCTCGCAATGACGGTTCAGGCATGGAAACGCCCTTATCCCGGCCTCCATATCGCCCAGCGAAAGGAATTCCCATGAGCTTCCAGGACAAGGTCGTGCTCGTCACCGGCGGGGCCTCGGGCATCGGCGCGGCCGCCACCCGCGCCTTCGCCAGGGAGGGCGCCCGGGTCGCCTTCACCTATGCCACCAGCCGGGACGAGGCTGAGGCCCTATCGGCGGAACTGGGCGCCCTGGCGCTGCCGGCCGACCTGACCCGGCCGGAGGTGGTGGCGGAGGTCTTCGCCCATATCGAGCGCGAGTTCGGGCTGGTCGATGTGCTGTTCGCCAATGCCGGCGGCCTGCTGCAGCGCAGCCGCTGCGTCGACACCTCGCTGGAGCTGTGGGAGCAGGCGATCGCGGTCAACCTGACCAGCACCTTCCTGTGCTGCCAGGCGGCGCTGCGATCGATGGAGCCGCGGCGCCGCGGCTCCATCGTCACCATGTCGTCGCTGGCCGCCTTCGACGGCGGCGGCTTCGGCGCCGCGCATTACGCCGCCACCAAGGGCGCGGTCGCCACCTTCACCCGCAGCCTGGCGAAGGAGGTCGGGCCGCTCGGCATCCGGGTGAACGGTGTTGCACCCGGGCTGATCGGCACCCGCTTCCACGACGTCTTCAACACGCCGGAGGGCCGGGCCGCGGCGGTCGAGCGGACGCCGCTGCGCCGCGAGGGCAGGCCGGAGGACGTGGCCGAGGCGGTGCTGTACCTGGCCTCCGACCGCGCCTCCTTCCTGGCCGGCGAGATCCTGCAGGTCAATGGCGGCGTCGGCTTCTGAGAGACCGTTTGGTTTCTGACGCAGCGGGCGATCAGTCCCAGAAGGCCTCGGCCGCCATGGCCACCGGCCCGCTCTCGCGCGCCGTCCACAGCCGGAGCGCTTCGCCTTCGGCCTCCCCGGCATGCAACGCGACCGCATCGCCGTCGAACAGCGTCGAATGGCTGCGGAAGACGAAGCGTGCCGGCGGCGTGCCCCGGATCGCGGCCGCGAAATGGCACAGCAGCGTCGCCTGCAGCGGCCCGTGCACGACCAGGCCGGGATAGCCCTCGGCCTCGGTCGCATGGCGGCGGTCGTAATGGATGCGGTGGCCGTTGAAGGTCAGGGCGGAGTAGCGGAACAGCAGCGTCGCCCCGGCCTCGACCCGGCGCTGCTGTCGGCCGGGCTCCGCCGGCGGCGCCGGTGCCTTCGCACCGCCGTCGGGACCACGGTAGACCAGGTCCTGCCGCTCCCGCACCGCGGCGCGGCCGCCGGCCTCGATGACATGCTCGACCGTGACGAAGCACAGCGGGCCGGTGCGGCCCTGCTTGGCGACGACATCGGCGATGCGGGACGTCCGCCGCACCGCGTCGCCGACCCGCAGCTCGCCGTCGAAGGCGACGTTGCCGCCGGCCCACATCCGGCGTGGCAGCGGCACCGGCGGCAGGAAGCCGCCGCGCGCCGGATGGCCATCCGGCCCCAACTCCGCCGTCGGCGCGGCCGGCTGCGCCAGGCAGAAATGGATCAGCCGCGGCACCGCGTCGCCGGCCTGCGGCGGCGGTCCTGGCAAATCGAGCGTCGCGTGGAACTTGCGGGCGAGATCGGCGGTGACGGTGTCCTCCGCCGTCTCCTCGCGGCCGATCCAGCGGCGCAGTTGGTCGATATCGGGCTCCGGCACGGCGGGCATGGCCATCGGCATGGGTCCTTGCTGATCCTGGCATCCGGCGCAAGGCTCGCCCGGATTCGGCCCCACGCCAAGCCTTCTGGGCGCCGGCCGGGTCCGCACCGCCTTGGACCAAAGGCCAATACCGGCGCTTCCCGCTTGACCCGGCGACTCGCGCGACGTTCAATTCCGTGTTGCCGCCGAGACGAGGATACGCCGATGCGCACGGTCCTGGTCGCTGACGACCACCCGATGTTCCGCGAGGCCCTGGCGGGCACGCTCAAGACGCTCGACGACCAGGTCGACGTGCTCGAGAGCGGTACCTTCGGCGAGGCCGTGGACCAGATCGCCTCCGTGATGGACATCGACCTGATCCTGCTCGACCTCCGCATGCCGGGGATGAACGGGGTCAAGGGCGTGCGCTCGCTGCGCACCCGCCGGCCGGACGTGCCGGTGGCGGTGATCTCGGCCCTGGCCGACAGCTTCGTGATGCGCGAATGCTTCGACGCCGGCGCGGTCGGTTATATCCCGAAGTCGCTGTCGCGCGACGCCATCGTCTCCGCCATCTCCGCCATCCTCGACGGCGGCAGCTACACCCCGGGGCTCGACGCCATCGGCCCGGGCGAGCTGGAGGAGGACGAGCCGCTGGACGAGGCGGTGCGCTGCCGGTTCGAGCTCTTGACCAACCAGCAGCGCAAGGTGCTGGAGTTGATGGCCGAAGGCCTACTGAACAAGCAGATCGCCTATGCCATCGACGTGCAGATCACGACGGTCAAGGCGCATGTCTCCAGCCTGCTGCAGAAGCTCGGCGTCTCCAGCCGCACCCAGGCCGTGATCCTGTTCCAGAAGTATCGCCGGGCCCTGTAAGGCCGGCGGCCGATCGGGGATGTCTGTCGAACTGCCCGTCGTAGGTCTGTTCGGCCGGGCCGGTCCATATCCAGCATCGAACAGGTCCGGATCCGGCAGCTCAGCGGCAATCCTCTTCCAATATCGCGGCGTCTGCGCTGCGTCCTGGGCATGATGGATTTAGACTGCCCGGTCTATTGACGCTGTTTTCGCATGAAGCCGATGCCGGTCGGGGCATCGTTCCCCGAAAACGCATAATCCGATATTTCGGATTCTGTCGGATATTGTCTCGTGGCAGAGCTTGATTGGGAATTTAGGCTGATATTCTTATAGATCTTGTTACGAGAAATGTTCGGATACAAATCTCGTCTACTTGGTTGTATCGCGTAATGGTACGACAAAAAGCAGAAAACCATTTGGCGTAAATCTCTACGAAATTCATAACGTCATAGTTGCGGGGCGTCGAACGTGTTGTCGAAATCCGAACATTCCGGGCGCGGGGTCGTGATTCCGGTTGCTGATGCCGTCGTGCAGGCCACGGCGGCGATGGCGGCCGATCGAAGGCCGGTCCCGGCCCCCGATATCGAGGACGGCCCGAAGCCGGTCGCCGCCGATCGGGTCGCGACCGGGCCGGCGGTCCGGCCCGCGGTGGAGCGGGTCGAAGGCAATGCGGTGTCCTGGACGGTCGACATCGTCCTGGCCTATCTCGCCCGCAACTCGGTCGACAGCCAGGCGCTGCCGAAGCTGATCGCCGACCTGCACAGCGTGCTGGAGCAGATCTCGACGGCGGAGCGGCCGCCGGAAACCGGGCTGCGGCCCGCGGTGCCGGTCGGCGCGTCGGTCACCCCGGACTACATCGTCTGCCTGGAGGACGGCCGTAGGTTCAAGTCGATGAAGCGGTACCTCAAGGCGGCATACAATCTGACGCCTGAGGAATACCGCGAGAAATGGGGGTTGCCGGCGAGCTATCCGATGATCGCCCCCGGCTATGCCGCCCTGTGCTCGGCCCGCGCCAAATCCCAGAAGCTCGGCCGGCGCTCCAGCCGGTGACGTCTCCTGGCCCGACCCATCACTGGCGGTCGGCAAGGTGGAGAATGCGCTGGCGTGAGTCGGCTGGCGGTGGTTTCGAGAACCGGAGCGCAGCGCACGTTGGTGCGTGAGCACCGGAAGCTTCGAGCCCGCCGTCAGGCGGCCACGCCAGTAGCGTTCACCGCCTTGCCGAGGCAATCAATGCGCGCAGCCGGGCCGGCTTGATCGGCTTGGTCAGCAGGCTGACGCCGGACAGCGCCTGCACCAGCGACTGCACCTCCGGGCTGCGGTCGGCGGTGATCACCGCGGCGGGGATGTCCTCGTCCAGCGCGTGGCGCAGGCCGATGATCAGCTCGGTGCCGCGCTGCCCGCCGTCGAGGTGGTAGTCGGCCAGGACGATGTCCGGGCGGAAGCCCTCGGCCCCGATCCGCGCCTCCATCCCCGCCCTGTCCCCGGCGGCGGCGACGCGGCAGCCCCAGCTGCGCAGCAGCCGGGTCATGCCGTCGAGGATGGCGGGGTCGTTGTCGACCACCAGCACCCGCACCCGGTCGACCGCGCCCGGCGTCACCGCGGCCGCGGCCGGCTGTGGCGGCGCGCACAGCGCCGCCGGATCGGTCAGCGGCACCAGCACCGAGAACATCGAGCCGCGGCCGACCTCCGACCGCACCTTGACCTCCGTGCCCAGTAGCCGGCTGATGCGGCGCACGATCGACAGGCCCAGGCCATAGCCCTTCTGCCCGGCCTCCGGCTTCGGCCCGGTCTCCGGCCCGTCCAGCCGCCGGAACTCCTCGAAGATCTCGTCCAGCCGCTCCTGCGGGATGCCGATGCCGGTGTCGGCGACCTGCAACTCGACCTTGTCGCCGCGGCGCCGGGCCCCGAACAGGATCCGCCCGGCCGGGGTGTAGCGCACCGCGTTGGTCAGGAAGTTCTGCAGCAGGCGGCGCAGCAGCTGCGGGTCGGAGCAGACGGTCAGCGAGCAGGGCAGCAGGGTGAAGGCCACGCCCTTGCGCTGGGCCAACGGCGCCACCTCGTCGTGCAGCGCCTCCATCAGCGGCGGCAGCGGCACGCTCTGCAGGTTCGCACCGACCCGGCCGGCATCGAGCTTGGAGATGTCGAGCAGGATGTTCAGCAGCTCCTCGACGTTTTCGAGGGCATGGTCGATCTTGCCCAGAAGGGCCTCGCCCTCGGCCGGCAGCGTCGTGTCCTCCAGCGTCGCCACGAACAGCCGGGCGGCGTTCAGCGGCTGCAGCAGGTCGTGGCTGGCATCGGCCAGGAACTTGGTCTTGCTGACATTGGCGCGCTCCGCCTCGGTCTTGGCGACGCGCAGCTCGCGGGCGATGCGGCGGCGCTTCTCCACCTCCGCCGACAGCGCCTCGTTCAGCCGCGACAGGGTGGCGGTGCGCTCATGCACCCGCCGTTCCAGCTCCTCATTCGCCGCCTCCAGGATGCGCTCGGCCCGGCGGCGCTCGGTGATGTCCTGGATAAGGGTGAAGAAGCCCACCACCTCGTCGCGGTGGTTGCGGTGCGGCACATAGGTGGCGAAGCCGAAGCGCATCTCGTCGCCGGAACCCGGCAGCGGCAGGTCGAAGGTGACGGTGGCGCCGGCCAGCGCCCGCTCGATGAAGGGCCGGCGCGGCCCGTACTCGGCGTCGCCCAGCACCGCCCGCAGCGTCTGGCCCAGGATCGGCGTGCCGTTCGGGGCATAGCCGGCGCGGTAGGCGCGGTTGACGAAGCGGTAGCGCTGGTCGCGGTCGACATAGGAGATCATGGTCGGCACCGCATTGGCGAACAGCCGGATCCGCTGCTCGCTGTCCAGCAGCGCCTCCTCCGCCATCTTGCGCTCGGTGATCTCGACATAGGAGGTGACGAAGCCGCCATCGGGCATCGGGTCGCCCTTGACCTCGAACCAGCGGCCGTTCAGCGCCACCTCCGACGGCGGGCCGGACCCTCGGGTTGCGCCGCGGGCGGAGCCCGGGCCGATCGGCGAGGCGGTGCCCAGCGCCGGGGCGCCGCGCGCGTCGTTGAACTCCTGGAACCGGCGGTAGGAGGCGCCGGCCCGCCGCAGCTCGGCCGGCAGCTCCAGCAGCTCGCCATAGCGCCGGTTGGCGGTCACCAGCTTCTGGTCGCGGTCGAACACGGCGACGCCGATCGACATGCTCTCCAGCGTCGCCTGCAGATGGGCCGACCGCTCGGCCAGCGCCTTCTCGCGCTCCTGCCGCTCGGCATCCTTGACGTCGGTGATGTCGGTGTAGATCGAGGCGATGCCGCCCTCGGTCGACCGCCGGTCGTTGACCTGCACCCAGCGGCCGTCGGCCAGGGCGTAGACCCAGCGCTGGGCGCCGCCGTCGCGGGTGGTGGCGCGCTGCAGCCGGCGCTCGGCCATCCAGGCCTCCGGCGTCAGCCCGTCCGACTGGATGATGCCGGCATCGAGACCCAGCCGCACCAGCGCGCCCAGCGACAGGCCGGGCCGGATGCTGTCGGTCAGCCGCGGCCAGAAATCCAGGAACCGGCGGTTGAACAGCACCAGCCGGTCCTCGGGGTCGAAGATGGCGAAGCCCTCGGAGATGCTGTCGATCGCGTCCTGCAGCCGGTTCTGCGCCGTGCGGCTGGCGACGATCGCCTCGCTCAGCTCCAGGTTCGACTGCTCCACCGCCTTCAGCGCGTGCTCCAGCTCGCGCGTCCGGTCGCGCACCTTCTGGTCCAGCAGGATCGCGGTCTGGAACAGCTGGTAGGCGTTGCCCTGCATGTCGAGGCTGTGCTCGACCCGCTGCATCAGGGCGCGGTTGATCTCGGACAGCTTGGCGACCTGGCGCCGAAGCTCGGCTTCGCCGTCCGTCCGATCCTGCGTCGCGACCTCCCGCCCCATGCTCAGCCCGGCCCGAAGGCGATCCCGGTGAAGGTCTGGCTGACATGCATCATGCCGAACTGCTCGCCATAGGTGTTGAAGCCGACGACGTTGTTCTGGGCCATGATCCTCGAGACCTCGGTCAGCATCTGGCGCTGTTCCATCTCGACATAGCGCAGCACGCAGTCGAAGCCGATCACGGCGTCGATGCTGCCCAATTCCGCGCGCAGCTCGTCGAACAGGGACACCAGATTCGCGACCAGATCGCTGCTCTTTGCGACGCTCAGGATGATTCCCTCGTCGATGGCGCAGAAGAAATGCAGGCTGCCGTCGTCGTCGGCCCGTTTGATGGCGCGGACATAGTGGCGGCCTCCGGCCTTCACCACCAGCGGGTGCGAGGCGAAGACCAGCGGCGTCAGGTCGGCCCGCTCCAGCCCGATCAGCCGGGCGTATTCCTCGGCCGCCGGCTCGGCGTTGATCTCCATCACCCGCCGCCGCGCCGGGTCGGCCCGGGTCACCACCATCTTCTGGTCCAGCGCGTCGAAATGCTGGCGCTCGAACACGCGGAAGGCCAGGTCGGTCGACACCAGCACCAGCAGCGACGCGCTGGACAGGATGCGCCCGTCCAGGAAGATCGCGGTCTCGCGGAAGGCCAGGTTATCGCCGGCCGACCCGCCGACCAGCGGGATCTCGCCCAGCGCGTCGCCCAGCGCGCTGACGATGATCTCCTCATGCATCGACAGCCCGTCATTGATCAGCAGGGCGAAGCTGCGCGACGGGTCGAAGCGGTGCTGGTGCCGGGCCTGGTGCTCGGCCAGCAGGGTCTTGATGATGGCGGCGCCGTCGGCGATCTCGAAGCTGGCCGGCTCGATCAGCCGGACCGAGGTGGCGAAATGATCGGCGGACAGGCTCATCCCGGTGATCGTCCCCTGGCGGTAGCCGGCGGGGGTGATCTCGCCGGCGGTGGTGCAGCCCAGCACCCGCACCTCCGGCGCCCGGCGGCCGATCTCGGCCAGCACCGCCGGCAGGTCGTAGGTGGGCGAGCAGAACAGCAGGACCATCTCCATCCGGTCCTGGGCGATCGCGTCCAGCAGTTCCTCGACCGCGTCCTCCGTCGACGCCTTCATGCTCATTCCCCGACGGATGCCGCTCGGGCCGATGACGGCCGTCCTCTCCTGGGCTTGACTGGCTTGGGACATCGCTTCCTCCCGAGAAGCTTATCGGGCCCCTCTGGCGGGGACCACTGATCCAAGGTCCAATTATCCGCCCGGAATCCGGTTGTGCCAAAGTCCTATTCCGGCCGGTCTTTCTTTGCCGCTACCGTTTTCCGGAGGTTCAGGCGCCGGTCCGCACGGCCGTGGCGCGACCGGGCACGCGCCCGCATGGAACGGCGCGACAGACATGGAGGATGCCGATGAAGACGCGTGCCGCAGTGGCCGTTGCCGCGGGGAAGCCTCTGGAGATCATGGAGGTGGACCTTGAGGGTCCGAAGTTCGGGGAGGTCTTGGTCGAGATCAAGGCGACCGGGATCTGCCACACGGACGAGTTCACGCTGTCGGGCGCGGATCCGGAGGGGCTGTTCCCGTCGATCCTGGGGCATGAGG
>NZ_JBCNNF010000256.1:0-10017 GCF_039594555.1 Inquilinus sp.
GATGCATGGTCCGGCAGTGGTAGCATTCGAGGTAGTTCTCGCCATAGGTCTTCCAGTCGACCTCGCAGTCGCGGTTCTTCTCGGCGAACCAGTGCTGCTGCTCCAGCGGATAGTCGGCGGCCAGGGCGTCGATCGGCCCGAGCCAGTCGCGCAGCCCCTGGCCCTCCGGCGCGATGCGCAGGAAGACCAGGCCGCGCCACTCCTCGGCGGCGATGCGGAACAGGCCCCATTCCTCCGGGTCGAAGGCGGGGGCGGAGCCGAAATCGGGCGACCGCTTCAGCCTGCCGTCCAGCGTGTAGCTCCAGCTGTGATAGGGGCAGACCACCAGGCGCGGGCACTGCCCTTCCGGCTTGGTCAGCAGCTGGGCGCCGCGGTGGCGGCAGACATTGTGGAAGGCGCGCACCTGCCCGTCCTCGCCGCGGATGGCGAAGACCGGATATCCCGCGACCGTGCCGGTGACGTAGTCGCCCGGGTTGCGCAGCCGGCCGGACCAGGTGAACAGCATCCAGTGCCGGGCGAAGATGCGCGTGCGCTCCTGCTCATAGCGCTCCGGATCGCGGTACCAGGCGGCGGGCAGGGTCCAGGTGAAGCCGTCCGGCGCTGCCGGGCTCTGGGTCATCATCACGCAACCTCTCGGTCGGTCGCCGCCGGCTCGCGGCCGGCGCGCAGGATCTGCAGGATCACCAGCAGCAGGGTGACGGCGAACAGCACCGTCGCCGCCGCCGCAATGGTCGGGTCCACCCGCTCGTTGATGCCGTCCCACATCTTGCGCGGCAGGGTGTAGACCGCGCGGGCGGCGATGAAGAGGGTGACCACGATCTCGTCCCAGGAGGTGAGGAAGGCGAAGACCCCGCCGGCCAGGATGCCGGGCAGGATCTGCGGCAGGATCACCCAGCGGATGGTCTGGGACTGGGAGGCGCCGAGCGAGCGCGACGCCTGGTCCTGGCGCGGGTCGACCGAGGCCAGCGCGGCCGAGACCGTGACCAGGACATAGGGCGCGGCCAGCAGCGTGTGCGCCAGGATCACCCCGGCGAAGCTGTCGAGCAGCCCGATCGTGGCGAAGAAGCGGTAGAAGGCCAGGGCCGAGACCACCGGCGGCACGATCAGCGGCGCCAGGGCCAGCATCCGGGCGAATTCGCCCAGCGCCGAGGACAGGCGCCACAGCCCGATCGCCGCCAGCGTGCCCAGCGCCACCGACAGCGCGGTGACGGCGAGGCCGATGCCGAGGCTCTGCAGCATCGCCGAGCGCCACTGCTCGTCGCCGAACAGCGTGGCGTAATGCTGGAGGGAGATGCCGTCCGTCGGCAGCGACAGGTAGCGGTTCGGCGTCACCGACAGCGGCATCGCCACCAGGGTCGGCAGCATCAGGAACAGCAGCACGGCCCAGCACAGGGCCACCAGGACGGACCAGCGCATCAGGCCCCTCCTCCGCCGAACAGGCGGCGGACATCGACGACGCGGGACAGGAGCGCGATCAGCGCCAGGACGGACAGCAGCAGCACCGAGGCCATCATGGTGCCGACGCCCCAGCGCACGGTCTGGAAGATCTGCAGCCGGACATATTCGGCGATCATCACCACCTTGCCGCCGCCGAGGATCGCGGGCGTCACCAGGAAGCCGAGCGACAGCACGAAGACCAGCAGGCCGGCGGCGAAGATGCCGGGCAGCGACAGCGGCAGGAACACCTTCACGAAGGTGCGCGCCGGCCCGGCGCCGAGCGAGCGCGAGGCGGCGGCCAGGGCCGGGTCGATGCCCTTCATCCCGGCATAGAGCGGCAGCACGGCATAGGGCACCATGTAGTGCACCATGCCGACCAGCACGCCGAACTCGTTGCGCACCAGCGGCAGCGGCTCGGTGATCAGGCCAAGGCCGGCCAGCGCCCCGTTCACCAGCCCCTCGCTGCGCAGCAGCGTCAGCCAGGCGAAGGCGCGGACCAGCACCGACACCCAGAACGGCACCAGCACGAAGGCGGTGATCCACACCCGGTGCCGGGGCGAGGCGTGCAGCATGACATAGGCGACGAGGTAGCCGAGGACGACGGCGCAGAGCGTGGTCCAGGCGGCGACGCGGAAGGTGGTTCCCAGCACCCGCTGCATGGCGTCGGAGTCGACCAGCCGCTGGTAGTTGCCGAGGCCGGGGGCCGGGTCGGTGACGCTGATCCACAGGATGTTGGCCAGCGGCACCAGGTACAACAGCAGCAGCGCCGCCATCAGCGGCAGCACCAGCGCCCAGGCCGACGCCGTGCTTCGGCGCCGGGTGGCGAAGGGCAGTGCGCTGCCGAGGGCGGGTGCTGCTGTCATGCTGGCCGCCCAGGACATTGGGCCATCACGGCCACGGCTCCCGGCTCGAGGCCTGCCGGCTTCACACATTGATGAAGTGAGCTTTTATAAGTCCCCCCTCCCCTTGCGGGAGGGGGGTAGGGGGAGGGGGTTCTCTTGGATCGAGCCGGCCCAGACTGTCGCAAGCCAGCATGGACGGCGAGTTCGGTGCCCTGCCCGTTCGCGCGCGGACGCGCGCAGACCCCTCCCCCTACCCCCCTCCCGCAAGGGGAGGGGGGACTCAAAAGAGGCGATGTGTGAGTGCCATAGGGCTCAAGGCCGAGGTCCTCGCCATGACGAGGAAGGACTGATGGGGCGATCTCAAGGACCATCGGCATGATCCCTCAGCCCGCCATCAGGTCGAGGAAGTCGTTCTGCACGGTGTCGTAATTCTCGGCGTACCAGGCGCTGTCGATCGGGATCTGGCGCTTGTAGTTCGGCTCGTAGCCGCAATCGATCTTCTGCAGATCGGGTGTCAGGCTGGCGCTGGCCTTCGGGTTGGCCGGGCCGTTGCCGAGCAGCTTCAAGAGCTCGACCTGACGCTCCGGCACCTGGGTCGAGGCGATGAAGTCGAACACCGCCGGGCCGGCCGGGTTCTTCACCAGCACCGGCAGCACGCCGGGAGCGACGATGCCGTGATCCCAGGTCCAGGTCAGCTTGCCGCCGGAATCCCGGTCCAGCACCGAGGCGCGGGTGC
This sequence comes from Inquilinus sp., assembly GCF_039594555.1. GTDB lineage: Bacteria > Pseudomonadota > Alphaproteobacteria > DSM-16000 > Inquilinaceae > Inquilinus. The sequence continues at coordinate 3,016 of NZ_JBCNNF010000256.1, forward strand.
ACCAGATCGGCCCCATCGTCACCTCGCCGTCGCGGAACAGCTGCTGGCTTTCCGCCCCGCCGCCCCACAGCAGGAACTGGTCGCGGTTGTCCTTGATGACGGCGAAGGCCTTCTTCACATCCAGCGGGTACAGCTTGTCCGGCTCCACCCCCGACCCCAGCAGCACCGCCTCCAGCGACCCGACCAGCCATTTGTAGATCGCCCGCTTGCCCGGGAAATCCTTGAAATTCAGGTAGTCCTTGAAGCCGTTCGGCACCTTGCCGCCGGTCTTCTCCAGGCTGTAGGCGTTGACGGTCGAATACATGTAGGCGGCGCAGCCGTATTCGAACACGAATTCCGGGCGCACCTTCGATTTGTCGACCTTGCCGTAGTCGTAGGGCTGGATCAGCCCCTGCTTGCTCAGGATCGGCAGGTAGAAGCCGTCGGCGTCGGTGCAATCCCACACCACATTGCCGCTCTCGATCATCGCCTTGATCGCGCCCGGCGTCGGCTCTGCGCCCAGCACCGTGACCTTGAGGCCGCTGTCCTTGGCGAAGGGCTCGCCCCAGGCCTTGCCCCAGGTGGGCACGGCGTCGCCGCCGAAATTCACCACCACCACCTCCTGCGCCGCGGCCTTCGCCGGGCCGGAAACCAGCAGCGGCGTGACGCCGAGGGCGCCGAGCACGGCCAGGAAGCCGCGCCGGTCGATGTGTCCGTCGGCGAACCGCTCCGCCGCGATGGCGGCGAGATCCGCGCGATACCGTGATGCCGTCATGTCTGCCCCTGTCTGTTCAGGCCGATCGGTCGTCGGCTTCGTCTTCGATCAGAACCGTGGCCTCCGGCGCCCAGCCGACCCAGGCGGGCGCGCCGAGGCCGAGATCCGGCGCCGCCTCCCAGGCGAAGCCGGTCGCGGTGACCGGGCCGAAGGCATCGGTGCCCACCACCACCTGCCTTGTGGCGCCGAGATAGGCGATGTCGAGGATGCGGCCGGGCACGCGGTTGGCCATCTCGCGCGGCTCCTGCGCCGCCACCCGCACCTTCTCCGGCCGCAGCGCCAGCAGCACGCCGCGGCCCTGCGGCGGCGTGGACGCACCGCGATGCACCACCGCGGCGGCACCGGTCTCCAGCCGGATCAGCTCGCCGTCGCGCCCGGCCATGCGGCCGGCGATGCAGTTGCTCTTGCCCAGGAACTCGGCGACGAAGCGGGTGCGCGGCCGTTCGTACAGCTCATCTGGCGCGCCGGCCTGGACCAGCCGGCCGCGATTCATCACCGCCACCCGGTCGGCCATCGACAGCGCTTCATCCTGGTCGTGGGTGACCAGGATGAAGGTGGCGCCGAGGTCGCGGTGCAGCGTCTTCAGCTCCAGCTGCATCTCGGCCCGCAGCTGGCGGTCGAGCGCGCCGAGCGGCTCGTCGAACAGCACGATGTCGGGGTCGAACACCAGGGCCCGGGCCACGGCGACGCGCTGCTGCTGGCCGCCGGAGAGCTGCTTCGGGTACCGGTCGTCGAAGCCGTCCAGCCGCACCCGGGCGACGGCGCCGGCGACCTTGGCCGCGACCTCCGCCCGGCCGACGCCGCGGACACGCAGCGGATAGGCGATGTTCTCGGCCACCGTCATGTGCGGGAACAGGGCATAGCCCTGGAACACCATGCCGAAATTCCGCTTCTCCGGCGGCACGGCGGTGACGTCGCGGGCGTCGACCGCGATCCGGCCGGCGCTGGGCACGACGAAGCCGGCGATCATCATCAGCAGCGTCGTCTTGCCGGAGCCGGAGGGGCCGAGCAGGGTCAGGAACTCCCCGTCCGGAATGTCGAGCGACACGTCGTCGACGGCGCGGATCGGCCCGTAATGGCGCGACAGCCGGGTCAGCGCCAGGCTGTGCGCCCCCTGCCCCGCCCGGGGCGCCGGTGCCTGCGATCGGTCGGCCCTCATCAGCATCGATCCCTGTCTCCTGCTGAGCCGTCTTTTTCATTCTTGTGAAATCAGCGTGGCGGCGTCGGCGAGGCCTGTCAAGGGTCATCGGCGGCGCAAAAATTCGCCATTTCTGCCTGTATTCTGACCACGTGGCGGGTTCACCCAGGCGAAAGTCTGCTTTCAACCACATGAAAATCCAGCACCGGCCTGGACTGGACGTCGCCGCGTCGCGCGGGCTTCATCGACGGATTGCCGATTCACCCCTATCTGAATCCCCATGCCACCCGACGGGCCCGACCGTATCCTGAGCCGCGTGACCATCCGCCCCGCCGCCGGCGGCACGGCGGGAATCGAGGCGCGGCTGCCCTATGATCGGGGGATGGTGCAGCGGCTGATGCGGGTCTTCCCCCGCGCCCGCTGGCGCGAAGCCGAAGGGGTGTGGTTCATCCCCGGCACCACCGCCGAGCGCCGGCTGACCCGCTTCCTGGCCGAGCAGCTGCCGCCCGGCGGCGACCATGCCGACGCCAAGGGCCGCGACGCGCATGAGTTCGACCCGATCGACAGCCCCTATCTGGAGGTCGCGGACGAGCTGCTGGTGCGCACGCCCTATTCCCGCACCGTTGTGGCGCAGATGCACGCCATCCCCTGGACCTGGTGGGAGGCCGAGACCAAGACCTGGCACGTGCCGTTCCGGTCCTATGACGAGCTGTGGCAGCGCTGGCCGGAGATCGAGGCCGCGGCCCGCCGCAACGAGCCGGAGGAGCGCCGCAAGCGCCGCGAGGCGGAGTGGACGCCGGAGCGGCAGCGCCGCGCCGCCCTGCTGGCCGCCGAGCGCCGCCGCCACCGCTACCCGGTGCTGGCCGGCGACCCGCCGCCGCTGGACCGGCCGGTGATGACAGAGCGGTTCGGCATGCTGGTGTTCACCGGCACTGATGGCGAGATCGCCGAGGCCCCCGACCCCGCAGGCATCTACACCCATGCGGACCCGGCGGGCGGCGACTACATCTGGGCGGACTGGCGCCGGCCGGAGATGGAGGAGCTGATCGGCGTCTGGGCCAGCCGGGCCGAGGCCGGCCCGGCGGAGCAGGCCCGCGGCTGGTGGCAGCCGACCCGCGAGGAGCTGCGCCAGGCCCGCCGCGAGGCCCGGGTGCGCGACCAGATCCGCGAACGCCGCCGGCTGGATGCGGAGGCGGCGTCCTAGCCCTTCCGCCGCCGCCGCAGCGCCCGGCGCAGGCCGCGCTGGGAGCGAAGGCGCGGATTGGTCAGCTCGTCGATCGCGTAGTTCAGCAGCGAGAAGGCGAAGGCGACGATGGCGATGCAGGCTCCGGAGGGCACGAAGGTCCACCACGCCCCGGTCAGCAGGCTGGAGTTGTTGGCCGCCCAGTACAGGTTGGTGCCCCAGCTGACCGCGCTGGTGTCGCCCAGGCCGATGAACTCCAGCCCCGCCTGGGCGCCGATGCCGTAGACCACCGCGCCGACGAAGCTGGCGGCGACGATCGACAGCATGTTCGGCAGGATCTCGACGAAAACGATCCGCAGGCGGCTTTCGCCCAGCATTTCCGACGCGATGACGAAGTCCTTCTCGCGCAGCGCCAGGGTCTGGGCCCGCAGCACCCGGGCCGGCCAGGCCCAGCCGGTGACGGTCAGCACCAGCACGATGGTGGCGTGCCCCGGCGGCAGGAAGGCGGCCAGCACGATCAGCAGCGGCAGGCTGGGCATGATCAGGAAAACGTTGACCACCAGCGACAGCAGGTCGTCGGTGCGGCCGCGGACATAGCCGGCGGTCATGCCGACCAGGGTGCCCAGCGCCGTGGTCAGGATGCCGACCAGCAGGCCGGCGCTGAGCGAGATGCGCGAGCCCCACACCGTCTGCGCCAGCACGTCCTGGCCGGAGCTGGTGGTGCCGAACCAGAAGGCGGCCGAGGGCGGCTGGTTCGGCCGGCCGACGAAGTCGTTCGGGTCGCCCGGCGCGATCACCGGCGCCAGCAATGCGATGGCGGCGGCCAGCAGCAGGATGATGCCGCCGGCCAGCGCCTTGCGGTCGGACAGGAGGGTGCGGACCAGGGTGCGGCCGGCGGAGTGCTGTGGCGCCGCCTGGCCGGTGGCGGCCGAGGACATGGCGGAATCGGTCATCTGAGCCGCACCCGCGGGTCGAGCCGGATGTAGAGCAGGTCGACCACCAGATTGGCGGTCAGCACCGCCGCGGTGATCAAGAGGAACAGCCCCTGGATCAGCGGATAGTCGCTGCTGCGCACGGCAGTCAGCAGCAGGAAGCCCATGCCGGGATAGGAGAACACCACCTCGGTCAGCAGCGAGCCGCTGAGGATGAAGCCGAGCGACATGCCGAAGGCGGTGACGTTGGGCAGGAGGGCGTTGCGCGCGGCGTAGGACAGCATGACCCGGCGCATCGTCAGCCCCTTGGCCTCGGCCATGGTGACGTAGTCCTCGGCCAGCACCCCGATCATCGAGTTGCGCATGCCGAGCAGCCAGCCGCCGATCGAGACGGCGACGATGGTCAGGGCCGGCAGCGCCAGGTGATGGCCGACGCTGAGCAGGAACTCGGCCGTCAGACCCGGCTGCAGCGTGTTGTCGTAGCCATGCCGCAGCGGGAACCAGCCGGAGCGGAAGCCCAACAGGTACAGGGCCAACGTCGCCAGCCAGAAATAGGGGAAGGAGTGCAGCAGCATGGTCACCGGCGGCAGCACCGCGTCGGCCAGCCGGCCGCGATGCCAGGCCGACAGCACACCGAGCAGGCTGCCGATGGCGAAGCTGAGCAGCAGCGCGGTGAGGCCGAGCAGCAGGGTCCAGGACAGGGCGGAGCCGATGACGTCGATCACCGGCGCCGGGAAATAGCTGATCGAAGTGCCGAAATCGCCGCGCAGCGCATGCGCCAGATAGGTCAGGTACTGCACCGGCAGCGGGTCGTCCGACAGGCCGTAGGCGGTCTTCATCGCCGTCAGCGCGGCCGGGTTCAGCTGGCCGTGGAAGCGGGCGAAGATCGCGATCGACGGGTCGCCGGGCATCAGCCGCGGCAGGACGAAGTTCAGGGTCAGCGACGCCCAGGCCGCCACCAGGTAGAAGCCCAGGCGCCGCGCGATATAGGACATCTCAGGCCGGCGTCAGCGCGGTCAGCACCAGCAGCGCTTCCGAGGCGATGCTGGGGCCCAGCAGCGCATAGGGCGCGTCGGCCGAGGGGAAGCCCTTGAACTTCGCCGTGCTGCATTCGCCCCATTGCGGGCCGGGATACAGCGGGATGGCGGGCCATTCGTCGAGGAAGGCCTGCTGCATCTCTCGCGCCAGGTCCTTCTGCTGCGCCTCGTCGGCGGTGGCGGCGAACTTTTCCAGCAGACCCTCGATCTTCGGGCTGCCGTAGCGGTGCCAATTGACCGCCGCGACCTCACCCACCGGCCGGCTGACCTTGCCGGACATCAGCGACTGGAAGTGGTCATAGGGCGTCGGGTTGATGCTGGTGCTGCCGAGCGACAGCTGGAACGCGCCCTTGTAGGTGGCGTCGTACCAGGCCGTGACCTCGACCCCGCGCAGCTTCACCCGGATGCCGATCTCCTTCAGGTTCTGGGCGATGATCTGCCCGGCCTGGACCCAGTCGGACCAGCCCGAGGGCATCACCAGTTCGAACTCCAGCGGGGTGCCGTCCGGCGCCTTGCGGACATCGCCGTCGAGGGCGTAGCCGGCGGCGTCGAGCATCTCCTTCGCCTTGGCCGGGTCGTGCGAGACCAGGTCCTTGCCGGCCTCGATTACGGCCGGATCCTTCCACTGGGCATAGAGTTCGCTCATGCCGGTGGCGTCGGCCGGCTTCGTATAATCGTAGACCGCGACGGTGCAGATCTGCTGCCGGTTGACGCCCATGCCGATCGCCTTGCGCAGGACGATGTCGTCGAGCGGCTTCTTCGCCGTGTTGGCGTAGAGCATCACCATCTCGCCGATCAGCGGATACCAGTAGCGGAAGTGATCGGGGTTGCGGGCGACGAAGGTGTTCTCGACATCGGGGATGAACAGCTGCATCCACTCGAAATCGCCATTGATCAGGCCCAGCGTGCCGGCGTCGTTCGAGGCGTAGGACGGGAAGGCCAGCCCCTCGATCCCCGGCTTGCCCGCCTGCCAGTAATTCGGGTTGCGGTGCAGCTCCCAATATTGCGGCTTGAACACCGTGACCTGGGTGAAGGGGCCGGTGCCGACCGGGTTGTCATTGGCGAAGGTCACCGGGTCGGCGACGTCCTTCCAGACATGCTCCGGCACGATCGACTGCTGGCCGATGGCATAGAGCGCCGGGGTGAAGGCGCGGCTGAAATCGACGGTGCAGGTGCGGTCGTCCGCGGCCGCGGCCCCGGTCATCGTGTCCATCACGCCGCGGATGCCGCCGGAGCCGGACAGGCCCGGATTCTTCTTCAGCAGGTTCAGGGTGAAGGCGACGTCGCGGGCGGTGAAGGGCTGGCCGTCCGACCATTTCACCCCGTCGCGCAGGGTGAAGCTCAGCCGCTTGCCGTCGTCGCTGAAGCCCCAGCCGGTGGCCAGCCAGGGCGTGGTCTTGCCGGTGGCGGTGCTGAACACCAGCATCGGCTCATGGATCGCATACTGGGTCGGGAACAGCGAATCCGGCACCAGCGGGTTGAAGTTGCGCACCCAGGAGGCGGCCTGGCCTGCACCGATCCGCAGCAGCGGCGCGCCGGACCCGTCCTGCGCCCGGACGAAGGGCGCGGTGCCGGCCAGGAGACCGGTGGCTGCCGCGGCCCGCAGCAGGCCGCGGCGGGTGAGATCAAAATGTCCCTGTTTGTGATGGCGAGAGATCGTCTTCATCGCGGCCCCTTTCGCTCTGGGTTTGAGTGGAGGCCTATCCCCACCCGTCATTGCGAGCCGAAGGCGAAGCAATCCAGGGCCGCTCGCACCGGCCCCTGGATCGCCGCGTCGCTACGCTCCTCGCGATGACGGGGTTGGGCCGGGTATGGCGCGCCTTCCTCCGGCATCCGCCAGTGCGGTCAAATCGCCTCCAGCAGCTCCCGCACATAGCGGATGGCGCCGTGGGCGCTGTCGGCCTCATCGGCGCCGATGCCGGCCTCGATGCACAGCGGGCCGCGATAGTCAGCCGCCT
>NZ_JBCNNF010000257.1:0-10009 GCF_039594555.1 Inquilinus sp.
GAGATCCGGCTCGCATCCAGCGGCGGCGGCATGTGCAGATCTTCAGCCTGCGCGTCGGCCGGTATGACCGGCGCGGCCGGGATCTCGTCCCATGGCTTCGGAGCGGCGCGGGCGGGGCCGGCCTTCTCCTTCGGCCCGAGGCCGGCGGCGACGGCGCGGCGGGACAGGCCGAGCTGGCGGCCCAGGCGCAGGGCCAGGGTCTCGATCGGCAGGGCGGTGTCGGCGAGGTCGGCGTCGATGCGGTCATCCTCGGCCAGGCGGGACCACAGATCGGCGGTCAGCCGCTCCTTCGCCTCGGGCTTTCCGGCGGCGATGGCGCGGGACAGGGTCTCGGCCACGATGCAGCGCCGGTCGTTCTTCTCTTCCTGCCGCTGCTGCCGGCGGGTCTCGGCCTTGTGCTTCGCCTCCTCCCGCTGCTGCCGCAGCCTGGCGTCGAGCGCGACGGCGCGGCGGATGCCGAGCGCGGTGCGGTTGAAGCCGGCCTCGGCGACGGCGGCGCGGTCGAGATCGCCGGCCCGGACGGCGGCGAGGGCCGTGCCCTTGAAGGCGCGGGCGAGCTCCAGGGCCATCTCGGTCAGCTCCGCCAGTACCTCGGCGTAGCGGCCGGCCTGTCCCGTGGCCGGCGAAGCGGCGGCGGGAGTCCCGGCATTGACGGCACCATCGACCATTCCAGCATTAGAACAAAAAGCGAACATAAACGCAAGCGATTAGAACTGGCGCCCGCCTGCACCTCTCCGCCGCCCCGGCGGCCGGGCCGGACCTCCGTCGTGCGCGAAGGGCTCTTGCGGCCGCCGGTCCGCTCCGCCACGCTGGTCCGTCCGCCATGCCGGCCGGCGCCGCCCGGGGAGCTCCGTGATGGCCAGCGCCTTCTCCATGAACTCCTTCCTCGGGCAGCGGATCCTCGCCCTGGTGCGCGACGGCGACTACGCCCATGCCGGCGAGGAGGAGGCGATCGAGCTGGCCATGGCCGATGTGGCGAAGGATGCCGGCCGCCTGATCCTGGACGCCGGCTGCGGCCGGGGCGGCACGGCCGAGTATCTGCGCCGGCACGGCTGGGGCCGCGTCACCGGCTTCGACATCCAGGCGGAGTCGATCGCGGCGGCGCGGCAGCGCTATCCGGAGTGCCGCTTCCTGGTCTGCGACGTGGCCGATGCCGACCGGGCGGTGGACGAGGCGCCGGATGTCATCTGCCTGTTCAACGCCTATTATTGCTTCCCCGACCAGGCCGGCGCGCTGCGGGCGCTGGCCCGGGCCGCCCGGGCCGCCCGGGCCGCCCGGCCGGGCACGCGGCTGATCCTGTTCGACCATGTCGACCGCGGCGGCTACCAGGACTCGCCGCTGCTGGATGCGGGCGAGCCCTTCCTGCGCAACCCGCCGCTCTTGGCCGCGATGCCGGAGCGCCTGGCTGCCGCCGGCTGGCGGACGGCCGGGACGCGCGAGCTGCACGACCGCTATATCGGCTGGTATCGGACCCTGGTCGGCAAGATCGAGCGGTCGCGCGGCCGCATCATCGAGATCGCCGGCCCGGAGGGGTACGGCCATGTCCTCGCCTTGTACCAGGGGCTGGTGGACGCGGCGGTGGCCGGGAGGCTGGGGGCGGCGATCGTGACGGCGGAGAGGGTGGGGTAGCGGCGTGCGGCCGGGAGCGGCATAACGTGACGATCAGCGGCGAACGATCGAAGACATGCTGAAAACGGAACTCGTCTACGCCGAGCAGGGGATCACCATCCCCTACCCGCCCATTCCCCGCGAAGGCGGATCCGGCAACCACGGCTTCATCGATGTGCGCGGCCGGCCGGACCTGGCCGCCGCCATACCGGAAACATCGGATTCCGAAGCGCTGAGACGGATGCTGGTCGAGCTGGCCCAGCCATCATCCCTGTTCGCGACAGTCGGATGCGCGGCGGGCGCGTATGAGGAACCGGAGAGCGAAGCCGATATCCGCTATCTGTGCGGCGGCTATGTGCACCTGTTTTTCATCGACCATTCGGAGCGATGGGAATTCGACTACGAAAACATCATCACCGATACGGCAGATTTCATGCAGTCGAAGGTCGACGACTACAAGTGGTTCATACGATATGAAATCATGGATATATTGCTGAAGGTCGACAATATGGCAGACACGATACCGTCGATGCGGATCTGGTTCCACTGCGCGGGCCGGAACCCGGAAGCGGCCTTATCCTCTCGGGAGGCCCTGATCGACACCACCCGAGAGGCGCTTGCTCGGTTCCGCCCGAGGAAGCCGACCCGACCCGACGCCTGAGGCGATGTGCCGGAGGCGTATGGGAAGGAGGAGCGATAGGGTGATGTGGTCGTGCGATAGACAACAGATTGCGACGGAATCGTTGAACGGTCGACTTTTCAGCCAAGCGCAAGAACGACGTTGTTAACAAGGTCGGTAACAACATCGTCTGCTTGCGATTGAGTTATTGTCACCTGGGAAGGATGGGCACATATATTTCTGCGCTTCAGCTTCTCTCTCAAAATATCTGCAATATTTTTTGAAAATATTGACGCTGCCACACAAATGTCTATTACTTCAGATTCCTTTAACTCACCGAAATCATCTTGCATAGATATGACTATTGTCGGCTTTTTTGGATAACGGCGAGAGATATTTGAATTAAAATCAAGCAAACGCTTTTTATCGTTCAAAATCCAACGCAGAAGATGATCGAAAGCAAGATTCCAAGTCATTACGATGCAGGCACGATATGCCTTGACTCGATAGCAATTCATGGCTTCGGCGAGAAATGCACGCTCGGAAAGATCCGGAACTTTGGCAGGGAGATCAGAAAGTATTTTGCTGACATGAACTACGCTCTGATGAACGCCATATTTTGCATCCAAAGCGGATCGGATGGCTCGCTCTAGCTTGTATCCACCCCGCTCCCTCAATAAATCTGGAGGTCTTGAAGACGCCATCCTTGGCAGATATACTGACATATCTGGCGACACCAAATGCATTAACTTAAAACAGTTTCTTATATCCTCATTTTTAAAAGTAACTTTTGCCTCATGTACATGCAAAAACCAAGAGAATATTCTAATTTTCTCTCTGGCCTGGAGTGAATCGAAGCCATCTATCTGTTGGACAAAATCGACTAAATCCATTTATTCACCGCCATTTAACAATTTTTCTACTTCGGCAAGCCCGAGATGATTTATCGCATAAGCCCCTTTCTCAGGCGACGTGACTAGTTGGTCAGATTTAAGATCCCTAAGCGTTTGAGAGAAGTCATTTATATTAGTTGGCCATTTTAGAGAACGGTAGCATGTATATACATGCTTTACGGTGATAGCGTCGATACCGCGATGCTCTTTAAACCAAGCCGCGATAACGAGATAGCGCTTCCTATCACTCTTTGGATTTGCTTTCTGAGCATAGGATGCAAGAGATGTTCCTGATGTTAGATCGAGCTCCAAAACCTCTGGCGTAGGCCCGGCTTTGCGCGGTCCTCTCGGCTTAGAGGGTCGGGGAGTTGGCTCTACTTGAATCTCATCATCGGCGCCCAGCTCAGATTCAGCTTCAGCCTCAATATCAGCTGTCCCTTGGGCGTTTACTCTTGTCCCATTAGGACCAGTAATACGCTGAACAAGGGGGGCAGGCCCTCGCAATGCATTCTGAATAGCTTGTGTGATCTGTCCGATATCACCGTCAGCTATTTCCGCCTCAACCATTATGAAGCGAATGCGCGATGCTCCCCCTGCCTTGCCTGTCGATCCCTTAGCCATTCTGAATTCTCACACAAATTGATGGGAGATATCTCATAATAGGATATGCAATGCCAATTGCCATCCAGCACATTTTTTTCAATTCTCTTCTATCACAAGAATGTACCGGATGAGAGAGGCTAAAGACTTTGACTAAGCCTAGCCGCCGTCCCCACCCATCCGGGTAGCCCCCATCCCACCCGTAAGATCGCGCCCGCCCACCCGGGCGGGCGTTCCGGGGCCGGCGCCCCTCCCCCACCCTGACCGTCCCGGGGAGCGGCAGACTCCCCTCTGAAGCCCCCGCCTCCGGCCCTCCCGGCCAGCCGGCGGGGAACGGGTGGAGATGCGCATGACCGGTGCCGCCATCACCGAGGACGGCTTCATCTACGCGCTGCGCCGCGTCACCGAGGCCGCCGCCCGCGCCGCCTTCGACTGGATCGGCCGCGGCCGCAAGGACGAGGGCGACGCCGCCGCAGTCGACGCCATGCGCACCGTCCTCAACCATCTCGACATCGATGGCCGCGTCGTCATCGGCGAGGGCGAGAAGGACGAGGCGCCGCAGCTGTACAAGGGCGAGCGCCTGGGGCGCGGGGCGAATGGCGGGCCCGGCCGCGACCTCGCCGTCGACATCGCGGTCGACCCCGTCGACGGCACCAGCCACCTGGCCAAGGGCCAGACCAACGCCCTGGCCGCCGTGGCGATGACGCCGCAGGGCGCCATGTTCGACCCCGGCCCCGCCTTCTACATGGAGAAGTTCGCCGGCCCGCCGGCCGTCAGGGGCCGCATCGACCCGCTGGCCCCGACCCGCGACAAGCTCAGGGTGCTGGCCCAGGCGCTGGGCAAGCCCGTCTCCGACCTCTCGGTCTATGTGCTGGAGAAGCCGCGCCACCGCCGGCTGGTGGAGGAGATCCACGCCGCCGGCGCCCGCGTCGCCCTGTACCCGGCCGGCGACGTGGCCGGCGCCATCGTCGCCGCCATGCCGGGCGGCGAGGTCGACTGCCTGATGGGCACCGGCGGCACGCCCGAGGGGGTGCTGGCGGCCTGCGCCATCCGGGCGCTGGGGGGAGAGTTCCTGGGCCGCCTCGACCCGCAGCTGGAGCATGAGCGCGCCGCCGTGGCCCATGCCGGGCTGGACACCCGCCGCTGGTGGGGGGTGGAGGAGCTGGTGCGCAGCGACAAGGTGTGGTTCGCCGCCACCGGCATCACCACCGGCCTGCTGTTCGAGGGCGTGTCGCGGCGGGGGACGAGCACCCGCACCCAGTCGCTGATGCTCACGGCCCCGGACCGGCAGTGGCAGGTGCTGACCACCTATGTCGAGACCGCCCTGCTGGGGCCGGGCGCCGGCCCGACCATGGAGGCAAGGCTGTGAGGGGGCTGGACCTGCGGGGGCCGGCGCGGGCCGCGACAACCCCCTCCCCCTACCCCCCTCCCGCGAGGGGAGGGGGGACTCAAGACGATGGGGGCCGGAGCCGGTTGATCCGCCCCTCGCCTGCCCCCGGCCGAGCGGCGCCCGAGGCTCGCAGAGCCTGCTCGACACTGCGCTGGCGTGAGTCGACTGGTGGCGGTTTCGAGAACCGGAGCGCAGCGCACATGGGTGCGTGAGCACCGGAAGCGGAGAAACCGCCATCAGGCGGCCGCGCCAGTAGCAGTGCCGAGCAGGCTCGCCGATCACGACCCGAGACGGGAGACCAGAATGTCCAAGCCCTCCTTCGACCGGCCCATCATCCTCGGGATCGTCGGCGACTCCGCGGCCGGCAAGACCACGCTGTCGCGCGGCATCGCCGAGATCCTGGGGCCGCAGCGCTGCACCCTGATCTGCACCGACGACTATCACCGCTACGACCGGCGCGAGCGGGCGGCGAACGGGGTCTCGGCCCTCGACCCCGCCGGCAACTATGTCGACATCCTGGAGCAGCACCTGCATCTGCTGCGCCAGGGCCAGCCGATCCTGAAGCCGATCTACAACCACGACCAGGGCACGCTGGACCGGCCGGAATACATCGAGCCGAAGGAGTTCGTGGTCGCCGAGGGGCTGCTCGGCTACGCCACGCGGGCGATGCGCGACTGCTACGACGTCAAGATCTACCTCGACCCGGAGGAGGAGCTGCGCGTGCGCTGGAAGGTGCACCGCGACACCACCAAGCGCGGCTACACCACGGAGCAGGTGCTGGAATCGCTGAAGAAGCGGGAATACGACAGCCCGACCTTCATCCGGCCGCAGCGGCTGTTCGCCGACATCGTCATCCGCTTCCAGCGGCCGCCCGGCGCCAACTCCTCGGCCGGGGCGCCGGAGACCGACCACCGGCTGGACGTCGCCCATATCCTGCGCCCGACCCTGCCGCACCCGAACTTCTCGCGGCTGATCGAGGCGGTGGGCGACGGCAGCGTCGGCTTCGAGCTGACCCGCGACGAGGGCAAGCCGGTCGACGTGCTGGAGATCCGCGGCTCGATCTCCGACCGCCGGGCCGAGCGGGTGGAGGAGTATCTCTGGGAGCACATCCCCGAGGCCAGCCACCTGCGCGACGACCTCGGCCGCTATGACGGCGCCGCCGGAAGGGCGGTCAGCCACCCCCTCGCCCTCACCCAGCTCCTGGTCGCCTTCCACATGGTCAAGGCCGCCCAGGGCGTGCACGCCGTCTAGAGGAGGACCCGATGGCCCGCATCACGCTCAGACAGCTGCTGGACCACGCCGCCGAGCATGGCTACGGCGTGCCCGCCTTCAACATCAACAACATGGAGCAGATCCTGGCGATCATGGCCGCGGCCAAGGCGGTGGACGCGCCGGTGATCCTGCAGGCCAGCCGGGGCGCCCGGTCCTATGCCGGCGACCTGATGCTGGCGAAGATGGTGGAGGCGGCGGAGGCGATGCATCCCGGCATCCCGATCTGCCTGCACCAGGACCACGGCAACGACGACGGCACCTGCCTCTCCGCCATCCAGCACGGCTTCACCAGCGTGATGATGGACGGGTCGCTGGAGGCCGACGCCAAGACCCCGGCCAGCTATGATTACAACGTTGGCATCACCAGCCGGATCACCGCCGCGGCCCATGCCGTCGGCGTGTCGGTGGAGGGCGAGCTCGGCGTGCTCGGCAGCCTGGAGACCGGGCAGGGTGAGGCCGAGGACGGGCACGGCGCCGAGGGCGCGCTGGGCCACGACCAGCTGCTGACCGACCCGGACCAAGCGGTGGCCTTCGTCCGCGAGACCCGGGTCGACGCGCTGGCCATCGCCATGGGCACCTCGCACGGCGCCTACAAGTTCTCGCGCCGGCCGGACGGCGAGATCCTGGCGATGCATGTGGTCCAGGCGATCCATGAGCGGCTGCCGGAGATCCACCTGGTGATGCACGGCTCCTCCTCCGTCCCCGAGGCGCTGCAGGAGCAGTTCAACCGCTTCGGCGGCGAGATGCCGAAGACCTGGGGCGTGCCGGTGGAGGAGATCCAGCGCGGCATCCGCCACGGGGTGCGCAAGGTCAACATCGACACCGATTGCCGCCTGGCCATGGCCGCCGAGATCCGCCGCATCGCGGTGGAGAAGCCGGGCGAGTTCGACCCGCGCAAGTTCCTGGCTCCGTCGATGGCGGCGCTGGAGGCGCTGTGCCGCGAGCGATACGAGCAGTTCGGCACGGCCGGCCAGGCGTCGAAGATCACCCCCCTGCCCCTGCCCGAAATGGCGAAACGCTACCGGTCCGGCGCGCTGGACCCGCGCATCGCGATCGGCGCCGCAGCCTGAGAGGAGAGCTCCATGAGCACGAATGTCACGACCCTCGACACCAAGAGTCTCGACACCAAGGCGGGCACCGTCACCGGCAAGGACCGCTACAAGGCCGGGGTGCTGCAATACCGCAAGATGGGCTATTGGGAGCCCGACTACGTGCCGAAGGACACCGACGTCCTGGCGCTGTTCCGGATCACGCCGCAGGACGGGGTCGACCCGGTCGAGGCGGCGGCGGCGGTGGCGGGCGAAAGCTCCACCGCCACCTGGACCGTGGTCTGGACCGACCGGCTGACCGCCTGCGAGAAGTACCGGGCCAAGGCCTACCGGGTCGACGCGGTGCCGAACCAGCCGGGCCAGTATTTCGCCTATATCGCCTACGACCTCGATTTGTTCGAGCCGGGGTCGATCGCCAACCTGACCGCGTCGATCATCGGCAACGTCTTCGGCTTCAAGCCGCTGAAGGCGCTGCGGCTGGAGGACATGCGGCTGCCGGTCGCCTATGTGAAGACCTTCGACGGGCCGCCGACCGGGATCGTGGTCGAGCGCGAGCGGCTGGACAAGTTCGGCCGGCCTCTCTTGGGCGCTACGGTGAAGCCGAAGCTGGGCCTGTCCGGCCGCAACTACGGAAGGGTGGTGTACGAGGCGCTGAAGGGCGGGCTCGACTTCACCAAGGACGACGAGAACATCAACTCCCAGCCCTTCATGCATTGGCGCGACCGGTACCTGTACTGCATGGAGGCGGTGAACCGCGCCCAGGCGGTGACCGGCGAGGTCAAGGGCACCTATCTGAACGTCACCGCCGCGACCATGGAGGACATGTATGAGCGGGCGGAGTTCGCCCGGTCGCTCGGCAGCGTCATCGTCATGATCGACCTGGTGATCGGCTACACCGCGATCCAGTCGATGTCCAAATGGGCGCGGCGCAACGACATGATCCTGCATCTGCACCGCGCCGGCCACGGCACCTACACCCGGCAGAAGACGCATGGCGTGTCGTTCCGGGTGATCGCCAAATGGATGCGCCTGGCCGGGGTCGACCACATCCATGCCGGCACCGTGGTCGGCAAGCTGGAGGGCGACCCCAACACGACGCGCGGCTTCTACGACATCCTGCGCGAGGACCATCTGCCGGCGACGCTGGAGAACGGCGTGTTCTTCGAGCAGGACTGGGCGTCCCTGCGCAAGGTGATGCCGGTGGCGTCGGGCGGGATCCATGCCGGCCAGATGCACCAGCTGCTGGACTATCTGGGCGAGGATGTGGTGCTGCAGTTCGGCGGCGGCACCATCGGCCACCCGATGGGCATCCAGGCCGGCGCCCAGGCCAACCGCGTGGCGCTGGAGGCGATGATCCTGGCCCGCAACGAGGGCCGCGACACCAAGGTGGAGGGGCCGCAGATCCTGGCCGACGCCGCCCGCCACTGCCAGCCGCTGCGCCAGGCGCTGGACGTCTGGAAGGACGTCACCTTCGACTACGCCTCGACCGACACGCCGGACTTCGTCCCGGCCGTCACCGCCGCCAGCTGAGGAGATCATCATGCGCGTCACCCAGGGATGCTTCTCCTTCCTGCCGGACCTGACCGACCGGCAGATCACCCAACAGGTGCAGTACTGCATCGACCATGGCTGGGCGGTGAACATCGAGTTCACCGACGACCCGCACCCCCGCAACACCTATTGGGAGATGTGGGACCTGCCGATGTTCGACATCCGCGACGCCGCCGCGGTGATGACCGAGCTGGCCTCGTGCCGGAAGGCCTATGGCGACCGCTACATCCGCATCTCCGGCTTCGACGCCACCCATGGCTGGGAATCGGTGCGGATCTCGTTCCTGGTGAACCGGCCGCCGGAGGAGGCGAGGTTCGCCCTGGAACGCCAGGAGGTCGAGGGCCGGAGCATCCGGTACACGACGCGGCTGGTAGCGCCGCCTGCCCCCTAGGCCGGTTCGTTTCCCGCGCTTCCCTTTTTTGTCATGCCCGGGCTTGACCCGGGCATCCAGAGGATGTCGACGCCCACTGGATTGCCGGGTCAAGCTCGGCAATGACAGGTGGGGGAAGCGGGAGAGGCAAAAAGCAAAGCCGTCCCTTCTTCGAGCAAGAGCCCCGCCATGACCGAAGCCGCAATCGCCCTCCCGCCGGCCGACACCCGCATCGACCTCGCCCGGGAGTTCGAGGAGACCCGGATCGACGAGGTGTTCGCGGCGCTGGACCGCGAGCTGGTCGGCCTCGTCCCGGTGAAGACCCGGATCCGCGAGATCGCCGCCCTGCTGCTGGTCGAGCGCATCCGCCGCCGGCTCGGCCTCGGCGCCGAGGCGCCGACCCTGCATATGAGCTTCACCGGCAATCCCGGCACCGGCAAGACCACCGTGGCCCTGCGCATGGCCGACATCCTGCACCGGCTCGGCTATGTCCGGCGCGGGCACCTGGTCTCGGTCACCCGCGACGACCTGGTCGGCCAGTACATCGGCCACACCGCGCCGAAGACCAAGGAGATCCTGAAGCGGGCGATGGGCGGGGTGCTGTTCATCGACGAGGCCTATTACCTGTACCGGCCGGAGAACGAGCGCGACTACGGC
>NZ_JBCNNF010000258.1:0-9985 GCF_039594555.1 Inquilinus sp.
GCGCGGATAGTTGACCAGCAGGGCGATGGCGAAGGCGGTGATGAACAGCACCGGCAGCGGCCACAGCCCGGCCAGCAGCGCCACGATCAGGGCGATGGTCAGGGCGGCGTTGAACCAGGCCAGGTGCGGCCGGCGCGCCGCCTGCTCGGCCTCGGTCGGCTCGACCAGCGCGACGGCGTCGACGCCATGGACGATGCCCAGGCGCCTGCGCTCGCCGCGGCCGATCAGCCAGGCGGCGACGAACACCCAGGCCAGGCCGGCGACCATGGCCGGGATCACCGGGTTGAACAGGGCGGCGGCGTCGGTCTTCAGCACCGCCATCGCCCGTGCCGTCGGCCCGCCCCAGGGCAGCAGGTTCATGGTGCCGGCGGCCAGGCAGATGATGCCGGGCAGCACCAGCGGGTTCAGGCCCAGGCGGCGGTGCACCGGCAGCAGCGCCGTGACCGTGATCAGGAAGGTGGTGGCGCCGTCGCCGTCCAGCGCCACCAGCATGGTCAGCAGCGCGGTGATCAGGCACAGCCGCACCGGGTCGCCTTGCACCAGGGAGAGGAGGAACCGGATCGGCCGCTCGAAGATGCCGGTGTCGAGCATCAACCCGAAATAGAGGACGGCGAACATGATCATGATGCCGATAGGGGCGACCTTGACGATGCCGTCCAGCATCATCGCGCCCAGCCCGGCGCCGAAGCCGCCGATCAGGCCGCCGGCCAGCGGCACCAGCACCAGCGCCACCAGCACCGAGACCCGGCCGCTGAGGATCAGCGCCAGGAACACCGCGATGGTCAGGAACCCCAAGGCCGCCAGCATCCGCCATCCTCCCGTTGCGGCGGCCGTCCTTCATCCGGGGCCGCTCAGGCGCCAGGACGCCATGGCGGGCGGTGGATCGAGAAGTGAATTTGTGTCATCGATTGATGCATGAAGCGCATCAACCTGTCGCTTTTCGAGATCGAGGTGGTGCTGCAGGTCGACCGGCTGCGCAGCTTCCGCGCGGCGGCGGAGGCGCTGGGCATGTCGCAGCCGGCGGTCAGCCGGGCGGTGGCGCGGGCCGAGACGCGGCTGGGCGAACGCCTGTTCGACCGCAACACCCGGACGGTGGAGCCGACGCCGCAGGGGCGGGAATTCACCGCCGTCGCCGGCCGGCTGATCGGGGATCTGCGCAGCTCGCTCGACGATCTCGGCGACTATTTCCGCTCGGCCCGCGGCCGGGTCTCGGTGGCCGGGCTGCCCTCGGTCACGGCCGGGCTGCTGCCGCCGGTGATCGACCGGTTCCGCCGTAGCCATCCGGGCGTCTCGGTCGGCGTCATCGACACGCTGCTCGACGGCGTGGTCGGCGCGGTGCTGCGCGGCGAGGCCGATCTCGGCATCGCCGGCCGGCCGGCGCCGGACGGCAGGGTCGAGTTCACCCGGATCATGTCCGACCGCTTCGTCGCCATCCTGCGCCAGGACCATCCGCTGGCGCAGTGCTCCGCCGTCACCTGGGCCGATCTGGCGGCCCATCCCTTCGTCGCCATGTCGCGCATCACCAGCGTCCGGCCGCTGACCGATCGCGGCTTCGCCCGGGCCGGCGTGGCGGTGGAGCCGGAGTTCGAGGTGTCGCATCTCGCCACCGCCGGGGCCCTGGTGGCGGCCGGGCTCGGGGTCACGGCGCTGCCGGTGCTGACCCTGCCGGTGCTGGCCCATCCGGCGCTGACCACGCGCCTGCTGCAGGGGCCGGAGGTGACGCGCGACATCGGCGTGCTGACCCGGGCGGGCCGGACGCTGTCGCCCGCCGCCGCCGCCTTCCGCGACTCGGTCCTGGCCTCGGGCACCGAGCCGCTGCCGGTATGAGAAAGGCCCGGCCGCGTGCGCGACCGGGCCTGGGTGTCCACCGTCGGGCGGCGATTACTCGCCGGTGACCGACGGATCCGCCGGCATGGTTTGGCCGGATGACGGGGCCTGCTCCATCATCCCGCCGGGCTGCATCGGCTCGGCCGGGGCCACCTGGCCGGGGACGGCCGAGCCGGGCGCCGTCTGGGTGGCCCCGGCGCTCAGCTGCTGCTGGTTGAGCTGGCGGGTCTGCTCCGCCTCCGCCGAATCCTTCTTGCTGCGGTGGCGCGGCTGCGCCTGATCGTCCGCGTTCGAGGACTGCATATGCTTGCGATGATGCTGCCGGTGGGTGCTCTGGGCCGGCTGCTCCGCCGGCGCGTTCGCGGCGGGAGCCTCCACCGACGGCGCCGTCCCGGGCGTCACCGGCTCGGCCGAGGTCTGGGCCAGGGCGGGCGCAGCGACGAACGCCGACACGGCGAGGGCGGTAAAGACAAAACTCCTGCGCATAAAGCTCTCCATCGAAGGATGCCTGATGATCGGCGCCGCAGGCCCAGACGGGCGCGGCACAAGATCCGATCCACCCCTCAACAGCCTGACCGGCAATACCGATCCGGGAAAAATGCCTTCATGGAGGATATTTCATGTTTCGGATGCAATATCTGGCGGCATCCGGCCAAATCCTGGCGACAGATAAAAAAGAGGCCCGGTCGATGCGACCGGGCCTCTGCGAACCGCGATCCGCGCCTCGGAAGGGGGGGTGGGGGCGGGGATCTGCTGCGGTCCGAAACCTTACTTCTTGTTCAGCTGCTCCTCGTTCAGCTTGCGGGTCTGGTCCTGCTCGCTGTTGGCGGCGCGATGCGCCTTGTGATGAACCCGGCCGGTGTGGTGGGTCTTCATCATCTTGTGCGCCGCGGGGGCGGCAGCCGGGGTCGTGGTGGCGGGCGCCGTGGTCTGCGCCATCGCCAAAGCGGGGGCGACGGCCAGGGCCGGAACCGCGAGAACGGCGAACAGAAGGCTCCTGCGCATTTTACGATCTCCATCGAGAGACAACGAAGATCGGAGGAGAGGCGGGGCGGGAGGCCACGTCTTGGCTCCGACAGACGCAACCCTACGGTGCCGGAGCTAACGCCCTCGTGGGCGGAACATGAAATCGGATTAACAATCGGGGCCGGGCGAAGCGGCGGGCGACGCGCGACCCCCTTGTGTCATTGCCGGGCTTGACCCGGCAATCCAGGGGCTATCGAGAGCGGTTCTTGAAAGCCCCTGGATCCTCGGGTCAAGCCCGGGGATGACAGTGTGGGGTTGTGGAGGAGGCTTCCTAGTGATTCCCCGCCAGCACTTCGCGCTTGCCGACATGGTTGGCGGGGCTGACCACGCCCTCCTGCTCCATCCGGTCGATCAGGCGGGCGGCGCGGTTGTAGCCGATCTGCAGGTGCCGCTGGATGAAGCTGGTCGACGCCTTGCGCTCGCGCGCCACCAGCGCCACCGCCTGGTCGTACAGGTCGTCGCCCGACCCGCCCTCGCCGTCCAGCGCCAGCGAATCGAAGCCGCCGCCGTCCTCCTGGTCCTCCAGAACGGCATCGTTGTAGGCGGGCTCGCCCTGGGCCTTGAGGTGGCGCACCGTCTCCTCGACCTCGCCGTCGGAGACGAAGGGGCCGTGCACGCGGGTGATGCGGCCGCCGCCGGCCATGTACAGCATGTCGCCCTGGCCCAGTAGTTGCTCCGCCCCGCCCTCGCCCAGGATGGTGCGGCTGTCGATCTTGGAGGTGACCTGGAAGCTGATGCGGGTCGGGAAGTTGGCCTTGATCGTGCCGGTGATGACGTCGACCGAGGGGCGCTGCGTCGCCATGATCAGGTGGATGCCGGCGGCGCGCGCCATCTGCGCCAGCCGCTGGATCA
The DNA here is from genome assembly GCF_039594555.1 of Inquilinus sp. Lineage (GTDB taxonomy): Bacteria > Pseudomonadota > Alphaproteobacteria > DSM-16000 > Inquilinaceae > Inquilinus. Next base: position 3,706 of record NZ_JBCNNF010000258.1, read on the forward strand.
GCGCCTCGATGTCCTTGCCCGCCACCAGCATCAGGTCGGCCATCTCGTCGACGATGATGACGATGTAGGGCAGCTCGGTCAGGTCGATCGGCTGGTCTTCGAAGATCGGCTTGCCGGTGTCCGGGTCGAATCCGGTCTGCACCCGCCGGGTCAGCACCTCGCCCTTGGCCTTGGCCTCGCGCAGCCGCTGGTTGTAGCCCTCGATGTTGCGGACGCCGACCTTGGACATGGACCGGTAGCGGTCCTCCATCTCACGCACCGCCCATTTCAGGGCCACCACCGACTTCTTCGGGTCGGTCACGACCGGCGCCAGCAGGTGCGGGATGCCCTCGTAGATCGAGAGCTCGAGCATCTTCGGGTCGACCATGATGAAGCGCACCTTGTCCGGCGGCAGCCGGAACAGCAGCGACAGGATCATGGTGTTGATGGCGACCGACTTGCCCGAGCCGGTGGTGCCGGCCACCAGCAGGTGGGGCATGCGCGCCAAGTCGGCGATGATCGGGCCGCCGCCGATGTCCTTGCCCAGCACGAGGCCCAGCTTCGACCCCGCCTTGTCCATGGTGTCGGAGCCGAGCAGCTCGCGCAGCAGCACCATCTCGCGCTTCTGGTTCGGCAGCTCGATGCCGATGACGTTGCGGCCGGGCACCACGGCGACGCGCACCGACACGGCGCTCATCGACCGGGCGATGTCGTCGGCCAAGCCGATGACGCGGCTGGACTTGGTGCCGGGCGCCGGCTCCAGCTCGTACAGGGTGACCACCGGGCCGGGATTGACCTTCACGATCGACCCGCGGACGCCGAAATCGCTCAGCACCTGTTCCAGCGCCGCGGCGTTCTGCTCGAGCACCCGGGGGTCGGCCACGGCCGGCCGCTTGGTCGGGTCCGGCAGGGTCAGCAGGTCCAGCGGCGGCAGCTCATAGGTGTCGGGCGGCGCCAGCTCGAAGCTGGTCTGGCGCGGCGGCGGCGCGGCCGGGCGGCGCTGCGCCGGCTCGATCGCCGCCGGGGCCACGCGCTGGGGCGCGGGCATCGGCGCGGCCGGACGACGCGGCGGCTCCTCGACCGGCCGCAGCGACGGCAGGTCGATTAGGTCGTCGTCCTCGTCCTCCGGCAGGTCGAGATCGGGCTCGGTGCGGCCGCCGCCGATGATGATCGGCGGGCGGGCCGGCGCGATATCCTCGTCGTCCTCAGGGCCTTCCGGGTCGGGGATCCGCGGCCCGGGCGGGTTGGCGCGGGCGAAGCGCGGCCGCGCCGCGGGGCCGGCGCCGGGCATGGCGAAGGCCGGCTGGGCCGGGGCCGCGGGCTCGCGCCGCATCATGCTGGAGGCGACGGTGCCGGCGCCCTGCAGCGTGCGCAGGCCCAGCCACTGCATTAGCCGGCCGAAGGCGCGCAGCAGCGATCCGGTGAGGGACGCGCCGGCGCGGGCGCCGGCCCCGGTGACGGAGCCGACGCGGTGCCATTCGGTCGAGGACAGGCCCAGCGCCACCATCACCAGCAGCAGGCCGACGGCGCCGGTGGCCAGCGCCAGCCAGAAGGTCGCGACCGGCCCGGCGGACATGATCACGGTGTCGGAGATGCGCCGCAGGATCATCGACCCGACGGCGCCGCCCAGCGACCCGCGCTCTGCCCAGCCCTCGATCGCCGGCAGGGGCGACAGGCCGGCGGCCAGGAACAGCACGCCGAACAGCATGCTGGTGACGCGCCACCACACCCGGTCCAGCGGCTGGTGCCGCATCAGCCGCCAGGCCCAGAACAGCGGCAGCACGGCCAGCAGGAAGGCGCCGATGCCCAGCGTCTGGATCAAAAGGTCGGCGAAATGCGCGCCGGGGCGGCCCAGCAGGTTGGCGGCGGGGCCGGCCTTGGCGGTGTTCCAGGACGGGTCGGTCGGATCGTAGCTGACCAGCGCGACCAGCAGGCCGCAGCCGAACACGGCGATGCCGAAGCCGCTCAGCTCCCGCACCCGGTTGCGCAGGAACTCCTGCACCACCGGCGGGAGGAAGGAGCGCTTGCTGGCGGCGCCGCGGCCGGAGCTGCGCGTCACCGCCGTGCGACGGGAGGAGGTTCCGGCCATCGTCATTCTGCCGCCTCGGCTAGGATCTCGCCGATCCGGGTCAGGGCGCGCCCGACCGTCTCGGTGTCGTGGACCACGGCGATGCGCAGCCAGCGCCGGCCGATCTCCGGCCGGTCCAGGCGCGTGATGTAGCCGCCGGGCAGGGTTCGGATCGCGGCCTCGGCCCACAGCCGGCGCGCGGCCGCCTCGCCGTCGCCGACATCCAGCCACAGGAAGAAGCCGCCCTCCGGCCGGCGGAAGCCGAAGCGCCCGCCCAGGGCCGCCTCGGCGGCGTCGAACTTGGCCCGGTACAGCGCCCGGTTCTCGACCACATGCGCGTCATCGGCCCACAGCGCGGCGGAGGCGGCCTGGATCGGCAGCGGCATGCCGGCGGCGGAATGGCTGCGCAGCCGCAGGAAGGCGGCGATCAGCGCCGGGTCGCCGGCGACGAAGCCGCTGCGCAGCCCGGCCGCGTTCGACCGCTTCGACAGCGAATGGAACACCAGCAGGTTGTCCAGCGACCCGCCGTCCCGCTCGGCCGCGACCTCCAGCACGCCCACCGGCGGGTCGCGGTCATAGATCTCGGCGTAGCACTCGTCGGCCGCCAGGATGAAGCCATGCGTCCGGGCCAGGGTGATGGCGCGGTCGAGATACTCGCGACTGGCGACGGCGCCCTGCGGGTTGGTCGGGTTGCACAGATACAGCAGCTTCAGCCGCGCCAGCAGCGGCGCGTCGGCCTCCAGCGCGTCGAGGTCGGGCAGGAAGCCGGTGGCGGGCCCGGCCGGCAGGAACACCGGCTCGGCCCCGGCCATCACCGCGGCGCCCTCATAGGGGGCGTAGAACGGGTCGGGCAGGGCGACCGCCGGCACCTGGTTGGCGCCGGGGCGATGGTCGACCGCCAGCTCGGCCACCAGGAACAGTGCCTCGCGGGTGCCGGACAGCGGCAGGATATGGGCCGGATCAGCCAGGCCTGCGGGCAGGTGGAAGCGGCGCTGCAGCCAGCCGGCGCAGGCCTCGCGGAAGGCCGGGGTGCCGCCGACGGGCGGATAGCGGTTCCAGCTGCCGGCATTGGCGGCCAGCACTTCGGCCAGGAAGGCCGGCGGCTGGTGCTGCGGCTCGCCGACCGACATGGCCAGCGGCGTCACCCCCTCCGGCGGCGTGACGCCGGACAACAGCGTCGCCAGACGCGCGAACGGATAGTCCGCGAGCCGTTCCAATGCCTCGTTGAGTCGGCCGCCCCGCATGCTCTCCTGCAACACCCTCTTCCGCGGCGGGCCGGCTGAAGCCGGCCTTTCTCCTCGCTTCCGGCGGCCGGTGCCGCCGCGAAACAGCTCTTAGATTCCAATCACTTTATCCGGTCTTCTGACCTCCCCTGTCAAATCCGGCGTCGCTGATCGGCCAGGGCGGCGCGCTTTTCCGGCCACGGTGTGGCCGGGCCGGCACGGTCCGGGAACGTCCGGACGAATCACGAACGAATCGGGATCGGCGCACGACGCGAAGTTGCCTGGGGCGCTGCCCGGGTCAGGAGCCGAACGGGATCGACAGCGACATCAGGCTGCCGGCACCGCCGGACGAGCCCCAGCTGCCGCCGGCGGCGACTCCGACGCCCCGCCGCTCGGAGCATCCGGCGGCCAGCACCAGGAGGGACAGGAGAAGAATCCGGACCATGGCGAAATCGTACCACGAAACCGCGGGCAGGCACCCCTCCGATGTGACACGCCGCCACTGGACAGCACGGCACCGCGCTCCGATGCTGCGCGCCATGAACGACAGCACCTCTTTGCGCACCCAGGTCGTGGTGGTCGGCGGCGGCCTCGCCGGCGCGACCATGGCGGCGGCGCTCGGCCAGGCCGGCATCGACACCGTGATCCTGGACCAGGAGCCGGCGGCCGCCCGCACCCTGCCCGGCTTCGACGGCCGCACCACCGCCCTGTCCTACGGGTCGCGCCGGATCGTCGCCTCGGCCGGGCTGTGGGACCCGGTGGCGAACCAGGCCGAGCCGATCCTCGACATCCGCATCGCCGACGGCCGCGCCCCGGTGTTCCTGCATTTCGACCATCAGGAGATGGCCGGGGAATCGGACAGCGCCCCCTTCGGCCATATCGTCGAGAACCGGCTGCTGCGGCTGGCGCAGTTCGAGCGGCTGGAGGCCCTTCCGGCGGTGCGCCACGTCGCCCCGGCCAGGGTGGTGGCGGTGGAGACCAGCACCGGCCATGCCGCCGTGACCCTGGCCGATGGCCGCGTGGTGCGGGCCGAGCTGGTGATCGGCGCCGACGGCCGCGGCTCCTTCACCCGGCAGCAGCTGGGCATTCCGGCGCGCAGTTTCGCCTACCGGCAGAAGGCGGTGGTCTGCGTCATGGCGCATGCCGAGCCGCATGAGGGCGTGGCGGTCGAGCATTTCCTGCCGGCCGGCCCCTTCGCCGTGCTGCCGATGCGGGACGATGCCGACGGCACCCATCGGTCCTCGATCGTCTGGACCGAGCATCCGGACACCGCCGACGACCTGGTGCACCGCCCGATTGCGGCCTTCGACGCGGCGCTGCAGGCTGTGGTCGGCGACTGGCTGGGGCCGGTGCGGACGCTGGGCAAACGCTTCACCTATCCGCTCGGCGTGGTCCATGCCCGGCGCTACGGCGCCCGGCGGGCGGCGCTGATCGGCGAGGCGGCGCACGGCATCCACCCGATCGCCGGCCAGGGCCTCAATCTCGGCCTGCGCGACATCGCCGTGCTGACCGAGCTGCTGGTCGAGCGCAGCCGCCTCGGCCTCGACCTCGGCGACCCGGCGCTGCTGCAGCGCTACGAGCGGCTGCGGCGGCCGGACAATGTGGCGATGATCCTGGCGACCGACGGGCTGAACCGGCTGTTCTCGACCGACCTGGCGCCAGTGCAGCTGGCCCGCGATATCGGCCTCGCCGCGGTCGGCCGCCTGCCGCCGGTGAAGCGCTTCTTCATGCGCCAGGCGATGGGGCTGGGCGCGCGGGCGCGCTGACTCCTACGACGGGCCGAGAGGGTAGCTCTCCAGGATCTCATACACCGCGCCCTCGCGGCCGACATGGCTCTGGTACAGGTGGAAGGCGCCGACCGGGAAGGGCTCGGCCCGGAAGGGCGCATGCTCCAGCAGCCAGCGCTCGACCCGCTCGGCCGGGGCCTGGCGCAGCCGGGCCAAGGTGACATGCGGGGCGTAGCTGCGGTCGTCCGGCGGCTGGCCGGCGGCGACCAAAGCGCGGTCGACCTTGGCGTGCAGGAAGCTCAGCGCCGGCTCCGCCGCCACCCCGGCCCACAGGGTCGAGGCGGCGCGCTTCGTGCCGAACTGGCCGACCCCGTCCAGCGCCAGGCTGAAGCCGGGTGCGGCCAAGGCGTGCAGTGCCTCGTCGATCTCCTCCGCCTCAAGCGTGTCGACCTCGCCGATGAAGCGCAGGGTCAGGTGGAAATCGGCCGGGTTGGTCCAGCGCGCCCCGGGCACGCCGCCCTGCAGCAGCGTCAGGCGGGGCCGCAGCGCGGCGGGGATGGCGATGGCGACGAACAATCTGAGCATGACGATCCCCGGCTCAACCGAGGGCAAAGCCGGCGCGGTAGCGGGCCGGGCTGGTGGCGAGGCGGCGGCGGAAATGGTGTCGCAGCGTGTCGGCCGAGCCGAAGCCGCATTCGGTGGCGATGCGCTCGACCGGCAGCTCGGTGGTCTCCAGCAGGTCGCGGGCCAGCGCCAGCCGCTCGCCGACCAGCCATTCCGCCGGGGTGGTGCCGGTGGCCTCGCGGAAGCGGCGCAGGAAGGTGCGCAGGCTCATCCCGGCCTCCTCGGCCAGCCGCTCCAGCGGCAAATCCTCGGCCAGGTGCCGGCGGGCCCAGTCGAACAGCGCGGCCAGGCGCGGCCGCTCCTCGACCTGCACCGGCCGGTCGACATATTGCGCCTGGCCACCCTCGCGATGCGGCGGCACCACCAGGCGCCGCGCCACCTGGTTGGCGATCCGCGCGCCCCAGTCGCGCCGCACGATGTGCAGGCACAGGTCCAACCCGGCGGCGCTGCCGGCCGAGGTCAGCACCTGGCCCTCGTCGACATACAGCACATCGGGCACGATCCGGATGTCCGGGTAGCGCGCGGCCAGCGCTTTGGCATAGCGCCAATGGGTGGTGGCGCGGCGGCCGGCCAGCACGCCCGCCGCCGCCAGCACGAACACGCCGGAGCAGATCGAGACCAGCCGGGCGCCGCGCGCATGGGCCCGGCGCAGGGCCTTC
>NZ_JBCNNF010000259.1:0-9932 GCF_039594555.1 Inquilinus sp.
CGCGTCCTCCGCCTCCTCGCGGATGAAGGCGTCGACCGGGTGGAAGAAGCTGCGCAGCAGCCGGCCCATATCCTGCGGCATCTTGCGGCCGACCAGGTCCAGCGCCTGGATGCCGTTGGCGCCCTCATAGATCTGGGCGATGCGGGCGTCGCGGACGAACTGCTCCATCCCCCATTCGCGGATGTAGCCGTGGCCGCCCAGCACCTGCTGGGAGCGGACCGCGACCTCCAGCCCCATATCGGTGAAATAGGCCTTCAGGATCGGCGTCATCAGCGACACGAAGTCGTTGGCGTTCTGCCGCACCGCCGGATCCGGGTGCTTGGTGTAGAGGTCGATGTTGATGCCGACCAGGTAGCCCAGCGCCCGCGCGCCCTCGGCGAAGGCCTTGCCGGTCAGCAGGTTCTTGCGCACGTCCGGATGGACGATGATCGGGTCGGCCGGCTTGTCCGGCGCCTGGGTGCCGGCCAGCGAGCGGCCCTGTAGTCGGTCCTTGGCGTAGGCAACAGCGTTCTGGTAGGCGACCTCGGCGATGCCCAGCCCCTGCATGGCGACGCCGAGCCGGGCCGTGTTCATCATCACGAACATCGCCCGCATGCCCTTGTGCTTCTCACCGACCAGCCAGCCGGTGGCGCCGTCGAGATTCATCACGCAGGTGGACGACGCCTTGATCCCCATCTTGTGCTCGATCGAGCCGCAGGCGATGCCGTTGCGGGCGCCGGCGACGACCGCGCCGTTCTCCTCCTTCGGCAGGAATTTCGGCACCACGAACAGGCTGATGCCCTTGATGCCCGGCGGAGCGTCGGGCAGGCGGGCCAGAACCAGGTGGATGATGTTCTCGGTCAGGTCGTGCTCGCCGGCCGAGATGAAGATCTTGGTGCCGGTGAGGCTCCAAGCGCCGTCGGCCGCGGGTTCCGCCCTGGTGCGGATCAGGCCGAGATCGGTGCCGCAATGCGGCTCGGTCAGGCACATGGTGCCGGACCAGGTGCCGTCGGCCAGCTTCGGCAGGTAGGTCGCCTTCTGCCGGTCGTCGCCATAGGCCTCGAGCGCGTTGTAGGCGCCCTGCGACAGGCCGGGATACATGCCGAAGGACATGTTGGCGGAGGACAGCACCTCCTCGATCACGACGTTCACCGCCTTGGGCATGCCCTGGCCGCCGAAGGCCGGGTCGGCCGACAGGCCGGTCCAGCCGCCCGCGGTGAAGGTGTTGTATGCCTCCTTGAAGCCCTTCGGCGTGTAGACGACGCCGTTCTCGAAGCGGCAGCCCTCCTCGTCGCCGGGCTGGTTCAGGGGCGCCAGCTCGTTCTCGGCCAGGCGCGCCGCCTCCTCCAGGATCGCGTCGACGGTGTCGGGCGTCGCCTCCTCATAGCCGGGCAGTTTCGCCAGCTGGCCGGCGTCCAGCAGCTCGTGCAGCACGAAGCGGATGTCGTCGAGCGGGACCTTGTAGCTGGGCATCGTCAGATCCTCTCAGTTCCGCAGCGGCTTGCCGGTGGCCAGCATGTGCTCGACCCGGGCGATGGTGCCGGGGGCCCGGACCAGCGTGGTGAACGCCTCGCGCTCCAGCGCCAGCACGTCGTCCTCGGTCAGCGTTTCGGTGATGTCGGTGTCGCCGCCCGACAGCACATTCGCCAGCTTGTCGGAGACGACGACGTCATAGGGCGTCGCCCTGCCGGTGCGGGCCAGGTCGGTCACCGCCAGGGCGAAGGCGGTCTTGGCGGTCGGGCCCGGCAGGCGGATCTCCTCGGCCGGCTTCGGCGGCTGGTAGCCCTCGGCCAGTGCCAGCGCGCGGGCCTTGGCGTCGGCCAGCAGCCGGTCGCGGTTCATGGTGATGCCGTCGGCCGGGCGGAGATACAGCAGCTCCTTCGCCTCGAAGGCCGATTTCGCCACCTTGGCCGTGCCGATGGTCTCGAACACCTGGCCCAGCGGCGGCATCGGCCCGCCGGGGCGCTTCGGCTGGCCATAGGCGCGCAGCAGCATCTCCTTGCAGCCGCCCCAGCCGGGGATCAGGCCGACGCCGACCTCGACCAGGCCGCAATAGGTCTCGGCATGGGCCTGGATCGCGGCCGCGTGCAGCAGGATCTCGCAGCCGCCGCCCAGCGCCATGCCGGCGGGCGCGGCCACGGTCGGGAACGGCGCGAATTTCAGTGCCTTGTAGGCATCCTGCCCGCCCTTCACCAGCGCCTCGATCTGCGGCCAAAGCGCGATGTTGATGCCGAACAGGGCGAGGCCGAGATTGGCGCCGACCGAGAAGTTGGTGCCCTCGTTGTAGATCACCATCGCCTTGTACTTGGTCGCGGTGATGCGGATCGCCTCGGCCAGCAGCGCCATGGTCTGGTCGTCGAGGCTGTTCATCTTCGAGGTGAACTCGAAGCAGGTGACGCCGTCGCCGATGTCCCACAGCGCCGCGGAGCCGTTCTTTGCGATCGGCTTGGCTGTGCGCTTGATGTCGGCCAGCAGCAGCACGCCGTCCGGCCGCTTCACCTCGGCATAGTCGCCGCCGGTGGTGAGATACTGCAGGCGGCCGTCCTGGACCCGGTAGAAGCTGCGGCCCTGCGCCGCCTTCAAGAGCGCCGGCACCGGCTTGCCCTGGCTCTCCAGCCAGCCGATCAGCCAGTCGGCGCCGACCTGGTCGATCAGCTCGAACGGCCCATAGGTCCAGTTGTAGCCGAGGCGCATGGCCTCATCGACCGCGACCACCGTGTCGGCGATCTGCGGCACCAGGCCTGCGGCATAGGACAGGGTCTGTCCCAGCACGCGGGCGGCATACTGTCCGGTCTTGTCGTCGAAGGCGACCAGCGCCTTCAGCCCGCCGCGGCGCGCCTCCTCGACGGCCTCCAGCTTCGGCTTGTCCGACTTCGCCCAGGCGCCGGTCTTGAGGTCGACGCTCTCCTTCACCCGGCTGCCGTCGGCGGCCTTGCTGAGGCGGTAGAAGCCGCCCTTGCCCTTGCGGCCGGTATAGCCCTCGGCGATCAGCGTCTCGATCGCCGGCTCGACCCGGTAGATCTCGCGATAGCCGTCATCCTTGGGCAGCGTCGCCAGCAGGCTCTTGGCGATGTGCGGCATCAGGTCGAGCCCGACCAGGTCGATCAGCCCGAACACGCCGGTCTTCGGCACGCCCATCGGCCGGCCGGCCACCGCATCCGCCTCCTCCACCGTCAGGCCGAGGTCGAAGGCGGCGTTGACCGCCGACTGGATCCAGTAGGTGCCGATGCGGTTGGCGATGAAGCCGGGCGTGTCCTTGCAGTCGACCACGCCCTTGCCGAGGCGGAGATCGGCGAAGCCGCGGATGGCCGCGACGAGAGCCGGGTCGGTTTCCGGCCCGGTCACCAGCTCCAGGAGGCGCATGTAGCGCGGCGGGTTGAAGAAATGGGTGATCAGGAAGCCGCGCCGGAACGCCTCGGACCGCCCCTCGGTCAGGATCGCCAGCGGGATGGTCGAGGTGTTGGAGGAGACGGCCGCGCCGGGCTTCATCACCTGCTCGATCCGGGCGTAGAGATCCCGCTTGACCGCCGCATCCTCCAGCACCGCCTCGACGATCCAGTCGCAGCCGGCCAGCTTGCCCAGGTCGTCCTCGGTGTTGCCGGGGGTGACCAGCTTCGCCGCCGCCTTCGACATGAAGGGCGCCGGGTCGGCCTTGGCCATGCGTGCCAGGGCGCCCTCGGCCACGACGTTCCGGTTGGCGGCGCCTTTCGGCACGATGTCGAGCAGCAGCACCGGCACGCCGGCATTGGCGAAGTGGGCGGCGATGCCGCTGCCCATCACGCCGGCGCCGATCACCGCGACTTGCTTGATGTCCATGGTTCAGCTCCCCGTGTCGGTGCCCGCCCCCTCACCCTCCCGTCGCTTTGCGACGGGCCCCTCCCTCTCCCCGAGGAGAGGGGTGGTTACCTCTCCCCCGGGGAGAGGTCGGAACCGCGGCAGCGGTTCCGGGTGAGGGGGTGGCGCCGAATTCGATCGTCAGTAAGGGTCAGGCGGCCTCGAGCACCGTGGCGATGCCCTGGCCGCCGCCGATGCACATGGTGGCCAGCGCCAGCTCCTTGCCCTCGCGCTTCAGGATCGACGCGGCCTTGCCGGTGATCCGGGCGCCCGAGGCGCCGAGCGGGTGGCCCAGCGCGATGGCGCCGCCGTCGATGTTGGTCTTGTCCCAGTCCAGTTCGAGGTCGCGGCCGACCGCCAGCGCCTGGGCGGCAAAGGCCTCGTTCAGCTCGACCACGTCGATGTCCTTGAGCGACAGGCCGGCGCGCTTCAGCGCCTTGCGAGTGGCGCCGACCGGGCCGATGCCCATGATCTCCGGCGCGCAGCCCGACACTGCGATCGACCGGATCCGGGCCAGGATCGGCAGCCCCGCCGCCTTGGCGAAGGCCTCGCTGGTCACCAGCGTCGCCGAGGCGCCGTCGGTCAGCGGGCTGGAGGTGCCGGCGGTGACCGTGCCGTTCTGGTCGAAGGCCGGCTTCAGCCCGGACAGGCCTTCCTGGCTGGTGTCCGGGCGGATGGTGCCGTCACGCTCGACCGTCCCGTCCTTCGTCGCAATCGCCACCACTTCGCCGGCGAACTTGCCGTCGGCCCAGGCCTTGGCGGCGCGCTGATGCGAGCGGATGGCGAAATCCTGCTGGCTCTCGCGGGTGATCTGGTACTTCACCGCCAGGTTCTCGGCGGTCACGCCCATATTGAAATAGGCCTCTGGCATCTCGGCCGCCAGCTTCGGGTTCGGCGCCGGGTTGAAGCCCATCATCGGCACCCGGGTCATGCTCTCGACCCCGGCGCACAGGAACGCCTCGCCCGCGCCCATCTGGATGGCGCCGGCCGCCTGGTGGATCGCCTGCATCGACGACCCGCAGTAGCGGTTGACGGTGACGCCGCCGACCGACTGCGGCAGCCCGGCCAGGAACACGACCATGCGGGCCATGTTGAAGCCCTGCTCGCCTTCCGGGAACGCGCAGCCGAGGATCAGATCCTCGATCGCCGCGGGGTCGACCCTGGTCTCGGCGACCAGCGCCTTGATCACGTCGGCGACCAGGTCGTCCGGCCGGACCCGGCGCAGATCCCCCTTGTTGGCGAAATGGTGCGGCGACCGCTTGAACCCGGCGATGACGACGCTCGTCTCCATGATGACTCACGCTCCTCAGAGTTTCTTGTCGCGGGCCCCGCCCGCGGATGGGCGGCGGCTCAGCCTTCCGGCAGCGCGCCTTCCCGCTTCAGAAAGGTGACGATCTCGTCCTCGATGCCCTTGAGGTCCTCGATCGTCTGCTGGACATCGACCAGCTGGGTCTCGAGGGCGGCGCGCCGCGCCCGGGCGCGGCCGAGGAAATAGGACATCTGCCCGACCTGGCCGTGGTCGCGGTCATAGAGGTCGAGGAATTCCTTGATCTCCGCCAGGGAGAAGCCGAGGCGCTTGCCGCGGCAGATCAGCGCCAGGCGGGCCCGGTCGCGGTGGCTGTAGATGCGGGTCAGGCCGGCGCGCTCGGGCGACAGCAGGCCCTCATCCTCATAGAACCGGATGCTGCGGGGGGTGATGTCGAAGGCTGCGGCGAGATCGCCGATCGAATAGGACCGCTGCTCGGTCTCCGCCTTCTCCCGGATCTCCGCCTCCATGGCGCCTCACCTTCGACTGCGTTGCTGCATGCCGTTTACGTAAACGTAAACTAGCGCAGTCGAAGGATCGGGTCAATCGGAAGCGCTAAGTGCCGGTCCTCGCAGCCGCCTCCGCAGCCCCCGAAGCCGCGGCGGCCCTGGCGGCCTCCTCCTCCAGCACCGCCTTGCGCGACAGCTTGCCGATCAGCGTCTTCGGCAGCGGCGTGTCGCGGAACTCGACCTGCTTCGGCATCTCGATCGGCGACAGCTTGTCCTTGAGGAACCCGATCAGACCCTCCGCGGTCAGGCTCTGGCCTGGCCGCAGCTTGATGTAGGCCTTCACCGTCTGGCCGCGATACGGGTCGGGCACGCCGGCGACGATGCACTCCTCCACCGCCGGGTGCAGGTAGATCGCCTCCTCGACATTGCGCGGATAGACGTTGAAGCCGGAGCACAGGATCATGTCCTTGATCCGGTCGACGATGAAGGTGTAGCCGTCCTCGTCCATGGTGCCGACATCGCCGGTGTGCAGGCGGCCGTTGCGCAGCACCTCCGCCGTGTCCTCCGGCCGGTTCCAATAGCCCTTCATCACCTGCGGCCCGCGGATGCAGACCTCGCCCCGCTCCCCGGTCGGCATCACCGTGCTGCGGTCGTCCAGCGACACGATCTCGATCACCGTCTGCGGCAGCGGGATGCCGATCGACCCGGTCTTGTTGACGCCGTAGAGCGGGTTGCAGGTGGCGATCGGCGAGGCCTCCGACAATCCGTAGCCCTCGACCAGCTTGCAGCCGGTCGCCGCCTCGAAGGCGTGCTTGACCTCGACCGGCAGCGGCGCGCCGCCGGAGATGCAGCGCTTCAGCGACGACAGGTCGTATTTGCCGCGCTCGGGGAAGTTGGCGATCGCGGTGTAGATCGTCGGCACCGCCGGGAAGAGCGTCGGCTTCTTGTCGTGGATCGTCTTCATGACGGTCTCGAGCTCGAAGCGCGGCAGCATGATGATCTCCGCCCCCGCCCAGATCGCCAGGTTCATCGCCACGGTCATGGCGAAGACATGGAAGAAGGGCAGCACCGCCAGCATCCGGTCCTGGCCAGGGACCATGCCGTCGAACCAGCAGCCGGCCTGCACCGCGTTGGCGTAGAGGTTGAAATGGGTGAGCATCGCCCCCTTGGGCGTGCCGGTGGTGCCGCCGGTGTATTGCAGCACCGCCAGGTCCTCCTCCGGCGCGATCGTGACCGGGGCGAAGCGCCCGTCATTGCGCACCAGATCGGTCCAGCGCAGATGCCGGCCGTCCTTCGGCACCTTCGCCACCTCGCGCCGCTTGACGATCGGGAACAGCAGGTTCTTCGGGAAGGGCAGCACGCCCGCCATCGGGCAGACCAGGACCCGCTTCAACGCGGTGCGGCCCAGCAGCGGCAGCAGCTTGCTGTGCAACTGCGCCAGGTCCAGCGTCACCATCAGCTCGGTGCCGCTGTCGTCGATCTTGGTGATCAGCTCGCGCTCGGCATAGAGCGGGTTGAAGTTCACCACCACGGCGCCGCATTTCAGCAGCGCGAAATAGCAGATCACGTAATACGGGCAGTTCGGCAGGAACAGGCCGACCCGGCTGCCCTTGCCGATGCCGGCGGCCTGGAACCCTTTGGCGGCGCGGGCGACCAGGTCACCGACCTGGCCATAGGTCAGGGTCTTGTCCATGAAGGTGGCGCAGGGCCGGTCGGCGAATTTCGCCACGGCGTCGTCGAGGATGGCGTAGAGAGGCCGGCGCTCGATCGGCTGGCTCCAGTCGATCTTGGGCGGGTACAGCTTGGCCCAGGCGTTCGGGCGGTCCGAGGCAAACGCCTCCGTCATATCGGTCTCCCTACGGATTTTCTCGGGCCGCAGCGCGGCCTTATCGCATGATGGTGCCGGTCAGCGGAACCGGCCGCAAGGTTGAAGCGGAGCCGGGGCCGTGGTTTAACGGCCCGCCCGATACTGGATCTGGATCACCTTGGCCAAGAACAGGGACAAGAAGCCGCAGCCGCGGCGGATGAGCGACCGCGAGATCGCGCAGCGTCTGCTGCGCAACTACATCCGGCCGCATTGGCCGAAGGTTGTGGCGGCGCTGACCTGCATGGCGCTGACGGCGGCGACCACCGCGGCCTCGGCCTGGGTGATGAAGCCGGTCATCGACGAGATCTTCACCGAGAAGAACGGCACCCTGCTGTGGCCGCTGGCCATGGCGGTGCTGGCGATCTTCGTGGTCAAGGGCATCACCGGCTACGCCCAGGGCGTGATCCTGAACAATGTCGGCCGGCTGATCATCGCCGAGCTGCAGGTGCGGATGTTCCGCAACCGGGTGCGGGCCGACCTGGCGACCTTCCACGAGACCACCTCGGGCCGGATGGTCAGCCATTTCACCAACGACGTGCAGTCGATGTACGGCGCGGTGGCGACCGGCATCACCGGCATCGGCCGCGACCTGCTGTCGCTGGTCGCGCTGATCGGGGTGATGTTCTACACCGATGTCGAGCTGGCGGCGGCGACCTTCATCATCTTCCCGCTGACCGTGCTGCCGGTGCTGCAGATCGGAAAACGCATCCGCAAGATCACCGGCAAGACCTTTACCCAGTACGGCTCGCTGAACAACCATCTCGGCCAGGTCTTCCAGGGTATCCGCCACGTCAAGGCGTACAATGCCGAGGACCGCGAGACCGGCCGCGCCGCCACGATCATCAACGAGGTCTCGCGCCTGCGGCAGAAGGCGATGCGGATCAGCTCCGCGACCAACCCGATCCTCGAGACCCTGTCGGGCGTCGCCATCGTCATCGTCATCCTCTATGGCGGGCACGAGGTCGTCTCCGGCTCGCGCACCACCGGCTCGTTCTTCTCCTTCATCACCGCGCTGCTGATGGCCTATGAGCCGCTGAAGCGCCTCGCCAATCTGCACAACACCCTGTCTTCAGGCTTCGAGGCGGCGGAGCGGGTGTTCGAGACGATCGACGCGGTGCCGTCGATCCGCGACGCGCGCGACGCGATGGCGCTGACGGAGTGCCGGGGCCGCATCACCCTGGCCGACGTGCATTTCGCCTACAGCCCGAAGATCCCGGCGCTGCGCGGCGTGACGCTGGAGGTGCCGGCGGGGAAAACCGCGGCGCTGGTCGGCCCGTCCGGCGCCGGCAAGTCGACCATCCTGAACCTGATCCCGCGCTTCTACGACGTGACCGGCGGCACGGTCGCGATCGACGGCCACGACGTGCGCAACCTGACCCTGCATTCGCTGCGCGACCACATGGCCCTGGTCAGCCAGGAAGTGACGCTGTTCGACGATACGGTGCGCGCCAACATCGCCTATTCCCGCCCCTCGGCGACGCAGGAGGAGATCGAGGCCGCGGCCAAGGCGGCGGCGGCGCACGACTTCATCCTGCGCCTGCCCAAGGGCTACGACACCATGGTCGGGGAGCAGGGGGTGAAGCTGTCGGGCGGGCAGCGCCAGCGCCTGTCGATCGCCCGGGCGATGCTGAAGAACGCGCCGATCCTGCTGTTGGACGAGGCGACCTCGGCCCTCGACACCGAGAGCGAGCGCCAGGTGCAGGCGGCGCTGACCCAGCTGATGGCCGGCCGCACCACGCTGATGATCGCGCACCGCCTGTCGACGGTGCGCAACGCCGACCTGATCTATGTGCTGGACCACGGCCGGGTGGCCGAGGTCGGCAGCCACGCGGAGCTGATCGCCGCCGGCGGGCTGTATGCCCGGCTGTGGACGATGCAGACCGCCGATGATGAAGAGCTGGCCGCGCTGTCGGCCGAGCCGATCTGAGGGGGAGAGATATGGACGAGACCGAAACGCTGCGCCAGCGGCTGCGCGGGATGCGCTGGTTCGCCGTCTGGGCCCTGATCTTCGGCCTCGGCATCGGCTTCTATGCCGGCTTCACCCTCGGCGTCGACACCGCCCGCGACGCCGCCGCGCTGACGGCGCCGAAGGCGGGGTAACGAATATCGAGCGTCTTCACGTTGCCTCTCCCGCCGGACGCGGGAGAGGCCGGGCTCGCGCAGCGAGACCGGGTGAGGGCTGGCCCAGGCCTCGACAAAATCCCCTCACCCGGAGCCGCTTCGCGTCTCCGACCTCTCCCGCAAGCGGGAGAGGCACACCCGGGGTCCGAACCGGTTAGATAGTGGACAGAATGGACCGGATACATCGTTGACAGGTTTCCTGGACGGCAAAGGGGGGGCTTTGCCGATGCCGTTCCAGGAGACGCGAGCGTTGGACGAGGCGGTTCGTTTTGTGACGGCCTGTCTGGCAGGCGAGGAGACGATGTCGGAGCTGTGCCGAGGGTTCGGGATCAGCCGTCAGTGGGGCTACGAGCTGATGCGGCGGTACCGGTCGGAG
>NZ_JBCNNF010000026.1:0-30345 GCF_039594555.1 Inquilinus sp.
AAGCTGCTGCCCGACGGCCGCCGCCAGATCGGCACCTTCCTGCATGCCGGTGACTTCTTCGGCTTCGAGGCGCTCGGCGATCACGGCTTCGGCGCCGAGGCCCTGACCGACATGGTGGTCATCCGCTATTCCCGCCGCCACACCGAGGCCTTGGCCCAGGCGGACGGTACCGTCGGCCTTCGCTTCCGGGAAATCGCCTGCCGCTCCCTGAGCACGGCCTATGAGCGGCTGCTGACCCTGGGCCGGAAGACCGCGACCGAACGGGTGGTCGGCTTCCTGCTCGAGCTGGTGCGCATGGCGCCGGATGGAAAGACGGTCAGCCTGCCGATGTCGCGCTCCGACATCGGGGACTATCTCGGGCTGACGCTGGAGACCGTCAGCCGGACCTTCGCAGCCCTCAAGCATGAGGGCCTGATCGAGATGGCGGGAGCCCACCGGGTCATGCTGCTCGACCGCCCCAGCCTCGAGCTGATGACCGAGGGCGACGAGCCGGCGGTCCGGTTCGGCAACGCATAGGCCCGGTGATCAAGGCGGTCCTCATACAGAACCATTCGCCCCAGGGAGGTCTCGATGGACAGCGTTCGTACGATCCTGCTTCTGACCGATTGCCTGGACACGATGCGCAGCCGCTACCAGCGGTTTCTCCGCACAGGCGAGGAGTTGCTTCCGCGGGAACAGGCGAAATTCTGCTCCGCGGCGAGGCTGATCCACGACGCGGTCGCGGCCCGCGACGAAGCCCTGCTCGTCCAGGCCTGGACCTGCCTGAGAAACGCCGGGTCTGCCATCGGCAGCATCATGATCGAGCCGAAGACCCGCCACTACACTGCCTCCGTCCTTGGGCTCGACGTCCGCGACCTCGCCAATCTCTGCCGCGGGCTCCAGACGTCGGCTCGCCAGGCCGGATCATCGAACCACGTCGACCAACCCATCGCATGCGGCAGCAAGCCGTAGCCCGGTACAGGCCCTGGCGGTCACCGGAACGGAGGTGGGCATGCGCTTCACAGCACCGGCGCCGACGACCGCGCGTTCAAGGGGAGAGCTTCCCGACACGCTTCTGGGCTTTGTCTTTCGGCAGAGCGGCTGGCATCAACTCGGCCTTGCGTCCTGTTCGGTCGGCACATTCCTGCTCACCATCGCCCCGATCGACCTGCAGCGGCGCATCATCAACGACGCACTCTACGGCGGCGACATCCGCCCGATCCTGCAGCTGGCCGCGGCCTATGGCGGCCTGGCGCTGCTGGCAGGAGCGGTCAAGCTGGCCGGCAACATCTATCGGGGATGGGTCGGCGAACGCGCCGTCCGCGCTCTGCGAGAGCAGATCCGGGTCGGTCTGCACGACCTCCCCAAGGGCCTTCACGACGGCACGACCGACGGCATCGGCCTCTCGATGATGATCGCCGAGAGCGACGACATCGGCGGCTTCGTCGGAGAGTGCCTGTCGGAGCCGCTGCTGCAAGGCGGCATCCTGACCAGCGCCTTCGCCTATATGTTCTACATTCAACCTTCGATCGCGCTCGCGAGCCTGGTCGTCTTCCTGCCGCAGCTCGTGCTCGTCCCGGCCCTGCAGAGGCGGATCAACCAGCGTGTCTCCGAACGCATCGCGGTGCTCCGCCGCATCAGCATCTCCGTCGCGCTCTCTCCCGCTGACGCCGGAAGCACGAAGCAGAGCCGTCGCTTCGACGCCATATTCTCGCTGAACATGGGCATCTTTGTTCTCAAGTTTTCCATGAATTTTCTGATGAATATTTTCTATCATTGGGGCGTGACATGCGCGCTCGCTCTCGGCGGCTGGTACGTCATCCGTGGAGAAGCGCAGGTCGGCACCATCGTCGCGATCCTGTCGGGACTCTCCAAGATCAATGATCCCTGGGGCGATCTCGTCACCTGGTACCGGGATCTGGCCGTGACCCGGATGAAATACCGGCTGATCGCCGAGGCCGTGCGGGAGAGCGGGCGCCGCACGCTGGGTTCCACCGCCGAGGGACCCGCGCAGCCCGCAAACGCCCGCTCCCGCAGCGTCGCCGCGGATCCGGTGGCGGGACCGTCCCGGCCGGCGTGACGGCGGGCCGAAGGCCGCCGGCGAAGCGGCGTCATCGCCTTCGGCCCGCCGGGCGCTTCAGGCCGCCTTCACCTCGATCTTCTTCTCGGATTTCAGGGACTCGGCCGACTTCGGCATGGACACCGTCAGCACGCCGTTCTGGAAGTTCGCCGCGATCTTGTCGCGGTCGACGTCGGTCGGCACCGGGAAGGAGCGCTGGAAGGAGCCGTACCGCCGCTCGGAGAGATGGTAGTCGTGCTTCTCCTCCTCCTTCTCCTCGCTCTTCTCGCCCTTGATGGTGAGCGTCCCGTTGGACAGCTTGATGTCGATGTCCTGATCGGTCAGGCCCGGAAGCTCCGCGGTCAGCACGTATTCCTTGTCCTTCTCGGCGATGTCGACCGCCGGCGCGACGCTCTGCATCAGCCGCGGCCATCCGGGCTCGAAGCCGAACAGCGACCGGCCGAACGGGAAGCCGCCCAGCCCGCGGCCGAAGCTGTCGAACACCTGATCGATCTCCTGCCGCAGACTCCGGAACAGGTCTCCGCCGGGGGCCGCCGCCGGGGCCGATGCGCGGTCGGATTGGACCGGAACCTTGGTCACCTGTGTCATCCTCTATCCTCCATGGTGGCGAGCGGGCCGATCCCTGCCGGGATGCGGCGCTCCGCTGCTCTGGGCTGCACCACCCGCTCCAGCCCTGCACCGGCAGGGAGGGCTTGGTGCTTGCGGATCGTGGGCCGACGGCACGGTCGCCTGCATTGACCTGGGTCAAACCGGCGGGTCGCCGAAATGCCGGGACCGTTGATCCTGATCAAATCGGTGCGCTGTCGCACCCGGTAGGGTCGCCCGAAAGACCGCTCGGGGATGTCCCATGATCCTGCGCCATGTCCGCATCCCGCCGGCCGGGCTGCCCGGCACGCTGTGGCTGCCCCGTCCCTGTCAGGGCCTGGTCGTCTTCGTCCACGGCAGCGGGTCCGGGCGCTTCGACGCCCGCAGCACGGCATTGGCCGAGGCCCTGAGCCAGCGACGCCTCGCCGTTCTGCTGCTGGACCTGCTGACGCTGCAGGAAGAACGCTGCCGCTGGAATCTCTTCGACACCGAGTTGATCGCCAACCGGCTCTCCGGCGTGATCCGATGGATCGGCGGCCAGCCGGATCTGGCCGCGCTTGCGCTGGGCGTCTTCGCGGTCGGCACGGCAGCCGCGGCTACGCTGACCGTCGCCGCCCACGGCCCGATCCAGGCGATCGCGACCTATGCGGGCCGTCCGTTCCTCGCCCGTGAGCGGATGGACGAGATCCGCGTCCCCACGATGCTGCTGGTTCCCGAGAGCCAGGGCCATCTGGCGACCCAGAACCAGTTCGCCTATCGCAGGCTGGCCGGCCCCAAGGCGATCAAGACCATCCCCTGGGCCGGACAGCTGGGGAATGAGGCCGATCGCACCGCCAGCATCGCAGAACTGGCAGGTTCCTGGTTCGCCTCTCATTTCCGCCGCAAACCGCGAGCACCTGCGGCCGTGACGGACGGGCCCGGTCAGTCCGCTTCCCGGAAGCCGCATCCGCAGCGGGATGGTCAAGCCTTCCGGCGTCCGCGCGACCGGGAGCTCCTTCCGGAGACGCAACGGCAGGAGGTCGATCCATGAGCCGGATCGGGGCCGTCCTCGAAACCCTGAGCACGACCAGGGACAAGAAGGCATTCGCCCTGCTGGGCGCAGGCATCGTGGTCGTCATTGTTGCCACGACTGTCCTCCAGATCCGCCTGAACGCCTGGAACCAGCCGTTCTACGACGCCCTGGCCCAGAGGGATCCGGCGAGCTTCGTGCGGCAGCTCCTGGTGTTCGCCATGATCGCCGGTCCCCTTCTGGTTCTGAACGTTGGCCAGACCTGGCTGCACGAGACGATCAAGATGCGGCTGCGGGGCCGGCTCACGGGCGATCTGATCGGCGAATGGCTGGAGCCCGGTCGGGCCTACCGGCTGATCTGGGCCGGAGGCGCGGGCGCCAACCCCGACCAGCGCATCCACGAGGATGCGCGGCACCTGACCGAGCTCTCGGCCGATCTGGGAGTCGGCCTGCTGCAGTCCGGGCTGCTGCTCGCCAGCTTCGTCGGCGTGCTGTGGGTGCTGTCGGAGGACTTCGTGGTCGTGCTCCGGGACCGCAGCCTCTCAATCCCGGGCTACATGGTGTGGTGCGCCCTCGCCTATGCGGCGACCGCGTCCTGGCTCAGCTGGCGGGTCGGGCGCCCTCTGGTCGCGCTCAATGCCGATCGTTACGGCCGGGAGGCCGAGCTCAGATTCGCCCTGGTCCGTGCCGACGAGAATGCGGACGGCATCGCGCTCGGCGGCGGCGAGGCGGGCGAGCGGCAGCGTCTCGATCAGGAGCTCGGCGAGGTCCTGGCGGCGATGCGCCGGATCGTCGGCGCGACCGCCAAGCTGGCCTGGATCACCTCCGGCTATGGCTGGTTCGGGCTGGTGGCCCCGGTCCTCGTGGCAGCGCCGGGCTATTTCGCCGGCAGCCTGACCTTCGGCAACCTGATGATGGCGGTCGGCGCCTTTCTTCAGGTGCAGCAGGCCCTCCGCTGGTTCGTCGACAATTACAGCCGCATCGCCGACTGGCGCGCAACGCTCGGTCGCGTCACCGCATTCCGGCGGGCCCTCCGCTCCGTCGACGGCTTCGGCGGCCGAACCGACCGCATCGAGATCTCCGACCACCCGGCGGGCGGCCTCGCCTTCGAGCATCTCGCCGTCACCACGGCGGCCGGCCGGGCAGCCCTGGCCGAGGCGCAGGTCGAGATCGCGCCCGGCAGCCGCATCCTCATCCTCGGCCGGCCGGGCTCCGGCAAGAGCACGCTGTTCCGGGCGTTCGCCGGGCTGTGGCCCTGGGGTTCGGGCCGCCTGCTCCTGCCGCCGCGGGACCGCACGATGTTCCTGCCTCAGCAGCCCTATCTGCCACTCGGCCCGCTGCGCGCCGCCCTGACCTATCCGGCAGATCCCGCCGGCTTCGCCGACGACACGCTGCTGGCCGCGCTCGAGCGGACGGACCTCGGCTATCTCGCCTCCGACCTCGATCGCACCCGGCGCTGGGACAAGGACCTGTCGATCGAGGAGCAGCAGCGCATCGTTTTCGCGCGCCTGCTGCTCCACAAGCCGAGATGGGTGTTCATCGACGAGGCCATCGACCAGCTCGACGAGGATCATCGCCGCATCGTGCGGTCGATCTTCCGAAAGGAGCTGGCGGATGCCGCCGTGATCAGCATCGCGCGGCGCACCGCCCGCCCGGGCTTCTACGAGCGCGTCCTGCATCTGACGCGATATCCGGCGGCCAGGTCGCATCCGACCATGGCCAAGCCACCGAAGACCGAAAACCAAGCCGCCTGATCCGGGCAACCGGCAGATCGCGCCGCCAGCGGGCGCGACCTCACCAGCCGGACAGCGGCCTGCCTTGCTTCATCGGAGAACGAGCACCGGGATCCGCGAATGCGTCAGAACCTTTTGCGTCTCGCTGCCGAGGACCACGGCGGACAGCCCGCGCCGGCCGTGCGATGCCATCGCGATCAGGTCGCAGCCCAGGCTCCCCGCGGCGTCGATGATTGCGGCATAGGGCGCCTCATGCTCGACCACGAGCGGCCCGCAGCTGACGCCCAGCGTTCTGGCCAAGGCCGTTCCGGACGCCAGCCGTTCCCGGCCGCGTCGTTCGGCATAGGCAGCGTATTCGTCGGCGCCGATTTCTGGCCAGCTGCCGCTGAACTGAAACGGCTCCGTGACGGTCAGGAGCGTCGCCCGGGCGTGCATTTCGGCGGCCAGGCGTAGCGCCGTGTCGACAGCCTTTTCGGAGAGAATCGAACCGTCGGTCGGGATCAGGATGTGCTTGAACACGGTCTCTCGCTCCTTTGCCAGCGTTTGCCGCCTCGTCGGCGGCGGTGTCATCGGGACGATGTCGAGACCGGAAAGGAGAGACCTTGATCCGGATCAAAGCAGCCAGGGCACGGCCATCCGATGGTGCGGTAGGCGGAGGCGCTCCGGTGTCCGATCCGCATCCACTCACCGGTCTTGGGAGTAGAGATCATGGGCTACCGCGACATCCTCGTTCACGTCAGCCGAGCCGAGACCCCGACTCTGGCCGCCGCTGTCGATTTCGCCCGCCGGCAGGATGCGAGGCTGATCGGCCTCGGCATCTGCCCGCCCGTCTGGACCGGCGTCGGTCTGGATGCGCTTCCGGCGTCCGCGATCGATGCGATCGAGCACGCCAATGCGGAGGACCTCGCGGAGGCGAAGCGGCGGTTCGAAGGGACGGCCGAACGGTACGGCTACTCGGGCCGCTGCGAGTGGCGGTCCAGCCGCGGAGACCTGGTCCGGGTGGCGGCGGTCCATGGCCGCTACGCGGACGCGATCGTGGTCGACCAGGGCGACGCCCATTGGGAGCCGCCCTCCTTCTCCTTCGCTGCGGAGCTCGCCCTCACCGGCGGACGGCCGGTTCTGATCATTCCCCGTGCTCGCGAGATCACCATGCCCTGCGAGCACATCGTGCTGGCCTGGAATGCAAGCCGCGAGGCCGCCAGGGCGGTCGCTGACGCGATGCCGCTGCTGCACCGTGCCCGGCAGGTCGACGTGCTGGCGGTGGCAACGCCGCGGGCCGACCAGGTCCCCGGCATGGACATCGCGCGCCACCTGGCCAGCCATGACGTCCACGCCAATGTCGTCGTCCGTGAGCTCCCCGATCCCGATGTTCCGACGGAGATCCTGAACTTCATCGCCGACCAGGGTGCCGATCTCCTCGTCATGGGGTGCTATGGACATGCCCGCCTGCAGGAGATGATCTTCGGCGGCGTGACGCGCTCGATCCTGCGCTCGATGACCGTGCCGGTGCTGATGTCGCACTGAGATCTCGACCCACCCGGACCGTTCCAGCAGTTCCGTAGGGAGTTCCTGCGAGGTGAACCCGAATGGGATGGGATGTCGGGCCAGCTTAGATGATTGACAGGCCCCTCAGCACGATCGAGACGAGGGCGCGGGATGTGTGATCCCGGTCTATTACAAATGATTGCGGGCGATTTGGACCTGCGAGCATAAGTGATTGATTTCACTAGGTCCACCTTCAATGCCGCACACCAAAAATCCGAGCAATTCGTTGAGAGTGCTGGGATTTCAACATTGAACTTGGTTGCGCCTCCCAACCAACGATTCTTGCAAGTGATCCAAGGTGCGATCCCCCGTCTCGCTAGATAGCTTTCGATCGACAACCGACTACCCTTCTCATTCCGTCGAAAGCGGAAGGGCCAGGAGGAACCCGGCGGCGGGGCGGGCGCTTGCCGGACTTCAATGTCAAAAGGCTAACACCAAACCAGAGGTCAACGAGCTCGCCTCATAGTCCTGGCCGCTGCGGAACTCATTCCGCTCGTAAATCAACTCAGTGAAGCTGCTGAATCCAGGCGCGAAGTTGTAGAGTAGCGACAGCGCTGCGCTGTGGCTGGTCTCCAAGTCCGCACCATTCGTGAAGGTCGACCGCAGCAAATTGCCCTTCTCGGCTATAGTGTAGGCGTAGCCGAGCGAGACCACGAACGGGCCGGAGGCGTGGGACAGGTCGCCGACGATCGAGTCGATCGCCTTGTCAGCACGGAAGGTGCTGGAGAAATGCACCCAATTCACGCTGGCCCAGACTCCATTAGCGAGGCCGATTTGGCCCCCGAAGGTATAGGCCTTGAGGTCGTGATTGCCGCCGACGCCGTTGGCGGTGCTGGCCGAGATCGCGAGGCGCACCGCAGTTCCGTCGAACGTGTTGGCGTAGTTGACGCCGCCCGTGATCACGTTCTCGTACCGCGTGATGCGGTCGTTGATCAGGTCGTTAGCCCCACCGGGCCCGGCGTGATCGTTGGTACCGCCTCCGGTGCCAGGTGAGTTCGCGGCGTTCCGGCCGCCGGCGACCGGTGTAAAGTCAAAGGCGAAGGAAAAGCCGGCGATGCTCGGGGACGTGTACTTGATCTTCGTATCCTTGCCGTTCAGGCCGCCGAGACCTGCTGTTGGATCCAGGGCATAGAAGGCGTCGGAGCCACCGAACAAATAGAATTTGCCATCCAGGCCGTCGCCCCAACCGGCGCCCAGGCCGAGCTTCGAGTTCAACGTGTCGTGTGCGTAGACGTAACCCAGATCCCCCCCCGCGTAAGTCGCATCGCCGACTGTCAAGGTGCCGTTGCGCCCCTTCAGGTAGGCATAGACACGATCGATGGTGACATTGTTCCTGCGGTCCACATTGTTCATACGGATCCGACCGCCGTATTCCAGCCCGCTGTCCGTGACGGATTTGATGTCGAATTGCAGACGCGCGCCGGTCGCGAAATCGTATTCCCGATCGAGATCTTCAGCCCCGGTGCGATTGATCGACAGGCCGGCCAGGAAGCCGAACCAGCCGCTGATCTTCAGAGACAGGCCCGACGACACATGGGCATCGGCGGCTTGAGCACTATTTGCTCCTCCCGAGGCAGCCACCAGGCACACCCCGAGCCATAAGGGCTTCCACACCATACCCCTCCTACCGTTCCAGATGTTGATCGACGCGGGAGTGATCAGGCAGCGAGATCGAACCCATTCCGCGGGGTCCGAGCCCCTCGAACGAGGCCTGATCCGTTCGCACGGCTTTCGGACGAGCCATGCGGTTCTGGCCTGTGCTGAGCCTAGGCTCCGCTGACAACCCGTTCGGCGGTCGCCGACATCGCCTCCACCTCCCGGGCGGTCACGTGCTTGGCGTGGCCATAATGTCGAAGCGACGGGAACCGCCGCAGCAGTGCGGCCGTCACGCCGTTGGTCCATCCGAACCCGTCCTGCAGCGGATACTTGCCGCCGCCACCCGGACGCTTGCGGACAACGTCATACTTCTCCATCATCCTTCCGGTCTCGACGAAGACCTTGGAGACGGTTCCGAGCCATCGGCGGGCGATTTCACCGGCAAGGTCCGACAAGCCATACCGCTCGAGCCCGACCACCGCGAACCACTGGCAGGGAGCCCACCCGTTCGGAGCATCCCACTGCTCGCCCGTCTCGATGTTCGTCGAAAGCAAGCCCCCGCCGGCCAGCAGTTCGCGCATCACCACACCGGCAGTGGCCTCCGCCTGGCGCGTCGAAGCGAGCCCCACGAACAGCGGCAGGAGGGCTGCAGCCGAAATCGACCTCTCGGTTGCTGCGATGAGAAGCTGAGATCGTCGAAGAGCCCGAGTTTCTCGTTCCAGAGCCAGCGCCCGATCGCGCGCCGGCGCGAAACAGCCTTGCCCTCGAATGCCTGTGCGATGTCATCGCGCCCGGCCCAGGCCGCACCCCGTGCAACGGCCTGCTCCAGACCGAACAGGAGGGCGTTGAGATCGATTGGGACAATGTCCGTCGTCCGGACCAGGTGCATCGACCTCCGATCGGCAAACCACCGTGAACTGAAATCCCATCCGCTCGCGCAGCCGGCGCGAATGTCTCGTCGGGCCCCTGCACTTGGTGCCGGGGAGGCCAGGCGCCACCAGTCGGAGCGATGCGGCCGTCGGCGCGCTGCGATCGGGCTATCAGGCAACCTGGGAACACGGTTCTCCGTGGCCCGGCGGCCGAGGGCGGTTGAGCTGACATGAGCCAGCCGCCGCAAGGCGGCGTAAGGCCAGCGCTGTCGGCCAGGCAGGAGGGCGCCAAAAGCAGTCATTGCGCCGGCGTCTCGGAAGCGGACATGCCTCAAGCTGGTTGGTTCCTCGGAGCAGCCGCGCCTCGCGACCACGCCATTCGATTTCAAACTCGGTCGGTGGGCCAGGGCTTCACGTCCTGCCTTGGGGGAGGTTCGCGCAGCGCACACTCCCAGTCCTCAAAGGGTGGCTCAGCGGCCTTGCCGGTCAAGTACTGGAGTACATACTGCGCGGCCCGACGTTCCGCCCATCTCGCGTTGAGCACCTTGCCGTTGTCATCGAGTTCGACGACGTTCGCGAAGATCGCATAGACCATCTCAAGGGCGCTCGGTTCCTCGAAGATGCAGGAGTAGTCGACACCCTCGAGCAGCGGCGACCCCAGCGTTCGGTTGGCGACCCAGAAGGAGAACGTCCTGAGGGCACCGCTAAACGACGGGCTCAGCTTAGGCATGGGACGCCCTTCGATTGGGCTAGCAGGGGTCCGACGGCATCGGCTTGACGGCCGAGCCGCGGCGCTGGGATCCTGCGGCCATGTTCAGTGCGGTTCACAGGACGGGCGAGGAATTCGACGATTCCGATGTGGTCGAGTGCTACGCGCATCGGACCCCCTACCCTCCAGAGCTTCACCACCGGCTGGTCGAGTTGGCCCGTGAACCTGGCCACGCGCTTGACCTCGGCTGCGGCCCGGGAAAACTCGCCAATGCACTGGCCCCTCATTTTGGACGGATCACCGCCGTCGACCCATCCATCCTGATGCTTGGCGCGGCGCGGAGTTTGGGCGCGGATCACGCCAACATCACCTGGGTGCAGGGGCGATCGGAGCACGTCCCGCTTTTGGGCCCCTTTGACATTGCGGTTATTGGTGCGGCAATCCACTGGATGCGCCCAGAAGTCGTCCTTCCCAAGCTCAAGACGGCTCTCCGTGCCGGAGCACCGCTGGCTCTGGTGAATGGCGATGAGCCATCCGAGGCCGAATGGATCGAGGCCTATCGAGCTCACGTGGTTCGCTGGATCAAATTGGGAGGGGCGATTCCTCGTGACCCGACGAAGACGGCACCGACTTATCTGAATTGGATCAACATCCTGGGTCAGGAATCGTTCGTCAGCGAGGTCTCTCAGGATATCGACGAGTTGATCGAGGCGGAGCATTCGCGAGCGACATGGAGCCGGGCCACCATGGGAGTGAACGCTGCCATCCAATTCGACAACGAGCTCCGATTGATTCTGCGGCCATACGCTGAGGAGGGCCGCATCTCCTACCGAGTTCGCTCCAACCTCCTCGTAGGTTTTCCGCGTTCCGAGCCCAAGAGCACCAGCGCATAGAAGCACGCGGTTAACCGCCGTTGAGTGAAGGCCGGCAAGACTGCGCCGTATGCGGTCACCCACCACCCGCCCCGATATCGGACACTCATCAAACGCTCGAAATCTCGGCACCTCCGGTCGGCCGGACTATTATGGGATGTGACATTTGCAGGGCCAGCCGACCGCCCGGTATCAGTACCGCACGGTCAGACTTATGGCCTCCCCGCAGCGCTCGTCCGCTCTCGGAAGATCACGGCCCGGATCTGGTATTCGCCACGCTCAACCGGGGAGATCCGACTCCTACGCTTCCTCGGCCACAATCCGGGCGACATCGGCCAGGATCGCTTCTTGATCCTCGGTCGATCTCGGCGCTTCGCCCAGGTAGGCCGCGACCACGATGGGAGCGCGACCGGGCGGGAACATCACGCCGATATCATTGGTCGATATCCCCTCCCAGGTTCCCGGCTTGTTCGCGATCCGCCATCCGTCCGGCAGACCGACCCGCAGGCGTCGCACAGCCGCGTCCCTGGAATTGATCATCCAGGTCGTCAGCCGCTCGCGGGACGCGGGCGACAACGCATCACCGAGGATCACCTGGCGCAGTGTGCCGGCCATGGCGCGCGGCGACGTCGTGTCGTGGGTCTCGCCCGGCCTGACGACATTCAGGTCCAATTCCATGCGGTCGAGCCGGGTCACGGGGTCTCCCAGCGATCGCAAATAGGTGGTCAATGCCGCCGGACCGCCGAAGCTGGTCAACAGCAGGTTTGCGGCAGTGCTGTCGCTCACAACCACCGCCGCCTCGCAAAGTTGCTCGATCGTCATGCCATCGGCGAGGTGAGGACTGGTTGCCTTGAACGGCATCACCAGATCCTGCTCGGTGAACAAAATGCGGCGCTCGGGCCGCTCGTCACCGCGATCGACACGGGCGAGCGTGAAGGCAACGGCCAGGGCCTTGAACGTGCTGCACATGGCGAAGCGCTCGTCGAGGCGATTGCCCGCCAGTTGGCCGGTTGCGGTGTCCAGCACAGCGACGCCAAGCCGCCCGCCACTCCGGGCCTCAAGCTCTTTGAGGCGTGCTTCGAAGCCTTGATGGCGCCCCTCGGCTCGGGCAGCGGGCGCCAGCAGCCCCGGGACGGCGATCAGCGTTGTCATCAGCGCTGCGCGACGTGTGAACGGTACGGGCATCTCGTTTCAGCTTCCTGTTCGGGCTGGGATCGCAAAGGATGAGCCGGATGCTGCAACGGGCCTGTACCAGCCCGCGGGCAGGCCGTCAGGTAAGCGATGGACTGTCCGGCTTTGTTGGGGTTGGGGCGCCCTGTCCGTGTCCAGCGGGGCAGGATCGCGGGGCACGTGTCCGGCCGACGGGCGAAGCGACGGGGACATGTCCCTCATCGACACAATGATGCTCTCGATTTGGTCCGGCGCCGGCGCGGGTGGGGCCGATTCTCGGATTATCGGCACCGCAGGCGAGGGCGGCGCGCTCATGCGGCGCTCCACCTCGGCCGCCGCATATCGGGCCAGCCGATCCGGACCTTCGCCCCCCGGATCGATCCCGGCGATCTGGGGCGCGATGATCTCCACATATCGCCGGGTTTCCAGTGGCAGTGGCCGGCCATCCTGGATGTGCTCGCGATAGCGGCCCGGGCCCGCATTGTAGGCCGCGAGGAAACCTGGAGCCCCGTACAGGTCATACAACTCCCGCAGATAAGCGGCACCGGCCAGGATGTTGGTCTTCGGGTCGTGCGGATCATCGCCGAGACCGTACCTGTCCTTCAGCTCCAGGAAGGTGTCGGGCATGATCTGCATCAGCCCCATGGCCCCTGCGGTGCTGACAACCGGCTCGCCACCCTTCCAACGCGCTTTCCCGCCGCTCTCCACCTGCATCACTGCGCGAATCCACTCGGGAGGGATGTTGAAGCGCCGCGACGCTCCCTGGATCTCGACGTCCCAGTTGCTGGCCCGCTGTGCCGTCATCGGCGGTTTGGATGGGGCTTGCGCGCAGGCAGCGACGAGAGTGGCCGCCAAGACAGACACGCGCAATTCTTTGGCTTTGTAAAATAATACAAGAGCAGCCGCAGATACAACTGCGTTATTTCCTGGAATGCGGTGCATCTTCACTTCCACTGAACTGCACGTCGGCGGACCGAAACGTACTGCCTTGCCGCCACCTCGGTGAGGAAATAATTTCGATTCCCCGTATAAGCATAAGTTTTCGTGATGCAGACACCCACGATCCGGCAATTGCGAACCTTCCTTGCCGTCTGCGAGGCCGGAAGCGTGTCGGCGGCCGCCCATTCGCTGGGGCTCTCGCAGCCTGCGGCCAGCCAGCAGCTGCGCGAATTGGAGCGGATCCTGGGCGTCCGGCTGTTGGAACGATCCAATGGGCGGGCGATCCCGACCTTGGCCGGCCGCGCCCTGCTGGACCCCGCCAGGCGCACCGTGGCCGCGGCGGAGGACACGGTCGCCCTGGCCGCCGCGAGCCGATCGGGCGATGCGGGACGGCTGCGCCTGGGAACTGGCGTGACAGGCTGCATCTATGTACTGCCGCCTGTGCTGTCGGCGTTGAAACGAGAGATGCCGGGGCTGACCATCACCGTGACGATCGGGGATGCGGCGGACATCGTCCCTCGGGTCGAGGCGGGCGAGCTGGATGTCGGGCACGTTACCCTGCCGGTGGGGCTCAGCCGCTCGCTGAGCGCGACGCATCTCTATTCCGAGCCCCTGGTCGCGCTGATACCGGATGCCATCGCTCCGCCAGGACGGACGATCGCGGCACGGGAGCTGGCATCACTGCCCTTGATCTCCTACCCCCATATCGGCCTGACGCGGACGATCATCGATGCCTGGTTCCGCGCGGCGGGCGTGGCGCAGGAACCGATCATGGAGATCGGGAATTTCGAGGCGATCAAGCCGCTGGTCAGCGTCGGGCTTGGCGCCGCGATCGTGCCGGCCATCGCCGTCGCGTCAGGCGTCGCCGGAACCGTCATCCGCCAGCTTCGACCCGCCCTCGTGCGCCAGGTCGGCTATGTCGTTCGCCGCGGCAAGATCCTCGACCGGCCGACCCGGACGCTGATCGGTGAACTTGGCAAGGCCGTCGGAACGATGGGGTTTAGCTGAGGCGCACTGTCATTTGCCCCCTCGGCCAGCGGACTCCATAGAGGGTTGCACCGGCTTCCCTGCCGACGCTACCTGGCGCGATCGCGCCATAACCAGACACAGCCTCAGGGTCCCGAAACCGGACGTGACTGCAGGCGCCCCAAGGGCGCCTAAGGGATCGCGTCAGGAGTTGGGCGCTCCATGAACTGGTGGGTCTCGGAACACCCGGTCGGCGCGAAACCGTGTCGCCGATAGAGACTGCCCACCGGATTCCAAAGCAGATGTTCGAGCCTTACCGCAAGGCCCATCTCGTGGGCCACGGCGAGGCAATGAGCAAGGACGGCGGAACCGATCCCGCGTCGCTGGAACGCGGGAAGTAGATAGAACTCACCGAACTGAATATAGCCAGTTAGGACCTGGAACGAGAGCGTCCCCAAGGAGCTCGCATCCCGATTGATTCCGAAAAAGGGCTTTTCATGGAAACGGCGGTGATGGATTTCACGTTGAACCGCCTCGTCCCATCCCCAGCGCCGGATGATGTGAGGTCCCATGGCGGCACGCTTGGCCTCGAAGGTAAAGTCGATGGCCTCCGCAGTCTGCGCTAGCCGCGGGAACGTGAAGTCGGGAGGGAGATCCGGCAGATCCATATCGCCAAGGCTAATTCAACGGAGTGGATTGTCGCGACCTGTTCCGACGGGATCCGGACTTCCGGAATCCACCTCTTCTCAGACAGCTCAGCCGGACGGGAGGGCGCCATAAGGAGACATATCCTGGGCTCTCCGAAACCGGACACAGCCTGAAACCGTCAGATCCTACCCATCGCGGCCGAACCAAGCCCGACAAAGATGTCCGAAACTGGCATCCGACCAGCCTCGAAGCGGACCTGACGGCAACGGCTTGATCCTCGAGTCAATCCTGATTTCGCGCCAGGAAGGAATGGATCTGCGCGATGACGGCGGCCCCCTCGCCGACGGCGGCGGCGACCCGCTTGGTCGAGCCGGCACGGACGTCGCCGACGGCAAAGATACCGGGGCAGCTGGTCTCGAGCGGCAACCGCTCGCCGTCGCCGACGTGCTCTCCGGTGAGAACGAAGCCCTTTCCGTCGATCGCGACGCAGCCCTCGAGCCAGCCCGTATTGGGATCGGCGCCGATGAACAGGAAGAGGTGGCGCGACGCGCACTCCTCGGTCTCGCCGGTCCGGGCGTCACGGAAGGTGCTGCCGGTCAGACCGGTCTCCCGGTCGCCATGCAGGCCGACGATCTCGCTGCCGACATGCAGCTCGACATTGGGTAAGGCCGCGATCCGGTCGATCAGATACCGGGACATGGTCTGCTCGAGCGGCCGCCGGACCACGAGATGCAGGTGCCTGACCTGCGGCGCCAGATAGGCAACGGCCTGGCCGGCCGAGTTGCCGCCGCCGACCAGGGTCACCTCCTCCCCGGCACAGAGGCGCGCCTCGATCGGCGATGCCCAGTAGGAGACGCCGGCCCCTTCCAGCTCCTCGACATTGGCAACCTGGGGCCGGCGGTAGCGCGCGCCCGACGCGATCACGATCGAGCGCGCCCGCGCGATGCATCCATTGCTGAGCTCGAGGGAGAATGGAGCCTCCGCATCGGCTCCATGACAGCACAGCTTTCCGACGGTCAGCGGGATCGCGAGCTCGGCGCCGAACTTCGTCGCCTGGTTGAAGGCGCGGCCTGCAAGGGCCTGTCCGGAGATACCAGTCGGAAAGCCGAGATAGTTCTCGATGCGGGCGGATGCGCCCGCCTGGCCGCCGAAGGCGCGGCTGTCCAGCACCAGGACGGACAATCCTTCGGATGCACCGTAAACGGCGGTGGCCAGCCCGGCCGGCCCCGCCCCGACGACGGCCACGTCATAGACGGTCGTCGCGTCGAGCTCCGGCGTGATGCCGAGACAGGACGCGGCATCGGCATCGCTCGGGTTTCTGAGCAGCGTGCCGTTCGGACAGATCATCAGCGGCAGGTCTTCGGGCGCGATGCCGAGCCGCTCGACCAGTTCCCGCCCCTCCGCCTCGCAGGCGGCGACCACCGTGTGAGGATAGCCGTTGCGGGTGAGAAATCCCGACAGCCGGACGATGTCCGGGGCATCCCGGCGCCCGACCAGAACCGACCCGGCGCCGCCGGTCTGTCCCTCCTCGATCAGCATGACGCGCCGCAGGATGAAGGCGCGCATAATCGTCTCGCCGACATCCGCCGATCCGATGACAAGGGCACGGAGATGCGGCGCGTCAAAGGGAACCGCGACTGCGCCGGTGCCGCCCACGACGACCGACATGAGGGTCGGGCGGCCCGAGAGCTGATTGGTCTCTCCGGTGAATTGACCGGGACCATAGGTGGTGACCAGCGACGACGTGCCGGACGGGCCGCGCCGCAACGCATCCGCCGAGCCCTCGAGGATCAGCCAGGAGGGGACGTCGCGGGCGCCGATTTCATAAAGGATGTCGCCCGGACCGAAGCGGCACGGCTCACCGCTGGCGAAGCGTCGCGCCGTGCCGATCTGCAGAGGGGACAGGGTCGGAAACATCTGTTCGTGACGGGCTTCACCGATCGCCATGGCGTGACTCCATATCGCCCTGCGCTCGTCGCCGGCGCTCGAGCGCGACACCTACTGCGTCACGCAGGCACTGAACGCAATTCTACGATGGTATCGATATACAAAAGTATTGCGAGTAAGGAACGGCGGCCTCCGCCAATAAAACCGCGACCATCGTATACTTGCTGAAGCGACGTCCTCGCCGGACATTGCGGCTCACCCCAAATCGAAGGAGAGCTCAATGCTCTACAGCAATCCTACGGATGGCTATCGCCTCGCCTATCGAAAGAGTGGCTCGGGCCGACCCGTCGTCATGGTCCATGGTTCGCCGGGTGATGGGCGCGAGTATGACAAGCTCGCTGCCCTCGTATCATCCCACGCCATGACGGTCGTGCCGGATCTCCGCGGCTTCGGACACTCCGACAAGCATTCGGAGAACGGCGGTGATGCCTTCTCGAGAGACGGCCAGGTCAGGGCTGTCGTCGCGTTGATGGATGAGCTCGAGCTTCGTGACGCAATCCTCGTCGGCTATGATATCGGCGGCTTCACCGTGCAGGGGATCGCGCGCAAGCGACCCGACCTGGTGGCGGCTCTCGTTCTCGCCCCTCCCCTTCCGGGCGTCGGCAGGCGCATCCTCGAAGTGACGCCCGTCAACGAGTTCTGGCACGCCACGTTCTTCCGGACCAAGCTTGTCGAGCAGGTCTTCGACGCAAACCCGGAAGCCATCCGCGCGCTGCTGAGGGTCCATCTGGACGGCTGGTCCGGCCCCGGCTCGACGGTGACCGACGAACTGCTCGACCACATGGTCGAGGCCTATTCGGCGCCGGGCGCGTTCACCGCCGGTGTGTCCTGGTTCCGGCACGAGGAGAGCAATCCGATCTCGGATTACGCGGCCGAAACCGTCCCGCCGATGGCCGAGCGCTTCGACAAGCCGACGTCGATCCTCTGGCCCGAATGCGATCCGCTCTTCCCCACCGCGTGGTCTGACCGGCTCGACCGGTTCATGAGCAACTTCTCGCTGAAGTTCATGCCGGGGGTCGGACACTTCTCGCCGACCGAGGCTCCCGAGATCTTCGCCGGCGAAATCCTGGCGCACCTCTCCGGCGATTGGCGACCCGACGCTGTTCGAGGGAAAGCACGCGCGGGCAGAGCGCCGGTCTGCGACCCGGGGCTGATCTTCGGCGCTGGTGGCCGGTGATCCCGGCGGGGCAGGCGCTCCCACTCGCCCAATGGAGTTGAGGTCGCGGTCGCGGCGGCAACCCTCCCGGGTGGCTTCCGGATCTATCGACGAGCTGCATGAGATGCTGGCGACAGTGGTCGACGATGACGACGCCTGCCGCGGGCGGGCCGTCGACAGCGGGACGACAATTCCACATCACCAAGAGAGAACATCCATGTGGCGTCTTCACGACCTGGTTGGAGAGCTGATCTCCGAAGCGATCGCGATGATCATCATCATCACCTTCGGATGTTCCGTGGCCGCGATGTATATCCTGTACGATCCAAGTCCCTACAGGACGGCCTATTGGGGCGTCTGCATCACCTGGGGCCTTGCTACCGCCATCGCGATCTACGTGACGGGCGCAGTTTCCGGTACTCACGCGAACCCTGCCGTGACTCTGGCACTCGCCGTCTTCCGCGGGTTCGCCTGGAGGAAGGTGATCCCTTATTGGTCCGCCCAGGTGATCGGAGCCTTCATCGGCGCCGCGATCGTTTACGCCCTCTATTACACAGTCATCGACAGCTTCAACGAGACTCAGCACCTGGCACGTGGGGATGGCGGCGCTGCAGGCGTGTTCTTCACGGCGCCGGGCATCGCAATCACCCCGATGAAGGCCTTGATCGATGAGGTCATCCTCACGGCCTTCCTGATATTCGGCATCTTCGCCGTGACCGACGAATTCAACACCGTGGCGCCGCGCGCGAACTTCGGCGCGATCGTCATTGGCCTGATCGTCACCGTGATCGGGGCATCCGCGGGCAATCTTGAGGCCTGGGCACTCAATCCGGCGCGCGATTTCGGACCGCGATTCTTCGCCTGGCTCTTCGGGTGGGATCGTTCCGCCTTGCCCGGTGCGCTGGGCTATTGGTGGGTGCCGATCGTCGGCCCATTGATCGGCGGCCTGATCGGCGGCGGCGCGCAGCATCTGCTGGTCCGCCCGTTCTACCCGCACGAGAAAAAGGTCTCGCTGAAATCTGCGCGATAGCGGCACGCCGTTCTGCTGATCGACCGGGGATGTGCCATCGCCCCGAGGGCCAAAATCGGTCCTGGGCCGTCCGCTTCGAGACCTCTCATACCACCACCCAAGTCGGTGATCCGCCATGCTCTCGGCCCTAGCCCTGGCCCTCTCCCCGACCTTCTTCGTCATGCTGCTGGGCTACAGCGCCGGCAGGACCGGCCACATCAACAACATGCATGTGACCGAGCTTACCATCGTGGTGATGAGCTACTGCCTTCCCGCGTCCCTGTTCGTCGCCACTGCGTCGTCGAAGTGGTCGGAACTGACCAACCAGTGGCCGGTCCTGCTGTCCCTGGGCATCGTCATGATGGGGATCTACCTCCTCTGGTACGCCTACCAGCGCCTGGCGCGCGGACAGGACTCCAGCGAGGCATCTCTCCAGTCCCTGGCGGTCGGTCAGCCGAACTTCGCAGCCGCCGCCTTCCCGGTCATCACCGCCTTGTTCGGCGCGAGCCACCTCTCGACCGTCGCCGTGGGCATAGCCGTCGGGTCGCTGCTGCCCTCCCCGCTGACACTGGCGCTTCTCGAACTCGACAAGTCCAAGTATCGTGGAGGAAAGGCCGATGTCTGCCGCGGTCGCGCCACGGTCAAGGCGGCCGGGGTGGCGCAACTCCGCAGGGCCTCCGCCCGCGCCCTCTCCAAACCGATCGTGCTCGCCCCCGTGCTGGGCATGCTCGTGTCCCTCAGCGGGTGGCAGCTGCCCGAGGTCGTGGCCGTGTCGCTACGCCAGATCGGCAGCGCAGCGGGCGGCATGGGCCTCCTGGTCACCGGCCTCGTGCTGTCCGAGAGCGAGTTCCGGCTGAGCTTCAACACGGCATTAGGCGTCGCCGTGTCGAACATCGCGCAGCCGCTGCTCGCCTTCTTCATCTGCCGCGCCGTGAGCGCGCCGGCCGAGATCACCGAGCTCTCGGTAATCATGGCCGCGCTGCCCTCCGGCTTCTTCGGCATCCTCTTCGGCAACAGCTACGGCCGACTGTCGGTCGAAGCGAATTCCACCATCATCGCGAGCACCATCTTTTCGGCGCTCACCTTGGCGGTGGCGATCGGGTGGACGTACAGCTACGGCGGCTGACGGCCACTCCCTTCCATCATCGTCAATGAGAGGAGTGTTCCAAATGGCCAGAACTATTCTCATCACGGGTGCAGGTTCGGGTCTCGGCGAAGGCGCGGCGATCGGCCTGGCCAGAAAGGGCCACACCGTGATTGCCACGGCCGAAACCTGGCCTCAGGTCACGGCGCTTCGCGACAAAGCCGCCGCGATGGACCTGCCGAACCTGACCGTCACCAAGCTCAACCTCCTGGACGAGCACGACATCGCCCATGCGGCAAAGCTCGATTTCGACGTGCTGGTGAACAACGCCGGCATCGGCGAAGGCGGGCCGATTACTGAGATCCCGATCGCCCTCGTCAAACAGAACTTCGAGGTGAACGTATTCGCCCTGCTGGACCTGACGCAGCGGGTCGTCCGCCGTTGGGTCAAGAACGAGGTCAAGGGCAAGGTGGTGTTCATATCCTCGATTCTCGGCGTGGTCAGCCCGGGCATGGTCGGCACCTACTCGGCCACCAAGCACGCTGTTCAAGCGATCGCCGAGGCCATGCAGGACGAGTTGAAGGAGTTCGGCATCCAGGTACAGACGATCAATCCCGGCCCGTTCTTCACCGGCTTCAACGAGCGGATGGTCGAGGGCGCCTATCGCTGGCTCGATGACGAGGTCAACTTCACCAGCCGGGCCTCATACAAGTTGCAGACCGATGCCCTGATCGACAAGCCGGAGATGCGCCTCGACCCTGACGACATGATCGGCAAGATGGTGGAGCTGATCCCCGAACGGACGGGCCCGTTCCGGACCATCTTCCCCCGGGAGACTGCCGACTGGGCCGCCGCCGCCGCTGCGGCGATGCTGGAGCGCACGATCTGAGCGCAGGGATGGATGGCGGGTGCCGACACCTTGTCGGCGCCCGACTCCCAGTACGGCAGCAGCGCGCAGCGGCGGCGCATAAGCGGAACCCGGCCCCTCGGGGCGTTGCACGAGCCTACACAGGAGGTGTGGCATGAGCGTACAACCAGCGGATATCGACCCGATGAATCCGACCCGCCGCTCCTTCCTGCTGGGTGCGCTGGCAGGAACCGCATTGGCGGCCACGAGACCCCTGCATGCCTGGGCCGCCGCCGTTCCCGATCTGGCGGGAATCAAAGCGCTGACCTTCGACATGCAAGGAACGGTCTTCGACTTCTACGATCCCATGGTGAAGGCCGCCCAGGCGATCGGCCGCGAGCGCGGGTTGCCGGACAATTGGGCGGCAACGCTGCCGGGGGACTGGAGCACCGGTGCCCACGACATCATCGTCGGGATCTCGGCAGGCCGGCGCCCTTGGATGTCCAACACCGGGGTCTACCGCGAAGCGTTGATGCCCCTCCTCGACGGCCGAGGCGTCGGCGATCGGCTTTCAGAGGCCGACCGGGACCGGCTCCTTGCCGAGTGGGGAAAGATGGTTCCGTGGCCCGACGCGATGCCGGGCATCACCCAGCTGCGCCGGAAATACACGGTTTCCACCCTGACCAACGCGTCGATGTCGCAAATGACCGCGCTCGTGAAAGCCGGCGGGCTGCCCTTCGACGAGATCCTGACCGGGGAGCTGGTCCGCGCATTCAAGCCTGATCCCAAAGTGTACCAGTTGGCTGTCGATTATGTAGGCTTCCGCCCCGACCAACTGCTGATGGTCTCAGCGCACAAATGGGATCTCCAGGCCTCGAAGAAGGCCGGATTGCGCACCGCGTATGTGCCCCGACCATTGGAGCTCGGACCTGGGCAAGCCGCCGACCGCAGCCCGGAGAGCTTCATCGACATCGTTGCCGACGACCTTGTCGATCTGGCTGGCAAGCTCGGAAGTTGAGCGCCAGATCCAGCAGAAAAGACCACCAGCCTACAGGTTTTCATTAATCAATATCTGACAATATCAATTGAGATCGCCACTATCGTATAATTCAAAGTTTACATATTTGACTATATATATTTGTCTTCCTTCCAATATAAAGCAGGAGAGAGCGATGACCGGGTTTCGCCATAACGTGTTCGACCACGACGGCGTTCGAATCCACTACGTGACTGCGGGCACGCCGCCGACCGGTGGCGGCGGCGGTGGAACGATCGTGCTGCTGCATGGCTGGCCGCAGACCTGGTGGGAATTCCGTCTCGTCATCGAACCCCTCCAGTCTGATGGCTGGTTCGTCGTGGCTCCCGACTATCGCGGGGCCGGGGCGTCGTCAAAGCCCGAAAGCGGCTATGACAAACAGACAATGGCGGGCGACATCAAAGCTCTGCTCGATCACCTGGGCGTGAGGAACCCGATCACCCTCGTCGGTCATGACCTAGGAATGCTGGTTGCCTACGCATTTGCCTCCCTCTACCCGAACAATGTCGAGCGCCTCGTGCTCATGGAGGCTCCGATCCCGGGTACCGAGACCTATGAGAGCGTGATGGGGACGACCAGGTACAGCCAGTCCAGGCTCTGGCACTTCCACTTCCACGGCGCCGCAGGCAACGAGGCCGAGACGCTGATCGCCGGCAACGAGTTTCCATATCTGCGCAATTTCTATGTCAAGCTGAGCGCGAATCCCGACGCCATTTCGCTGACCGACGCACAGCGGTATGTTGCCGACTACTCGGCGCCCGGGGCGATGCGGGCGGGCCTTGAGCTCTTTCGGGCTTTCGAGAGGGATGCAGACGACAACCGGCGCATCCTTTCGGAAAAGGGAAAACTCAAGATGCCCGTGCTTGGGCTCGGCGGCACCGCGAGCTTCTTTCTCCCGGTGGCCCAGAAGATGCTCTCGGAGGTCGCCGAAAGCGTCACCGTCCGGCCGGTCGAGGATTCGGGCCACTGGATCACCGAGGAACAGCCGGCGACATTTCTGCAAAGACTGCGCGAATTTATCCAGGCGACCGGCGGGGCGAAACCGACGCATTTCGCGGCCTGAGCACAAGCCGCCATACACCGTCTGGCCGGGCGGAGACCGATGCTCGCCCGGGCAGACCGGCGGAGACCCCGGACCACCGACGGCAAGCCACGGTTTCCCCGCCCCCTTCGGGAGGACCGATACCAAGGTACAATATGGACCTTCACGTCGGCCGGACGCATGATTCCGCGGGCGCGGAGACATGACCGGTGAAGGTTCATGAGGAAGGCTGTCGCACCCATTCCCTTCGCCGGGTCCGAACTGCGCGAGCAGCGTCACGTCTGCGTCTTCTTCAACAGCGATGACGAAGCCACCCGGGTGCTGCTGCCCTTCGTGAGGGACGGTCTCGCCTGCGGTGACAAGGTCGTGCACATCGCGAACCCGGATGAAGGGTCTCGGCATCTGCATCGCCTGGCTGCGGTCGGGATCGACACAGCGGCTGCGGTGAGTTGCGGCCAACTCGAAATGCGCACCAGCACAGACGCCTACCTTCGCGACGGCCGTTTCGACCAGGACCGTATGTTGCAGGTCTTCGAGCAGTTGGCCAGCGGTTCTGCAAGGGACGGATTTCCGCTGAGCCGCATTGTGTGCCATATGGACTGGGCGGCCGAGGTCCGATCGCATCTCGACGACCTGATCGAGTTCGAGGCGCGGGCGAACGACATCTGGGTCCGGCACGATGATGCTGTGATCTGCGTCTACGATCTGGCTCGGTTCGGCGGTGACACGGTCATCGACATCATCCGGACGCATCCGATGATCGTCATTGGCGGCACCCTGCAACACAACCCCTTCTTCGTTCCGCCGGATCAGTTCCTTCCCGAGCTCCGGCGGCGGCGGGCCGGACAGGCGCGGCCGCCCACGACGGCGGTGTAGCATGGAACTGCAGCTCGAGCCCCCTGGCGAGGAGATCCGGCGCCTCAAGCACTGCATCAACGATCTGATCAGCTTGCTGGCCCTCCCTGCCGTCTGGGCCGGCGGTGATCTCGCCCGCATCGCCGACACTTTGCTCGATGCTCTTGCCGCGATGCTGCGCGTCGACGTCGTTTATATTCGTCTGTTGGAGCAAGACGACGGCACGCCGATCGAGATGGCACGGGTTGCGCAGACGCTCGGGCCAGCGACGCAGCCGCGGGACATCGGTGTGGCGCTCGAGCGAGAGCTTGGCCATGCCTCATCGACATGGCCATCGACGGCGTGGATCCAGATCGCAGAGGCCCGGCTTTTTGCCGCGCTGCGGCCGCTGGGCCTGCATGGAGAGATCGGTGTCGTGGTCGCGGGATCGCGACGGCGGGATTTCCCGTTGCAGACTGAAGAACTCCTCCTAACCGTCGCGGTGAACCAGGCGGTCGTCGCATTGCACGAGGCACGGCTGCTTGGTGAACAGAAGCATCTTGCACAGGATCTCGACCGACGCGTTGCGGAGCGTACGCGCGACCTCGCGGCAGCCAAC
Source organism: Inquilinus sp. (assembly GCF_039594555.1). GTDB lineage: Bacteria > Pseudomonadota > Alphaproteobacteria > DSM-16000 > Inquilinaceae > Inquilinus. Next base: position 24,275 of record NZ_JBCNNF010000026.1, read on the forward strand.
GCCGCTTTGACCCAGGAGGTCGCGGAGCGCCGCCGAGCGGAGGACGCCCTGCGCAGGAGCGAGGAAGCTCTCGCCACTAGCGAGCGCAATTTCAAGCTCATCGTCGACACGATCCCGGCGGTGGCGTGGACGGCGCGCCCGGATGGGTCGGCCGACTTCTTCAATCAGCACTACCTTGATTATGTCGGCCTGACTTCGGACCAGGCGATGGGCTGGAGGTGGACGGTAGCCGTGCACCCGGATGACATGCCCGGGCTGGCCGCCACCTGGGAAGGCGTCCGAGCATCGGGCAAGGCAGGGGAAGGTGAAGCCCGGCTGCGCCGGTTCGATGGTGAGTATCGCTGGTTCCTTTTCCGCGCCAATCCGTTGAGGGATGAATCCGGGACCATTGCCAGATGGTACGGAGTCAATACGGACATCGATGAACGAAAGCGCGCAGAGGTAAAGGCTATCGAGGCCGAGAGCGAGTTGCAGCAAGCCTTCGACAGCATTCCCGCGCTTGCCGCAACCTACGATGCCGACGGCTCGCGCCTTGCAAGCAACAAGCGTGGGAGGGAGTTCACGGGTCTCGCTCCTGAGGACCTGACAAACGGGCGCTGGACTGGCGCAATCCATCCAGACGACTTTGAAGCGACGGAGAGCAAATGGCGCGCATGCGTTGCCAGTGGGGAATCGTTCGAAGATGAGTACCGGACCCGAGCAGCCGACGGCACCTATCGCTGGTTCATGGCGCGCCGCGTACCGGTCCACGATGAGGCGGGCAAGATCATCCGTTGGTATGGCGTCAGCCACGACATCGAGGATCGCAAGCGGGCGGAGACTCTCCTCGGCGGCGAAAAGCATTTGTTGGAGATGATTGCGACGGGCAGCGCGATCCGCGACGTCCTCAGCGCGTTGTGCCGGATGGTCGAAGGTGCCGCACTCGATTGTTATTGCGACATCCATCTGATTGACTGGAACAGTTCGACATTCGAATACGCCGTGGCTCCATCGCTTCCTCCCAGCTACAGCGACCCGGTCGCGCGGCTCCCCGTCAGCGGCGAGTTGCTGCCGTGCGGAATAGCGGCTCACCAGAAGGTACAGGTGGTCTCGGCGGACATCGAATCGGATCCCCGCTGGTATACATCCGCGGTCAGGTCCCATGTCTTGGCGCATGGTCTGAGGGCGGTCTGGAGCACGCCGATCTGCTCGAAGAACGGAGAGGTCCTCGGCACCTTTTGCGTGGTCCAGCGCAAGGCGGCGGTTCCGTCGCCGTATCACCAGACACTCATCTCGCATGCCTCCCAGATCGCGGCCATTGCAATCGAGCGTTCACGCACGGAAGCTGCGCTCAGGCGGAGTGAAACCCTGCTTTCGGAAGCTCAGCGCCTCAGTTCAACCGGTGCCTTCTCCTGGTTCGTGGACACCGATGAGGTCGCGTTCTCCGAAGAGCTCTACCGGATATTCGAATTCGACCCGGGGTCCGTGGTAACCCTGGCGCGAATCCAGGAGCGGATTCATCCCGATGACCTTCCGTCCCTTTCCACCCAGATGGCTCGGGTCCGATCCGGCCAGAGCTATGTGGGTTACGAGATCCGACTGCGCATGCAGGATGGCAGGGTCAAGTACCTGCGCACCTTCGGCCGCGCCATCCGCCACCAGGACGAACGGATTGAATGCCTTACTGCGGTTCAGGACGTGACGGAGCGCCGGATCGCGGAAGAGGCGCTCAGCGCGGCCCGCTCCGAACTCGCGCACGTCACCCGGATTTCAAGTCTGGGAGCATTGACCGCCTCCATCGCTCACGAAGTCAACCAGCCGCTTTCGGGCATCGTCACCAACGCCAGCACGTGCCTTCGCATGCTGGGCGCCGAGCCGCCGAACGTCGAAGGTGCGCGAGAGACGGCACGCCGGACCATCCGCGACGGCAATCGCGCCGCCGAGGTGATCGCGCGCCTGCGCAGGCTCTTCACGAAGCGCGCCGCCACGATCGAGCCGGTGGATCTGAACGACGCCGCGCGGGAAGTGATCGCTCTGTCCGCCGGAGACCTCCAGACAAGCCGGGCTGTGCTGCAGACCGAACTCGCCGCCGACCTTCCACTTGTCTGTGGTGACCGCGTCCAGCTTCTCCAGGTGGTGATGAACCTTATGCGAAACGCCTTGGATGCCATGAGCGGTGTCGATGACCGACCAAGGCGACTCCTAATCCGGACCGAGGCTGATGGCGAAGGCTGCGCACGCCTGGTCATGCAGGACGCCGGGACCGGCTTCGGGCCCGAGGGGACCGAGCGTCTCTTCGAAGCCTTCTATTCGACCAAGAGCGAGGGAATGGGCATCGGGCTGTTCGTCAGCCGATCCATCATCGAGAGCCATGGTGGCCGCCTATGGGCGAAAGCGAATGACGACGGTCCGGGCGCGACGTTCGTATTTTCCCTCCCACGGTATGTCCCGGATCGAACGGAGGCGCGAGGCTGTGGCACGTCATATCCATCGGCCACCGCCTCACCGGGACAAGAACTAATATGAAGATGGCGGCCACCCTCGTCTCGGTAGTCGACGACGACGAATCTGTTCGCGAGTCCTTGCCGGATTTGCTCGTGGAGTTCGGGTTCAATGCGAGGGTGTTTACATCGGCGGAGGAGTTCCTGGCATCGGACTGCATCGACGGAACCCGGTGCCTGATTCTCGATGTCGCGATGCCAGGGATGACCGGACCGGAATTACAGATGGAACTCGGACGTCAAGGTCGATCGATCCCGATCGTCTACATCACCGCCCAAAAGGATGAGACCGTACGGCCCCGCCTGATTGAGCAAGGTGCGGTGGAGTGCCTCTTCAAGCCATTCAGCGATGCCGACCTTCAGCAGGCGCTGGAACTCGCGCTTGACGCGGAGTGATCGATTAAATTTTGCGCAGCAATCGGGTGAGGATACTTCGATGAATACGGATCTGGCGACTGCAACCGACAATTGGCCGAGGTTGGCATCCACGCCACAGGAAACGCCCATCGTCTTTGTCGTCGACGACGACATTTCCGTGCGCGAATCTCTGGAGTTGCTCATCCGTTCGGCGGGGTGGGAGCCGCAGATATGCAAGTCGGCTGAAGAATTCCTGGACTGCCCGGCGCCCGCAGTTCCGAACTGCCTGATCCTCGACGTCAACCTGCCCGATCTCAATGGGCTCGACCTGCAGACCCTTGTTTCGGTCGAGCGGACGGACATGCCGATCATCTTCGTCACCGGCTATGGCAACGTGCCGACGACTGTCAGAGCGATGAAAGCAGGCGCGGTTGAGTTCCTGATCAAGCCGTTAGGTGATGAGGCGTTGCTCGGGGCCGTGGAACAGGCACTTCGGCACAGCAGACATGTACAAGTCTTGGAGTCCGAGTTGCGGATGCTCAGGGATCGATACGCTTCGCTGAGCCGCAGGGAGCGTGAGGTAATGGCGTTGGTAGTGGCGGGGCTGCTGAACAAACAGGTGGGTTTCGAGCTCGGCATCACCGAGATCACGGTGAAGGCGCACCGCGGTCATCTGATGCGCAAGATGGAGGCCCACTCACTAGCTGATCTCATATACATGGCCAGTCGGCTCGGCATCATGACTTAGGCCAAACCCATCCGTCCGATCACTTTGCTCGGCGTTGCCGTGGATGGGAGCCAGCGAGCTGGTAATCGCCAGATTGATGAAGATCCGACGGTGCCTTTGATTTCCGCTTCCGGCACTCGCCAGGACGAGGGTGATTTCCGGTACGGAAGAAGCGAAGCGCCCTGAGGGGTCTGCAAAGGGGACCAAACGACCCCTCCCGATGTTCCGCTTTCGGGAACTCGTCGCAGCGACCAGGATGTCCGGTTCGGAGCAGCCTGGCTGGCCTCAGAATGGCGGCAATGGGGACGAACCGGGCAGCGGCGGGAAGTTCCGGCAGACGGACAGCTGGTGGAAGGCCGGGGCCGTTGGCGGCCCCGGCCAGATAGCTATTCGGCAGCGTCGGCGTATCGCTCGCCTTCGGCGATGCCGGCGCTCGGCTCCACCGCTGGTGTGCGGAGTAGTGCCGGCAGCCAACCGGTCCCGGTCAGAAGCTGTTCCGCCGTCACGGCCATGTCCTGCTTCTTCATGCCTGCCATCCGCTCCGCCGCTTCCTCGGAGACGCCTTCACACACGGCGGCAACGATGTGTGCCTTGGTGACCCGCTCGAAGTAGCTCTGCGCCGTGGCCGCCCAATAGGCGGACATGTCGAGGCTCAGCGCCTGCGCCAGCACATCCGCCATGGCCATCGCCTTCGGCCGCTGATCCCAGGGGATCCTGACCGCGAACACGGTCACGGCCGCGCAATGGGCGAACAGGGCCATGTGGCTGTCATGATCGAGGCCGACGATGAAGCCCCACAGACCGGCCACATCCGCCGGCATTTGCACCGCCCAGGCGGCGTGACGCTCCTCCAGCTTCTGTGCCGCCGCGGTGTCAGCGATGCCGTGGGCATGGCCGCCGAGGAACGCCGAGTTCGCGCGGATGTCGAGGCAGGCACCGTCCTCCTGGCCCCGGTAGAAAGTCCGTGCGGCCAAGGCGTGGGTGACAGCGAGCAGCGCCACGTCCGGGTCGTCGCCGAGCGCGAGCCGCAGCCCCAGCGTCCGATGCGCCGTGAGGTCGCGGACCAGGCTGTCCGACAGCGGCTTGGCGGCATCCTGGTTGTCGTCTTCATCGCCACCGGCCGCATCCGCCTCGTTTGCAGCAGCATCGTCAATGTCCATGGCGGAGTCCGCCCCCTCCTCCACTGGCGGCTCGTCCTCCGGGCGGATGAAGCCGCGCTCGATCCGGGGAGCGCCATCGGGGCCGAGCACCACATAGGCACCGCCCCGTGCGACGACATCCGGATCATAGGCATGCCGCTGCGCCGACAGCCGCTCGATTTCGGCATTCAGCGCATCGAGGCGGGCGGCGACCTCATCCGGCAGGCCGTCGCCGTCATGCTGCTGGGCCAACGCGTCCCATTCCGCCGACAGCGTATCGAGCATCGCCTGATCCTCGGGCGGAAGCTCCACCGGCTGGGGATAGGTCCGGCTCAGTCCGTGGGCATAGGGATAGTCGATGAAGACCTCGACCCATTTCCAACCCTCGGCCCGGACCTCTTCCGCCAGCCGCTCCAGCTTCTCCAGCGCCAGTCGGTCGAGCAGGCCGGCGTCTTCGAACCAGCCGCCGCTATCCTCGGTGAACAGGTCGCGCAGGATCGTCCCGCCGGCCTCCTCGTAGGCGGCGGCACCGACGAAGACCGCCCGGCGGTCGCGGGCGGCGACACGCCCCTCGGTCAGCATGCGCCGGATGGTGCCGGGCTCCCGGTTCCAGGACAGGCGGGCGAAGGCGTCCTCCTGCCGGGCGTGGTCCTCGGTGACCGCGAAGGCCATCAACTGCTCCAGCGTCAGCCCGCCATCGCGATAGACCTGCATCAGCTTCGGGCTGACGGCGCCGAGCCGCAGCCGCTGCCGCACCACCTGCGAGGTCACGCCGAAGCGGGCGGCGATCTCCTCCGCCCCGAAGCCGTGCTCGTCCGCAAGCCGCTTGAAGGCTTCGAACTGGTCGGCCGGATGCAGGTTCTCCCGCACCACGTTCTCGGCCAGCGACAGTTCCTCGACCTCCCCTTCCACGATGACGCAGGGCACGGGGGCGGACTTCGGGGCTTGCTTGCGCTTGACCAGCAGCTTCAAGGCGGCGAGGCGCCGGCCACCGCCGATCACCTCGTACCTGCCGGTCTCGGCCCCCTCCCCGTCCAGCACTGGCCGGACCGACAGGCTCTGCAGCAGGCCGTGCGCGGCGATGCTCGCCGCAAGCTCCTCGATCCCGGCCTCACGCCCGGTCCGGCGGACGTTCTGCGGCGAGGGCACGAGCTTCGACAGCGGGATGTCGCGAATGATCGTCGTCATGGTCGCTCTCCTTTGGCAAAACCACCGCGCCTTTCCCCGACACGGGCGGGGTGGGCGGCGGAGAGCGGCCGGCAGGCCCGCCGAGGGAGGCGGTCCGCACCCGGTCGGAGCGATTGCGGCGGTGCGCAGGATGAGCGTCAGGGCCGGAACGGAGTGGAGGACGCGCGCAGCGCGTTGCGG
>NZ_JBCNNF010000260.1:0-9924 GCF_039594555.1 Inquilinus sp.
GCCCGAAGGGTGGATCGACTGGGGCGCCGGGCGACGGCGCTGCGCCCTGGGCAAGGGCGGCGTGCGGCCGGACAAGCGCGAGGGCGACGGGGCGACGCCGGTGGGCCGGTTCCCGCTGCGCCGGGTCCTGTACCGGCCGGACCATGGCCCGGCCCCGGCGAGCGCCCTGCCCTGCACCGCGATCGCGCCCGACGACGGCTGGGGCGACGACCCCGCCGATCCCGTCGCCTACAACCGCCCCATACGGCTGCCCCACCCCGCCCGGCACGAGCGGATGTGGCGGCACGACGCCCTCTACGACCTGGTGATCGTGATCGGGCACAATGACGACCCGCCGGTGCCCGGCCTCGGCAGCGCCGTCTTCGTCCATCTGGCGCGGCCGGATTGGGGGCCGACGGAGGGCTGCGTCGCCCTCACCCGGGCCGATCTGCTGGAGCTGCTGGCCGCCGCCGCGCCCGGCGACACGCTGGTGGTCCGAGACCCTTCCGGAAACGCTACTGGCGCGGCCGTCTGACGGCGGTTTCTCCGCTTCCGGTGCTCACGCACCAAACGTGCGCTGCGCTCCGGTTCTCGAAACCGCCGCCAGCCGACTCTCGCCAGCGCGTTTCCAGAAGGGTCTCTCAGGCAACTGTAGGCTGGGGCGCGACGCGGATGCCGAACAGCGCGGTGCCGACCCGGACATGGGTGGCGCCATAGCGGACCGCGGTCTCGAAATCGTCGCTCATGCCCATGCTCAGCACCGGCAGGCCGAGCTTTCCGGCCAGGTCGGCCAGCAGCGCGAAGTGCAGCGCCGGCGGCTCCTCCACCGGCGGGATGCACATCAGGCCCCGGATCGGCAGGCCGCACTCCTCGACGCACAGCCGGTAGAGGGCCTCCGTCTCGCGCGGGCTCACGCCGGCCTTCTGCGGCTCCTCCCCGGTGTTGACCTGGATGAGGCAGTCGAGCCTGCGGCCGGCGGCCGCCATCGCCTCGGCCAGGCTGCGCGCCAGCTTCGGCCGGTCGACCGTCTCGATCACGTCGAACAGCCGAACCGCGTCCTTCGCCTTATTGGTCTGCAGCGGCCCGATCAGCCGCAGCTGCAGGTCCGGCCAGGCCGTGCGGCGCCCGGCCCAGCGGCCCTGCGCCTCCTGCACCCGGTTCTCACCGAACACCCGCTGGCCGGCGGCGAGCGCAGCCTCGATCCGCTCCTCCGGCTGGATCTTGGAGACGGCGACGAGGGTGACCGCGGCGGGATCGCGGCCGGCGTCGAGGGCGGCAGCCGCGATCCGGGAGCGGAGCGAGGCGATGGAATCGGCGAGCGTCGTCATGCCGCCAGAATCCGGCATGACGATCCGGGATTGCAATGCCCGCCGTGCCGTCGCCGGACCGTGCCGCAGGCTGCAGCTCGATCGGAGACGATCGTTTCAACCAAGTGTGATGGCCGTCATAGTGCGACAATCCGGCACGCCGATGCGGGATTGCAACGCTGCGGCGCGTCGCCCTGCCGCAGCGCAGCATGACGCGAGCTCTTGAGCCGCGTCGCCGGGCGAGGCGGTTCATCCCCGGTTTGCCTCGGTTGACGGCATCTCCGGTCGCCTCCGGCCGACGCTCCCACAGCCTCTCCGTCAGCATGTTGCAATTGCGGCACACGTCGGAGCTTTTGTGACTTCTGTGCAACTTGCGCATTGTCGGGCGGCATGGCTGCCCCGTATAACCTGCAGATCGATGCCATTCGCACCCTGGCTGGTGGTGTCGTCTTCGAGGGGACTTCTAGGGGACATCCGGCCACTCGGCCGCGTTAGGAGGTTAGGAATGAAGAAGATTCTGCTGGGTGGGACGGCGTTGGCCGCCGCCGCTTTCGTGGCGATGCCGGCATTTGCTGCAGACGCGCCGGTGACGTCCGGTCTGAGCCTGAAGATCAGCGGCTTCGTCGCCTGGGAAGGCGCCCTGGTCATCGGCTCGAGCGACGACAACCGTGACCGCGAATACGACTTCAACTCGAACGGCCGCCTGCAGTTCGACATCAAGAACGTGACCGATAGCGGACTCGAATACGGCGCCCGCATCCGTATGAACAACGTCAACCGTCGCCAGAACGTCACGGTCGACCGTCAGTACGTCTATTTGAAGGGCGACTTCGGTACGGTGACCTTCGGCGATTCGCCGCAGGTGGCCGGTGACTTCGGCTACTTCTTCGCGCCCGACGATATCCTGAACGCCCAGGGCGGCTATGGCGACAACCTGGACGGCAACTATCGCTACGGCGGTGCCGACTTCTTCTCGCTCGATCCGACCTACCATTCGGGCCTGGATAAGAGCACCAGCATCAAGTACGCCTCGCCGAGCATCGGCGGCTTCATCTTCGCCGTCGGCTTCACCCCGGTAATCTCCGGCGACAAGAACCTCAGCAACGGCACTCAGGGCCGGGCCGACCTGTTCAATGGCGGTCAGATCTACGAGAATGCCATCAGCGGCGGCGTCGGCTACGAGGGCGAGTTCGACGGCACCAGCGTCAAGGTCCGCGGCACCGCCAGCTACGCCAATGGTATCGATCACCACTGGGACCTCGAGACCTACAGCGCCGGCGCCCAAGTCGGCTTCGGCGGCATCGTCGCCAGCCTCGTCTGGGTCGGCACCCCGAGCGGCTTCGCCAGCGGCGAGACCGACAAGAACGTCGACACCATCGGTCTCGGCCTCGGCTACAGCCTGGGTGCGCTGAACTTCGGTCTCGGCTATGCCTATACCTGGGCCGACAAGAACAACAACCTGGTTGGTTCCAGCGCCGAGGGCGGCTTCGACCTGAAGGACAATCACGTCGCGGCTGCGACCGTGAACTACACCCTGGCGCCGGGCCTGAACACCTACGCCGAGGTGATTTACGAAATCCAGAACTTCCGCAAGCAGGATCTCGGCGGCGGCGTGATCCAGGTCGACAAGAACAGCTGGGAGCAGGCTGTCTTCCAGACCGGCATCTCGGTCTCGTTCTGATCGAACCGATAAAAAGCTAGCCTTTGAAGGGGGAGCGGCTATGATGCCGCTCCCTTTTTCTATATGGCCGCCGCCGAATGACGCTGAGATCGCTGCTCGCCCTGCTGACGGTCGTCTTCTCCGTCGCCGCCTGCTCCGACGACAACGGCGTCAAGGTCGGTCCTTCCCCCGAGTTGGGCCCCTCGCGCGAGCGCACGCCGGCGGAGAACCAGAGCATCTTCGGCCCGGGCGGCCTCAGCTTCGGCGCCGGCGCCGACAAGAAGAAGGATCTCGGCGAAGGTGCGGTCCTCGGGGTCAACGCCTATCTGTGGCGCGCCAGCCTCGACACCGTGTCCTTCATGCCGATCACCAGCGCCGACCCGTTCGGCGGCACCATCGTCACCGACTGGTACACGGCGCCGAACAGCCCCAGCGAGCGCTACAAGCTGAACGTCTACATCCTGGGCCGCGAGCTGCGCTCGGACGGCGTCCGGGTCAGCGTGTTCCGCCAGGTTCAGGGCAAGGGTGGCTGGGCCGATGCGCCGGCGCCGGCGACCATGGCGAATGCGCTGGAGGACACCATCCTGACCAAGGCGCGGCAGCTGCGCATCACCGGGCTGGAGCAGTCGACCGCCCAGTGACCACGGCGATGCCGGCCTGAGTTGCTGTCATCAGGGCGCCGCGGGATTGATCCCCGGCGCCCTTTCCTTGTAAATGCCTGGGACGGCTTCGCCCCTGGGGCGACGCCGCAGAACTTCGTGTCTGCAGGGCGCCCGCACCGGGACGTCCGGCCAGGCTTTCCGGCACAGAGCATCGAGATGTCCCGCTACAACCACCGAGAGACCGAAGCCCATTGGCAGGACGTGTGGCGGGAGCGCGGCACCTTCCGGCTCGAGACTCTGGGCGACCGGCCGAAATACTATGTGCTGGAGATGTTCCCCTACCCGTCGGGGCGCATCCATATGGGCCATGTCCGCAACTACACACTGGGCGACGTGGTGGCGCGGCACCGCCGGGCGATGGGTTTCGACGTGCTGCACCCGATGGGCTGGGACGCCTTCGGCCTGCCGGCGGAGAACGCGGCGATCGAGCGCGGCGCCCATCCGGCGGCCTGGACCTATGAGAACATCGCGGCGATGCGCGGCCAGCTGCAGTCCATGGGGCTGTCGCTGGACTGGAGCCGCGAGATCGCGACCTGCCACCCGGACTACTACCGCCACGAGCAGAAGATGTTCCTGGACTTCCTGGCGGCGGGCCTGGCCTACCGCAAGGAATCCTGGGTCAACTGGGACCCGGTCGAGAACACCGTCCTGGCCAATGAGCAGGTGATCGACGGCCGCGGCTGGCGCTCCGGCGCGCCGGTCGAGCGCCGCCGCCTGAACCAGTGGTTCCTGCGCATCACCGAATACGCCGACGACCTGTTGGCGGCGCTGCCGACGCTGGAGCGCTGGCCCGAGCGCGTGCGGCTGATGCAGGAGAACTGGATCGGCCGGTCGGTCGGCGCCCGCGTCACCTTCCCGCTGCAGGGGCGTGAGGACGGGCTGGAGATCTTCACCACCCGGCCGGACACGCTGTTCGGCGCCAGCTTCTGCGCCGTCTCGCCCGACCACCCGCTGGCCGATGAGATCGGCCGCGCCAACCCGGCCGTGGCCGAGTTCGTTGCCGAATGCCGCCGCAGCGGCACCAGCGAGGCGGCGATCGAGACGCAGGAGAAGCGCGGCATCGACACCGGGCTGCGCGCCGTGCATCCGCTGGACCCGACCCTGACCGTCCCGGTCTATGTCGCCAATTTCGTGCTGATGGAATACGGCACCGGCGCCATCTTCGGCTGCCCGGCGCATGACCAGCGCGACTTCGACTTCGCCCGCGCCTACGGCCTGCCGATCATCCCGGTGCTGTGGCCGGCTGGCGGCGACCGGCCGGACGGCGCTTCGATGGCCGAGGCCATGGTGGTGGCCGATGGCACCTTCGCCTATGACATCGGCCCGCTGACGCCGGACCGGCCGGTGACGGTGGCCGAAGCCAAGGACATCGCCATCACCGCGCTGCAGGAGCGCCAGGCGGGCGAGGGGACTGTGCGCTACCGGCTGCGCGACTGGGGCGTGTCGCGCCAGCGCTACTGGGGCTGCCCGATCCCGATCATCCATTGCGACGCCTGCGGCATCGTCCCGGTGCCGGAGGACCAGTTGCCGGTGACGCTGCCGGAGGACGTGACCTTCGACCAGCCCGGCAACCCGCTGGACCGCCACCCGACCTGGAAGCACGTCGTCTGCCCGAGCTGCGGCGGCGCGGCCCGGCGCGAGACCGACACCTTCGACACCTTCTTCGAATCCTCCTGGTACTTCGCGCGCTTCTGCTCGCCGCGCAGCGCCCAGGCCTTCGACCGCGCCGCGGTCGACCGCTGGCTGCCGGTGGACCAGTATGTCGGCGGCATCGAGCACGCGGTGCTGCACCTGCTGTATTCGCGCTTCTTCGTCCGCGCCCTGAAGCGCTGCGGCTATCTGGGCATCGACGAACCCTTCGCCGGGCTGTTCACCCAGGGCATGGTCACCCACCAGACCTATCGCGACGCCCATGGCGCCTGGCTGTACCCGACCGAGGTCAGCCGCGACGACCAGGGCAATTGGACCAGGCTGTCGGACGGCGCGGCGATCACCGCCGGCCGCATCGAGAAGATGTCGAAGTCCAAGCGCAACACGGTCGACCCGCAGGCGATCATCGACACGTACGGCGCCGATGCGGCACGGCTGTTCGTCCTGTCGGACAGCCCGCCGGACCGCGACATGGAGTGGACCGAGGCCGGCATCGAGGGCGCCTGGCGCTATCTGCAGCAGCTGTGGCGCCTGGTGACCGAGGCCCCGGTCGCGCTGCCCGCCGCCGGGTCGCCGCCACCGAACGGTTTCAGCCCGGCGGCCGAAGGGCTGCGCCGGGCGCTGCACAAGACCATCGCCGGCGTCGGCGACGACCTGGAGCGATTCCACTTCAACAAGGCCGTGGCCCGCATCCGCGAGCTGACCAACCTGATCGGCAAGGTGGATGGGGCAGGTCAGGGCGAGGCCTGGGCGCTGCGCGAAGCCTTCGACGGCGTGGTCCGGCTGATCGGCCCGATGGTGCCGCATGTCGGTGAGGCGCTGTGGCAGCATCTGGGCCATGACGGCCTGCTGGCCGACGCGCCGTGGCCGGAGGCCGACCCGGCGCTGCTGGTCGAGGACACCGCCAAGGTCGCGGTTCAGGTCAACGGCAAGCTGCGCGCCACCATCGTGCTGCCGCGCGATGTCGACGAGGCGACCGCGCGCGAAGCCGCGCTGGCCGACGCCAACGTCGCCCGCGCGCTGGAGGGCCGCACCGTGCGCAAGGTCATCGTCGTCCCGAACAGGATCGTCAATGTCGTGGGCTAAACGCGCAGCACCGCTGCTGCTGATCCTCGCGCTCGGGGCCTGCGGGCTGCGGCCACTCTACGGCACCAACTCGGCCGGCGCGGCCATGTCGGACCGGCTGGGACAGGTCAATGTCGGCGTCATCGGCGACCGGTCGGGCCAGATCATGCGCACCGAGTTGATCCGCATGCTCAACCCGCAGGGCCGGCCCGACAAGCCCGCCTATGATCTTGCCGTCACGCTCGCCGAATCGCAGCAGGACGTGAACCTGATCAGCGACCTGACGACGACCCGCAGGAACCTGACGATGACGGCCAGCTTCGTGCTAACCGACCGCAAGACCGGCCAGCCGGTCTTCTCGGATTCGGCCAGCGAGATCACGGCCTACAACATCCTGGCCGACCAGTACACGACCCTGGTCGGCGAACGCGACGCCCGCGAGCGGGCGCTGCGGTCGCTCAGCGAGGATATACGCACCCGTCTCGCGCTCTATTTCGACCGGCATCCGTGAAGCTGCCGCCGAACCGGATCGACAGCTTCGTCCGGCGGCCCGATCCCGGCATCCGCGCGGTGCTCCTGTATGGCCCGGATGCCGGCGCCGTGCGCGACTACGCCGACACGCTGGCCCGCGGCGTGATCGACCCGCCGACCGACCCGTTCCGCGTCGCCGAGCTGGCCGCGGCCGAGATCGGGCGCGATCCGTCGCGGCTGGTCGACGAGGTCTTCGCCCTGTCGCTGATCGGCGGCCGCCGCCTGGTGCGGGTGCGCGATGCGTCCGACACGGTGGCGCCGGCGCTGGACGCGGTGCTGAAGGGCGGGGAGACCGACACGCTGGTGGTGCTGGAGGCGGACGAGCTGACGCCGCGCTCGGCCCTGCGCAAGCTGGCGGAGGGGGCGGACGGGGCGGCCGCCATCGCCTGCTACATGCCTGACGAGGAGGCGATCGGCCGCTTCATCCACCGCCTGCTGGGCGAGGCCAAAATCTCGGCCGATGGCGAGGCCGAGCAGCTGCTGGCCGCGTCGCTGGTCGGCGACCGCCAGATCGCCCGGCGCGAGGTCGAGAAGCTGATTTCCTATGTGGGGGAGGGGGGGCGCGTCGACCTCGAGGCCGTGCGCGCCTGCATCGGCGATGCCACCGAGCGGTCGCTGGACGACCTGGCCATGGCGGTCGCCGACGGCGACCTGCCGACCCTCGACCGCGCGCTGAACCGGTTGCTATCCGAGGGCGGCGAGGCGATCGGCATCCTGCGCGCGGTGCAGCGCCACTTCCTGCGGCTGCACCAGCTGGCGGTGATGATCGATGGCGGCGACGCGCCGGACGCGGCCATGGCGGCGCTGCGGCCGCCGGTGTTCTTCAAGGCCAAGGCGGCGATCCGCAGCCAGGTGCGCCGCTGGAACCAGAGCCAGATTGGCGAGGCGCTGCGCCGCCTGATCGAGGCCGAGGCCGAGTGCAAGCGCACCGGCCGGCCGCCCGAGACGATCTGCGCCGCCACGCTGCTGCGCATCGCGCGGGCCGTTGCGCGGAAAAACTGAGCTATATCAAAGCTGTAGGGTTCGCTCCGGCGAACCCGATCCACCCACCGTCATTGCGAGCGCAGCGAAGCAATCCATTCCGCAGCACGAGCGGCCCGATGGATTGCTTCGTCGGCTTCGCCTTCTCGCAATGACGCGAGGAGGCAGGCGGCCGCGCCCCCTACCACTTCTCCTTCGTGCCGCGCAGGCGCATCAGCAGGGCGCTGAACTGGTCGAGGTTGCTGTACTGGATGTGGATCGTGCCGCTGGTGTTGTCGCGGGTGTCGATCTTCACCTTGAAGCCCAGCCGGGTCTCGATGTCCTGCTCCATCGCCACGATGTTCGGGTCGCGCGCCGCCGGCCGGGACGGGGCAGGGGGCTGCTCCCGCGCATCGCGGGCCAGCTGCTCGGTCTGGCGGACGTTCAGCCCCCTGGCGATGACGACCCGCGCCGCAGCCTCCGGGTCCGGGCAGCCCAGCAGCGCCCGGGCGTGGCCGGCCGTCAGCAGGCCGTCCTGCAGATGGGCCAGCACCGCGGGCGGCAAGTCCAGCAGGCGCAGCGTGTTGGCGATGTGGCTGCGGCTCTTGCCCACCGCCTGGGCCACATCCTCCTGGGTCAGGCTGAACTCGGCCAGCAGCCGCTGATAGCCCTCGGCCTCTTCCAGCGCCGTCAGGTCCTGGCGCTGCACGTTCTCGATGATCGCGATCTGCAGCGCGTCGCGGTCCGACATCGGCCGGACCACCACCGGCACCTCGTGCAGCTTGGCCTTCTGCGCCGCCCGCCAGCGCCGCTCGCCGGCGATGATGTGGTAGCGGTCGGTCTTGCCCTCGACCGGGCGCACCAGGATCGGCTGCAGCACGCCCTGGGTGCGCACCGACTCGACCAGCCGGTCCAGCTCGTTCTCGTCGAACTTCCGCCGCGGCTGGAACGGGCCGGGGCTCAGATACTCGATCGGCAGGCTGCGCGGCGCCCGCGGCTCGCCACCGCTGCTGGCCGCAGCGATGTCGGCCTCATCGGCCTCGCCGAACAGGGCGTCGAGGCCGCGGCCCAGGCTGGGACGGCGGCGGGAGCTCTCGGCCGCGCTCATGCAGCACTCCTCTGCTCTTCGCGCTTCAGCATCTCGGAGGCGAGATGGACATAGGCTTGGGCGCCGGTGGAGGCGAGGTCGTAGACCAGGACCGGCTTGCCATGCGACGGCGCCTCGGAGACGCGGACATTCCGCGGGATCACCGTCTCATAGACCTTGGCCCCGAGATGCTGGCGCACATCACTTGCCACCATGTCGGAGAGGTTGTTGCGCCGGTCATACATGGTCAGCACGATTCCCTGCATCTCGAGCGCCGGGTTGAAGGCTTTGCGGACGCGCTCGATCGTCCGCATCAGGTGGCTGAGCCCCTCCAGCGCATAGAATTCGCATTGCAGCGGCACCAGCACGGCATCGGCCGCGGTCAGCGCGTTGAGGGTGAGGAGGCCGAGCGAGGGCGGGCAGTCGATCAGCACATAGTCGTAGCCATCGGCATGTGGCCTTAGGGCGCTGCGCAGCCGGTATTCGCGGCGGACCGCCTCGACCAGCTGCACCTCGGCGCCGGCCAGGTCGACCGAGGCGGGGATCAGGTCCAGCCCCGGCACCTCGGTCGCCACCGCCGAATCGACGACGCTGGTGGCGCCGAACAGCAGGTCGTAGGAGCCGACGCCGCGCTTGGCCCGCGGCAGGCCGAAGCCGGTCGAGGCGTTGCCCTGCGGGTCGAGGTCGATCACCAGCACGCGCTTGCGCACGGCGGCCAGCGCCGTGGCCAGGTTGATCGCTGTGGTGGTCTTGCCGACGCCGCCCTTCTGGTTGGCGATGGCGATGGTGCGGGTGAGCCGCGGCGTGTCGGCCTCCACAGGCGGCAATGTTTGGGCGTCGTCAGCCACGGGCGAACCCCTCGATGCGGATGAGCACGGCGTCGGGATCGGTCCGGCTCGGATGGAGGTCGATGGTCATCTTCGGTGATGCGGGCAGGGTGGTCAATTCAGCCTCGGCCGCGCGGCCCTTCGGGAACAGCGCGACGGTGTGCGGGCCGGCGAATCGGGCGGCATAGCCGAGCAG
>NZ_JBCNNF010000261.1:0-9895 GCF_039594555.1 Inquilinus sp.
GATCTCGGCGCCGCCGGCGGGCATCGCCCCGATCGGGAAGCCGAACAGGGTGCCGCGCAGCCACGGCTTCCACGACCGCTTCCAGTCCGACTTGCTCATCCAGATCGAGCCGCGGATCGCCTCGACCTTCTCCTCGGTGCGGGCCTGGCTGCCGGCCACCGACAGGGATTCGCCGATGGCGAACAGGGCGACCGCCAGGATGGTGACGCCGATGCCGCCCAGCAGCTCCGGGCTGCCGAAGGTCAGCCGGGCCCGGCCGCTGAGCTCGTCGAGGCCGATCAGGCCGATGGCGAGGCCGATGGCCAGCGAGGTCAGGCCGCGCATCGGCGAATCGCCGAAGGCGGCGGAGACGGTGACGAAGGCCAGGACGATCAGCGCGAACTTCTCCGGCTCGCCGAAGGAGATGGCGAATTTGGCGATCTCGGGCGCGATGAAGGCCAGCCCCGCCGTCGCGATCAGCCCGGCGACGAAGGACCCGATCGCCGCGGTGGCCAAAGCCGGCCCGCCGCGGCCGGCGCGGGCCATCTTGTTGCCCTCCAGCGCCGTGATGATCGAGGCGCTCTCGCCCGGGGTGTTGAGCAGGATCGAGGTGGTCGACCCGCCATACATGCCGCCGTAATAGATGCCGGCGAACATGATCAGCGACCCGCCGGGGTCGAGCGAATAGGTGACCGGCAGCAGCAGCGCCACGGTCAGGGCCGGGCCGATGCCGGGCAGCACGCCGACGGCGGTGCCGAGGGTGACGCCGATCAGGGCGTAGAGCAGGTTGACCGGCTGCAGGGCGACGGCGAAGCCCTGGGCCAGGAAGCTGAAAGTGTCCATGCGTCAGGCCTTCACGAGAACAGCCGTTCCAGCGGACCCGCCGGCAGGGTCAGGTCCAGCCCCTTGCTAAAGACGAACCAGACCACGAAGGCGAAGACGACGCCGATCGGGATGGTCTTCCACAACGGGCCACGGCCGAAGCCCCGGACGGTCGCGGCGAACAGCAGCCCGGTCGCGATCGAGAATCCGGCCGTGGTCAGCAGCAGCATCTGGGCGGCGAGCCCGCCGACAATCCAGGCGATCGGCGGCAGGTCGTCCTTCTCGCGCGGCGGCGGGTTGCCGCGCCAGGCGTCGATCGCCGTCCACACCGCCAGGATCAGCAGCATGCCGGCGATCAGCCGGGGGAAGATCGCGGGGCCGAAGCGCGCCGCGAACCCCTTCACGTTGAGCTGGCCGGCGTCCCAGAACAGCACCACGGCGACGACAGCCAGGGCCGCGGCGATCCCCAGGACCGGCCAGTCCGGCCGACGTTTGGCGGCGTGTTCCGGGGCGGTGCTCATTCGGCCAGACCGATGTCCTTGAGGATCTGCTGGGTGGTGCCGATGTCGGTCGCCAGCTGTTTGTCGAAGGCGGCGCCGGCCAGGTAGGTGTCCATCCAGCCCTTGGTCTTCAGCGTGTCCTGCCAGGTCTTCGACTTGGCCAGCTTCTCGATGTCGGCGGCGACGGCGGCCTTCTGCTCATCGTTCAGCCCCGGCGCGGCCGCGACCATGCGCCAGTTCTGCACCACCACGTCGAGGCCGGACTCCTTCAGGGTCGGCGCGTCGACGCCGGGTAGCCGCTCGGCGCTGGTGATGGCGAGGGCACGCAGCGCGCCGGCCTTGATCTGGGATTCGAACTCGCCGTAGCTGGAGATGCCGGCGGTCACCTGGCCGCTCAGCACCGCCGCCAGGGCCTCGCCGCCGCCGGAATAGGCGATGTAGTTGATCTCGGTCGGGTCCACCCCGGCCGCCTTGGCGACGAGGCCGACCGTGATGTGGTCGACGCCGCCGGCCGAGCCGCCGGCCCACGTCACGCCGCCCGCGTCCTTCTTCAGCGCCGCCACCAGGTCCTGCACCGACTTCAGCGGGGAATCTTTCGGCACGACGATCGCCTCGTACTCGCCGGTCAGGCGGGCGATCGGGGTGACGTCGGCCAGGGTGACCGGCGACTTGTTGGTGATGATACCGCCGACCATGACGTAGCCGCCGACGATCAGGGCCTTGGCGTCGCCCTTGTTCTGGCTGACGAACTGGGCCAGGCCGACGGTGCCGGCGGCGCCGGGCACGTTGACGACCTGGACGCTGCGCGAGATGCCCTCGGTCTGCAGCGCCTGCTGCATCGACCGGGCGGTCTGGTCCCAGCCGCCGCCGGGCGCGGCCGGGGCAATGATGGTGTAGTCGTTGGCCCGGGCCGCCAGCGGCAGCGCCAGCACGGCCGCCAGCGCGGCGATCGCGAATGTCTTCATGGGTGTCCTCCCCCTTGTGGTTTTGTCGGTCTGGTTTTTGCCGGAAGCATAGCATCCCGCGCCCGCTCGGCGCAGGCCGGTCGCTTATCGGCGGGTGATGGATGAAACGGAAACGGGCCGCCGCCGGTCGCGGGGCTCTGGCATCTCGGACGACATCGGGACCTCCCTGGCCTGTTGCTTCAGCCCGGGCATCGCGATCGGCCCGGTTGCAGCATCAGTCTAGCCGCCGAACCTGTCAGCGTCCTGTCATCGGCGCGCTGTCGGAGACCAGGCGCCGCCAGGTCTCGAGGAAGCGCTCGCGCCGGCGTTCGTCCAGCGCCACCAGCAGCGACGGGCCCAGCGGGATCGGCTGCAGCGCGCCCTCGGTGCGGCCGGCGATGGTGCCGGCGGTCCAGGGGCCGGAGATGTCGGGCATGATCGCGCCCAGCCCGGTGACGCCCGCCGCCAGCGCCTGGCCGCGCGGCGACAGCAGGTAGTCGACGAAGGCGCGGGCCAGCTCGGCATCCGGCGCCGCGCGGGGAATCAGGGCCACGCGGGTCATCACCAGCGCATAATCCTCCGGCACCACCACGCCCAGCCGCAGCCCGGCCGATTGCCGGGCAAAGGCGTAGGAGCCGAGCAGGTTGTAGCCGAGGATCAGCTCGCCGCTGACGATGCGGTCCAGCATCTCCGGGCTGCTGCCGCTCAGCTTCGCGTCGACCCGGCCGAAGGCGGCGGCCAGGCGCCAGAAGTTGGAGGAGATCAGCGCGTCCTGGCTGGCCAGCAGGTGGCCGATGCCGCTGATTGCGATGTCATAGGTGGCGACCCGGCCGCGGAACCGCTCCGGCTGCGATTCCAGCAGCGCGATCAGCTCGGCATGCGAATGCGGCACTTCGGACGCGGGCAGCAGGTCGGGGTTGTAGGCGATCACCGCCGGCTCGAAGGTGAAGCCGATGGCCTCAGCCCGCCACTGCGCCCAGTGCGGCAGCCGGTCGAGCCAGGGCGAGGCATAGGCCTGGGCGAAGCCATCATTGGCCAGCTTCACCTGCAGGTCGGGGGCGGAACTGATCATCAGGTCGGGCACGGGCGACAGCTGCCCGCTCGACGCCGCCTGGTACATCGGCAGCGTGTCGGTTTCCTGATAGACGACACGGACATCCGGCCGCTGGGCCTGGAAATCGGCGATGAAGCGGGCGAAGAGCGGGGTGTCGGTGGCGCCGAGGATGGTCAGCGTCCGCTCGCCGCCGGCCGGGGCGGGATAGATGGTGGTGCCGGGCGCGGCCCGCACGGGTCCGACCGATGCCGCCAGCAGCGCCGCGGCCAGCAGCAGTGTCGCCGCCGGGCCGACACCCGGACGCCGCCGTGCGGACTCGGCGACCGGCAGTGCGACCTCGACCCGCAGCCCGCCGCCCGGCCGGTCCAGCAGGGCCAGCGCGCCGCCATGCGCCTCGGCCACGGTGCGGACGATCGACAGGCCGAGGCCGGAGCCCGGCCGGTCGCGGCTGCCCTCGCCGCGGGTGAAGCGCTCCAGCACCAGCGCCTTCTCGGCCTCCGGGATGCCCGGGCCACGGTCGGAGACGCGGAGCACGGCGCGGCCGCGTTCCAGCGCCGCCTCGATCTCGACCGCGCCGCTCGGCGCGTGGGTCAAGGCATTGTGCACCAGGTTCCACAGCATCTCGCGCAGGGCCACGCGGTCGCCGCTGATCTCGGCCCGCGCCGCCTCGGGCGCCAATGCGACCACCAGCCGGCCGGCCTCCTCGGAGTCCAGGCGCTGGCGCACATCCTCGATGATGGCGTCCAGCGGCACGGCGGTGGCCTCGCGCGCCTCCAGCCGGTGGCGCACGGTCGCGTCCATCAGCAGCTGGTTGACCAGATGGCTGGCCTGCACCGCGTTCTGGTGGATGCGGACGACGCGGTCGCGCAGCCGGTCGGGGTCGTCCTCGTCGACCGCCACCTCGGCCTGGGCCCGCAGCGAGGCCAGCGGCGTGCGCACCTGGTGGGCGGCGTCGGCGACCAGGCCGCTGACCCGCTCCATCACGCTGCGCAGCCGGGCGATGAAGTCGTTCAGCGCCCCGGCCAGCTGCTGCACCTCGACCGGCACCGGCACCTGCACCGGCGACAGGTCCTCCGGGGCGCGGCGGCGCAGCTCCCGCTCCATCACCACCAGGGGCGCGAAGGCGTAGCGGATGCCGAACCAGACCAGCGCGATGGCGACGAGACCGAGGGCCGCGAGGGGCAGGGTGGCCTGGCCCAGGATCTCCGACGCCAGCGCCGCGCGGGCGCCGCGGGTCTCGGCGACGCGGATGGTGGCCCAGCCGGCCTTGCCCTCGACGAAGACCAGCCGGCCGACCGTGGCGATCCGCACCGCCTCGCCGTGATAGAAGCCGTCGGCGAAGCCGGGGGTGGCGGAGGCGGCCGGCGGCAGCCCGGCGCCGAGGTCGCGATAGCCGGTGACGAAGGCGCCGTCCGGCGCCGCCACCTCGTAGAAGACGCGGTCGTCGTCGGAGAAGTCGAGCATCGCCAGCGAGGCGGTGGGCAGCTCGACCGTCACCGCGCCGTCCTCGATCTGCACTGCGCCGGCGATGGTGAAGGCCGAGGCGGCGAGCAGCCGGTCGAAGGCGCTGTCCGAGGCGCCGCGGGCATAGTCGCGGATCAGGGCGACGAGGCCGATGCCGGCCAAGAGCAGCGCCAGCACGGTCAGCAGCAGCATGCGCCGGCGGATCGAGGCGCGGCCAGCCCTGGCGGTCACTCCTTGGATCCGCGGGGCTGCACCCGGTAGCCGGTGCCGCGCAGGGTGACGATGTCGATATCGGCGCCCTCCAGCTTGCGGCGGACGCGGGAGACCAGCAGCTCCAGCGCATTGACCGAGACATCGGCCTCGTCGCCGAACAGCTGGGTCATCAGCCGGTCCTTGGCCGCGACCTGGCCGGCGCGGGCCAGCAGGATCTCCAAGAGGCGGAACTCGCGCCGGCCGAACTCGACATGCTGGCCGGCGACGGTCACTGCCTGGCCGGCGAGGTCGAGCGTGACGTTGCCATGCGCGACGGTGCTGCTGGTCTGCCCGGCCGGTCGGCGCAGCAGGGCGCGCAGCCGCGCCTCCAGCTCGCGCAGGTCGAAGGGCTTGACCAGATAGTCGTCGGCGCCGAGGTCGAGCAGCCCGACCTTGTCGTCGATCTCCGACCGGGCGGTGACCACCAGCACCGGCGCGTCGACGCCCCGGCGGCGCAGCTCGCGCAGCACGGCGAAGCCGTCCTGGCCGGGCAGCATGATGTCCAGCAGCACCGCGTCGAAGGCGTCATGAGCGGCGGACTCGACCGCGGCCAGCCCGTCGCGCACCCATTCCACCGAATGGCCGGATTTGCGCAGCCGGTTCTCCACCGCCTCCCCGAGATCCGGGTTGTCTTCGACCAGAAGGATCCGCATGCGCTCTTCTTGTCGGAAAGAACGAGGCGCCGCAAGGCGATCACGCTGGGCGTCGTCAGACCGTGTCCGGAAGATGGGCTGACGGCCCGTACTGTACCTTCCAATCGGCGATGCAGCCGAGCATGCCGCATTTGCGGCACCGGAGCCCGACATAGAGCCAGCGCACGTCCCCGTTGTCGTGCAGTGAGAAGCCAACGCCGATATTGGCCTGATCGGAGCGGCATTTGCAGCGCCACGGCGTCAGCTTCGCCTCCGCCGCATAGTCTCCGCTGTCGCAGACGAAATGCGCGGTCGAGCACCGGGCGCAATTGCGCCGCACGCAGCCTTCGTCGGCATCGGCCTCCACCCTGAACTCGGTCGACGAGCATGCGCATTGCGCCAGGCGGAATGCCGAGATCGTGGTCCCCTCGGCATAGGCGCGCAGATATGCCTTGAGGTCCAGCGGATGTGTGCCGACCCAGTATTTCCCTGATGTGTCGATGGTCATGACCGTCCCCCTGTCCGGGATGATCGTATCGGAGTCCGGGCCGGCACAAGCGCCTATGCGGCCGCCTCGGACAGCAGCCATAGCCGCATCGCCGCGATCTTGCGGGTGTCCCACAGCTCCGGCGGCGCGACGATATAGAAGCCACGGCCCGGCGGCAGGCGCACGCCCAGCGCCGGCGCGACCAGCTGCCCAGCCCGCAGCTCGCGCTCGACCAGGGGCCGGGGCACCAGCGCGATGCCCTGGCCCAGCAGCGCCGCCTCGATCGCATGCAGCGTGTGGCTGAAGCGGACGCCGCGGCGGGCCTCGGCCTCGTCGCGGCCGGCGGCGCGGTACCATTCGGCCCACAGGAAATGGGAATCGTGCAGCAGCGGCACCCGGGTGCCGAGATCGGTGGGGTCGAGCGTGCCGCCGGGCCGGCACAGCGCCGGGCTGCACGCCGCCACTGGGTCGGCCGGGAACAGCAGCTGCGCGGCGAGGCCGGGATCGATCCCGGTGCCGTAGCGGATGGCGATGTCGACGCCGTCGCGGCGGAAATCGACCAGGTCGTTGGAGGCGGAGAGGCGGACATCGATGCCGGGATGGCGGCGGGTGAAGCCGTCCAGCCGCGGCACCAGCCAGCGCGACACGAAGCTGGGCGTGGCGCTGACCGTCAGCACCTCGGCCTGCTGCATGATCCGCTCGGCCGCGTCGGCGATCAGCCGGAAGGCCTGCTCGACCGGCGGCAGCAATGCCTCGCCGGCCGGGGTCAGGGCCAGGCCGCGGGCGTGGCGCTCGAACAACGGGGCGCCCAGCGCCTGCTCCAGCCCGCGCACCTGCTGGGCCACGGCGCTCTGGGTCACGTTCAGCGCCTCGGCCGCCGCGCGGAAGCTGAGGTGCCGGGCCGCGGCGCGGAAGGCGCGCAGGCCGTTCAGCGGCGGCAGCCGGTCGGCGAGCATGTAGTTTTCCTGCAGCCTAGGTGAAGAACTTCCCGTTTGTCCCTTCGGCCCGGCGGGCGCATCTGTCAAGCACGGCCGAACAGGAGATCTAAGCATGAGCACGACCGAACGGGTGGCGATCGTCACCGCCGCCAGCAAGGGGATGGGCGCCGCGATCGCGCGCGAGCTGGCGCAGCGCGGCTACAGGCTGGCGCTGTTCGCCACCTCCGGCGCGGTGACCGCGCTGGCGGAGGAGCTGGGCGGCATCGCCGTGCAGGGATCGGTGACCGAGCCGGCGGACCTGCAGCGCCTGGTCGACGCGACGCTCGAGCGCTATGGCCGGATCGATGCGGTGGTCAACAACACCGGCCACCCGCCCAAGGGCGACATTCTCGCCATCCCGGATGCCGACTGGCATCTCGGCCTCGACCTGATCCTGGTCAATGTCGTGCGGCTGGCCCGGCTGGTCACGCCGGCGATGGAGCGGGCCGGGAAGGGCGCCATCGTCAACATCTCGGCCTTCGGCGCGGTGCAGCCCGGCGCGGCCTATCCGGTGTCGTCGGTGCTGCGGGCCGGCCTGTCGGCCTTCACCAAGCTCTATGCCGACCGCTATGCCGCCGCCGGCATCCGCATGAACAGCGTGCTGCCCGGCTTCATCGACAGCTATCCGGAGACGCCGGAGCTGATCGCCCAGATCCCGTCGAAGCGCTTCGGCACGGTCGAGGAAATCGCCGCCACAACGGCGTTCCTGCTGTCCGACGAGGCCGGCTACATCACCGGCCAGAACCTGCTGGTGGATGGCGGGCTGGTGAAGGGGATTTGACCCTCACCTTGCCTTCTCACCAACTGTCATTGCCGGGCTTGACCCGGCAATCCAGAGAGCGTCGACATCTTCTGGATGCCCGGGTCAAGCCCGGGCATGACAGGGGAGGGGTAAGCGCGACTAGGCCGCCTTCGCCGCCTGGCTGCGCGTCGGCTTCTCGCTCTTGTTCCGGTTGGCTTCGCGCGCCTCCGCATCCGTCATCGGGCGGGCGGCGAGGCGGCCGGCGATGACGCTGACCGCCATCAGCTGGAAGAAGTGGAACACCATCACCGGCGCCAGCACCAGGCCGAGCTGCGGCGTGGCGCCGAACATCAGCCGGGCCAGCGGCACGCCGGTCGCCAGCGACTTCTTCGAGCCGCAGAAGGTGGCGGCGATGGTGTCCGGCAGGTCGAAGCCGACCAGGCGGCAGACGCCCCACATGATGGCGAAGGTGACGCTGAACAGCAGCACCACGCCGACGACGATCTCGACCAGGACGATCGGGTCCTGCTGCGACCAGATGCCGGATGCCATGGAATCGGCAAAGGAGCCGTAGACGATCGCGAGGATGATGACCCGGTCGGCCAGCTTGATCCGGGCGTGGTGGCGGGTGGCCCAGGCGGCGAGCAGAGGCCGCACCAGCTGGCCCAGCACGATCGGCAGCACCACCAGCAGCGCCACCTTCAGCAGCACCGGGCCAAGCGGCATCTGGGCGCCCTGGCTGTGGGTGTACCAGGCCATCATCAGCGGCGTGATCAGCACGCCGATCAGGCTGGACAGGGTGGCGTTGAAGATCGCCGCCGGCAGGTTGCCGCGGGCCAGCGAGGTCATCGCCACCGAGGAGGAGATGGTCGAGGGCAGGGCGGCCAGGAAGAAGAAGCCGAGCAGCAGGCCGGGCTCGATCCAGTCCTTCCCGAGCGCGCCGGCGCCCAGCACCAGGGCCGGGAACAGGATGAAGGTGCCGGCGGTGGCCAGGAGGTGCAGCCGCCAATGCGATGCGCCGGCCCGCATCTTCTCCGGCGCCAGGGTCAGGCCGTAGAGGAAGAAGACGACGGAGACGCCGTAGGTCGAGATCCAGTCCCAGTGCAGCGGCCCGTCCGTGAGGCCCGGTGTGGGCCAGAGGCACGCCGCGAGGGCGACGAGGGGAAGGGCGATCATGAACCAGTCGGGCTTAGCCCGGCGTGCCTTGCTCATCACACTCTCACGTCTTGCTCGGGTGACCCGTGCATTCCGTATACAAGATAGCACCCAGCCGCCTCGGACCACCCCCGATCCGGCATGGGTGTGTTGCAGTGCGGCAATGTGCTGCGAATGCGAAGGGGGCGCGACGCTCCCTTAGCCCACGCGCCAGATGAAATACGGCCAGTCCGGCGTGTCGAAGGGCAGTGCGGTCCAGCGCGGCGCCCGCATCGCACGGTCGCTGACCACCAGCCCGCCGGGCGCCATCAGCCGGTCGATCAGCTCCGCCAGCCAGCCGGCCTGGGCGGCGTCGCGGGCCTTGTCCTCGCTGCCGAAATCGGCGTGGGCCAGGGCGGCGAGGGGACCGCCGGACAAGGCGGGCAGGGTCTCGCGGAAATTGCCCAGCACTAGGTCGGCGCCGGTCGGCGCGGCATCCGCCGGCGCATGCAGGTCGCGGTCGAAGGCGATGATCGCGCGGTCCGGAAACAGCTTGCGCAGATGGCTGTAGGTGCGGCCCTTGCCCAGCCCGATCTCCAGCACCGGGCCGGGCACGAGGCGGACCTCGTCCGCCGCCCGGTCCAGCGCCCGGCGCTGGGTGGTGAGGCGGGCGATCATGCGGTCGAGGCGGCTGTCCATCGGCATCTCCATGCGGTCCCGTGATCTACGCCGCGGGCGGCCGTCTTGCAAAGGGTCGGCGCCAGGCCGGGCTTGGCTTCCCGCCGTCCGGCTTGGTAAGGAAGGCACGACGCCCCGGCCGCCCGGAGGCCGCAGCGAAAGGACCGACATGCTCGACCGCCGTACCCTGCTGAAGCTGGCCGCCGCCACCCAGATGTTCGGGATGTTCG
>NZ_JBCNNF010000262.1:0-9873 GCF_039594555.1 Inquilinus sp.
CGACCTCCTGGCCCGACCAGCCCTGCACGGCAACGGGCTGGGCGCCCGTCAGGACGCGGATGCCTTCGTCCTCCAAGATCCGCTGCATCTCGGCCGAGACGTCCGAATCCTCGCGGCCCAGCAGCTGCGGCCCGGGCTCGACCACCGTGACCCGGCTGCCGAAGCGGCGATAGGCCTGGGCCATCTCGACCCCGACATAGCCGCCGCCCAGCACGATCAGATGCGCCGGCAGCGTGTCCAGCTCCAGCACCTCGATATGCGTCATCGGCTGGGCTGCGGCCAGGCCCGGGACGTCGGGGATCGCCGCATGCGACCCAACATTGATGAAGACCTGGCCGCCGGCCAGCCGCCGGGTGCCGCCGTCGTTCAGCGCCACCTCGATCGTCTTCGGCGCGGTGAAGCGGCCGCTGCCCATGATCAGCTCGGCCCCGCTGTCGCGATAGGCCTTCAGGTGGAACGCGGCCTCGCGCTCGACCATGTCGCGCTTGCGCTGGCGCACCTTGGCCATGTCGACCGTCACCGGGCCGGTCATCGTGCCGAAGCGCCCGGCCTCGCCGGACAGATGCGCCACCTTCGCGCTCCACAGCTCGTTCTTGCTCGGCAGGCAGGCGACGGCGGGGCAGGAGCCGCCGACCCAGCGGCGCTCCACCACCGCGACGCGCCGGCCGGACCGGGCCAGGTGCCAGGCCAGCAGCTTGCCGCCCTGGCCGCTGCCCAGGATCAGGACGTCGAATGGCTCGGGCTGAGTCATGGTCGCCCCCGCCCTCAGGCCGCGCTGCGGGCGGCGGCCTGCCGCAGGGCGGGCAGCAGCGCCTCCGGCTCGGGGCGCCGGGTGTAGTCGGGGTTGACGTCGGCATAAAGGATCGTGCCGTCCTGGCCGATCAGATAGCGGCCGGGCATCGGCAGGGTCCAGCTCGGGTCGTCGTTGAAGGTCGGCAGGTCGTTCCTAAGGCTCTTGTACAGCTCGATCAGATAGTCCGGCAGGCGGAAGCGCAGGCCGAAGGCGGCGGCGACCTCGCCCTTGGCGTCTGACAGGATCGGGAAGCCCAGCCCGTTCTGGCGCGCCGATTTGCGGCTGTTCGGCGCGGTCTGCGGCGAGATCGCGACCAGCGCCGCGCCCAGCCGCTCGAATTCCGGCCGCGCCGCCTCCAGCGCCTGCAGCTCCATGTTGCAGTAGGGGCACCAGACGCCGCGGTAGAAGCTGACGATCAGCGGGCCTTTGGCCAGCACCGCTGCCGAGTTCACCACGGTGCCGTCCGGGTCCTTCAGGGCGAAGGACGGGGCCTTGTCGCCGGTCTTCAGAGCATGGCCGGCGGCGCCGGAGGCAATCAGCTCCGCCGTAGCGCGGTGCATGATCTCGATCACCGACGGGGGCACGTTGTAGGGCGGCTTGCCGGCCTCGAAATCAGCCTTGAACGCGTCGAGCTTGGCCTGCAGGGACATCGCGTCCTCTCGGGAAAGGCCCGCATCAGAGGTGACGGGCGGTCGATGGATGGGACGCCGGATAGATCATTCATTCCCGATCTCTGGAGGTAGCCACGCGGGCGCGATATGATTCATTCCATTCTGGAATGAATGCCGGAGCCGCGCATGGACCGCCTGGCCGCGATGGAGGCCTTCATCCGCGTCGTCGACGCCGGCTCCTTCTCCGCCGCCGCCAGGCAGATGCGCGTCGGCCAGCCGGCCATCTCCAAGACCGTCGCGCAGCTGGAGGAGCGGCTGGGCGTGCGGCTGCTGCTGCGCTCGACCCGCGGCCTGACCCCGACCGAGGCGGGCCGCAGCTTCTACGAGCGCGCCAAGCGGTCGCTGGAGGAGGTGGAGGAGGCCGAGCATGCCGCCCGCGGCGCCGCCACGGCGTTGACGGGCCGGCTGCGCGTCGGCGCGCCGGTAACCTTCACCCGGCTGATGGTGATCCCGCGCCTCGGCGCCTTCCTGGCGGCGCATCCGGCGCTGGACATCGACATCGTGCTGGACGACCGCCCGATCGACCTGATCGAGGAAGGCATCGACGTGGCGCTGCGCATGGGCCAGATGCCGGATTCCGGCTTGGCCGCGCGCAGGATCGGGGAATGCCGCCGGCTGGTGGTCGGCACACCCGGCTACTTCGCGGCGCAGGGCGTGCCGCAGGTGCCGGTCGACCTGCTCTCGCACCAGGTCGTGATCCATGAGCCGCGCGGCGGCGGCAGCGGCGCGGCCTGGACCTTCCGGCGGGGCGACGTCCAGGCGCCGCTGGTCGTCGGCGGCCGGCTGCGCATCAGCGCCGCCGAGGGGGTGCGGGAGGCCGTCCTGGCCGGGCTGGGCCTGGCCATCGCCTCGGAATGGATGTTCGGGGCCGAGCTGGCATCGGGCGCGATCGTGCCGGTGCTCCACGACTGGCAGCTGCCGCCGGTCGGCCTCTGGGCGGTTTTCCCGACCGGGCGGCAGGCCAGTGCCAAGGCCCGGGCCTTCGCCGATTTCATCGAGCGGCAGGTGGCCGGCACCGCGCCTTAGCGCCGGCTGCGCTCAATCGTCCCGGAGTCTTTTGCCGTCTTGCCAAGTCGAGCGACGGAGTGATCGGCCTCGTCCGTGTATTGCTGCGGAAGGGGCGCCGGAGTCGTGAAGTCATGCCGTCGCCCTGTGGGTAGTTCCAGGGTTCGCCGTGAAGTTGCCATGGAATTGCCTCAATTGGAAAACGGCGTGCCGATCGTCTGAAGTCTGATCGGCTGGAGATGAGTATGGTTGCCGGTTCGTTGGGATCTCGAATCTCGCGGGTTGGTATCGTCGGAGTTCTGGTCGCGCTGGCGGCCTGCGGGCCGACGCCGAGCGAGACACAGCTGAACTACGCCTCGCAGCGCTGCTCCTATGGCGACCCGTATGCCTGCAATGAGGTCGGCCCGCTGTCCTACCAGGCACAGGCCGAGCGGCAGCAGCAGGACACCAACACCGCGCTGGCGGCGGGCCTGCTGGCGGTCGGCGGCATCGCGCTCGGCGCCGCTCTGGCCGATGACGATGGCGGCCATCACCACTATTACCGCCGCGGCGGCTGGGGCCATGGCGGCTGGGGCGGCCATCGCGGCCGCTGGTGAGGCAGGACCGGCCGGGAGCCGTGACGCTCCCGGCCGGTCCTCTCAGTCGTAGCTCAGCTTCGGATACCAGTCCGTCCCGCGGCCTTCCGGGGTGCAGTCCAGCACCATCCACAGCGGCGACGGGTCGGGGGCACCGCGCGGGTCCTGGCCGGGATCGGCGGTCTCGCCGGTCATCTCCTCGGCCCAGAAGTGGCGGATGGTGCCGTCGCGCCGAGTGAAGACGTGCAGCGCCGGCAGGTCCGACCCGTCGGGCCCGATGGCGAGGTAGTCGCGCGAATAGGCGCCGTCGAGATCGCTATAGAGGGGCAGGTCGCACCAGCCGCGTTCGCGTTTCCAGTCGGCCAGGCGGGCGAAGGGCGAGCGCGCGACCACGGCCAGGGCGGCGCGCTGGCCGATATCGGCGGCGTTGCTGTCCCAGGCATCCAGCAGGTTGGTGCACATCGGGCAGGGGCGCTCGCGCTGCGGCCCGAACATGTAGCTGTAGACCACCAGGGTCTGCTTGTCGCCGAACAGCCCGGCCAGGTCGGTCGGGCCGTCCGGCCCCTCGAAGCGGTAGTCGCCGGTCACCGGCCCGCCGGGCGGCAGGGCGCGGCGCTGCGCGGCGACGCTCTCGATCCGGCGCCGCAGCTCGATCTCCTCGGCCAGCAGCGCGGTGCGGGCGGCGCGGTACTCGGCGCTCTCGTTGGGGATGCGGACCGGGTTGGCACGGGCCAGCTCGGCGGCGGGGATGAGGGTCTTGGCGTCCATCGGGAGGTCCTCCACGGGTTGACGCACCTGGTCGTTTGCGCGGGGCCGGATTCGACAGCTGATGGATTTTCCCGCCACAGTTTCTGTCATTGCCGGGCTTGACCCGGCAATCCAGAGGCCACCAGGAGCGGCTCTGAAAGCCCCTGGATCCTCGGGTCAAGCCCGAGGATGACAACAGAGTGGAAGCCGAAAGTCTGCCTAGACCCGCACCACCTTGCCCGGGTTCATGATCCCGGCCGGGTCGATCGCCTGCTTGATCCGGCGCATCAGCTCGATCTCGACCGCCGGCTTGCGCTCGGCGATCTCGTCGCGCTTCAGCAGGCCGACGCCGTGCTCGGCGCTGATCGACCCGTCGAGGTCGGCGACGATGTCGTGCACGCGATGGGCGATCTCCTCCCACCGCGCCATGAAGGCCTCGCGGTCGGCGCCGACCGGCTGGTTCAGGTTGAAATGGATGTTACCGTCGCCGAGATGGCCGAAGCCGACCACCCGCACGCCCGGCACCATTGCCTCGGACAGCGCCGTCGCCCGCTCCAGGAACTCCGGCACCTTGGCCACCGGAACGGCGATGTCGTGCTTGATCGCCCCGCCCTCGAAGCGCTGGCCTTCGACGATGGCCTCGCGGATGTGCCAGAACGCCTTGCGCTGCGCCTCGCTCGCCGCGATTGCGGCATCGGTCACCAGCCCGGCCTCCAGCCCATGGGCCAGGATCGCCTCCAGCCGCTCCGCCAGCGGCGCGTCGGCGGCGGGGGAGGACAGCTCCAGCAGCACGTACCAGGGGTGCGGCTCCGCCATCGGGTCGACCACGCCCGCGACATGGCGCAGGGCGAAGTCGATGGCCAGGCGCGGCATCAGCTCGACCCCGGTGACCGACCCGCCGGCCTCGGCCCGGGCGCGGCTGAACAGGGCCACGGCCGCGGCCGGGTCCGATACCCCGACCAGCGCCGCCGCCACCGTCCGCGGCCGCGGGAACAGCTTCAGCACCGCGGCGGTGATGATGCCCAGCGTGCCCTCGGCGCCGATGAAGATCTGCTTCAGGTCATAGCCGGTGTTGTCCTTGCGCAAGGCGCGGAGGCCGTCCCACACCTGCCCGTCGGGCAGCACCACCTCCAGCCCCAGCACCAGGTCGCGGGCGTTGCCGTAGCGCAGCACCGCGGTGCCGCCGGCATTGGTCGACAGGTTGCCGCCGATGCGGCAGCTGCCCTCGGCCCCCAGGCTTAAGGGGAACAGCCGGTCCGCGGCTTCCGCCGCCGCCTGCACCTGGGCCAGGATCACCCCGGCCTCGACCGTCATGTGGTCGCCCCCGGCATCGACCTCGCGGATCCGGGTCAGCCGGTCGGTGGACAGCAGGATCTGCCCGGCCTCGGCCACGGCGCCGCCGCACAGGCCGGTGTTGCCGCCCTGCGGCACCACGCCGATGCCGCGCTCTGCGCACAGCTTCACCACGGCGGCGACCTCGGCGGTCGACCCCGGCCGCACCACGATGCCGGCGGTGCTGCGGTACTTGCCGCGCCATTCCTTCAGATAGGGCGCCAGATCCGCTGCCTCGTGCAGCACGCCCTGCGGGCCGGTGATGGTGATCAGGGCCTGCAGCAGCGCGGCATCGCTCATGGCTTGCTCCCTAGGGGCGCGGCGCGGCGGCGCGGCGCAGCCGGTCATTGATCGCGGCGCCCAGGCCGGTCTCCGGAATCGGCGCCACGGCGATGGTGCCGGCGCCGGTCCTGTCCAGCGCCCGCAGCATCGCGAACAGGTTGGCGGCGGCCTCGGCCAGGTCGCCCTTGTCGCTGAGATTCATCACCTTCGGGCCGCTACGCAGATCGGGGCCGAAGGTCAGCAGCACCTCGTCCGGCCCGATCGCTCCGGCGTTCAGCCGCACCTGCGCCCGCGGCGCGTAATGGCTGGCCAACTGGCCGGGCGAGGCCGGGCGGTCCGGATCCTTCTCCGGCACCGCGATAGGGCCGAGCAGGGCGGTCAGCTCCTCGATCGTCACCCCGCCGGGGCGCAGCAGCACCGGCTGCTCCCCGGTCAGGTCCAGCACGGTCGATTCCAGCCCGACGGCGCAGCGCCCGCCGGCCACCACCAGCGACACCCGGCCGGACAGCCCGTCCAGGACGTGCTGCGGCGTGGTCGGGCTGACGGCGCCGGAGACATTGGCGCTGGGCGCCGCCACCGGCCGGCCGACCGCGGCCAGCAGGCGCCGCGCGGCCGGATGCGCCGGCACGCGGATCGCCAGGCTGTCCAGCCCGGCCGAGGCCAGCAGCGACACCGGGCTGTCGGCGCGCCGCGGCAGCACCAGGGTCAGCGGGCCGGGCCACAGCGTCTCGGCGACGCGCCGGGCGCGCTCGTCGAACAGCACCAGATCCTCGGCCTGCTCGGCATCGGCCAGGTGGCTGATCAGCGGGTTGAAGCTGGGCCGCCGCTTGGCCTCGAAGATCGCGGCCACGGCCCGGTCGCTGGTGGCGTCGCCGCCCAGACCGTAGACCGTCTCGGTCGGGAAGGCGACCAGGCGGCCTTCGCGCAGCAGCGCCGCGGCGCGGGCGATGCCGGCCGCGCCGTCATCGACGATCTCGGTCTTGATCGGGCTCTCCATGCCCGCTCTATAGCCCGATCCGGCGCCGGCGCGCCATGCGCTCGGGGGAAGGCGGCCATCCCCTGGACAGGACATCTCATGTTGCGCTGCAGCAAAAGCCGGGCGACACTTCCGCGAAACGGAGGGGTGCAATGGCCGGTCGGACGATTACCGTGGCGCAGCAGAAGGGCGGGGCCGGGAAGACCACGCTGGTCGCGCATCTCGCCGCCGCCTTCGCCCGTGCGGGCCTCAAGGTCGCGACTGTCGACATCGATCCGCAGGGTAGCCTCAGCCGCTGGGTCGAGGCGCGGGGTGACGACCCGGGCTTCACCCATCTCCGCATCACCGGCTGGCGGGTGCCAGCGGAGGTCGACCGTGCCCGGGCGGCGCATGATCTGGTGCTGATCGACAGCCCGCCGCATGCCGCGTCGGATGCCCGGATCGCGGTGCGGGCGGCGCAGCTCGTCCTGGTTCCGATCCAGCCCAGCCCGATGGATCTGTGGGCGACGCAGCCGACCCTGGACCTGGCGGCGGAGGAGAAGGTGCCGGCCCGGATCGTGCTGAACCGGGTGCCGCCGCGCTCGAAGGTCGCGGACGCGCTGGAGGTCGAGATCGGCCGCCTCGGCATCCCGGTGCTGCCGGCCCGGATCGGCAACCGCACCGGCTTCGCCGCGGCGATGCTGTCCGGCCGCACCCTGGTCGAGACCGCGCCGAGTACGAAGGGGGCGGAGGAGATGGTGGCTCTGGCGGAAGCGTTGCGGGGCTGAGTCACCGCTCGGCGCTTGCCCCAACCGGCGTTTCCGGCGAGGCTGCGGCCCCCGCCCGAAGACCAGAGCCCGCGCCATGACCGCCGATTCCCTCGTCGCCTTCGCCGAAAGCTTGGCCGACGCCGCCCGCCCGGCGGCGATGCGCTGGTTCCGCACCGGGCTTGCGGTCGAGGACAAGGCCGACGACTCCCCGGTCACCATGGCCGACCGTTCGGTCGAGCAGCTGATGCGGCAGATGATCAACGCCACTTACCCGGACCACGGCATCCTCGGCGAGGAGCATGGCCGCGAGGGTGTCGACCGCGACCTGGTCTGGGTGCTGGACCCGATCGACGGCACCCGCGCCTTCATCGCCGGCGTGCCGATGTTCGGGTCGCTGATCGCCCTGGTCGAGAAGGGCCGGCCGGTGGTCGGGGTGATCGAGATGCCGGCGCTGGGCGAACGCTTCGTCGGCCATACCGGCCACCCTTCGACGGCGGACGGCAAGCCCTGCCGCACCCGCGACTGCGGGGGGCTCGACAACGCCATTCTCACCACCACCTCGCCGGAGGTGTTCTCGGGCGATTCCCTGGAGACCTTCGCGCGGCTGGCCGGGGTGGTGAAGCACCGCCGCTACGGGCTGGACTGCTACGGCTACGCCCTGCTGGCGCTGGGCTGCATCGACCTGGTGATGGAGTGCCGCCTGCAGCCCTATGACTACATGGCGCTGGTGCCGGTGATCGAAGGCGCCGGCGGCGTCATCACCGACTGGCAGGGCCAGCCGCTCGGCCTCGACTCCTCGGGCGAGGTCCTGGCCGCCGCCACCCCGGCGCTGCACCGCGCGGCACTCGACGCGATCGGCCGCGGCTGATGCCGCGGCTGTATTTCGCCGCGCCACTGTTCTCGGCGGCCGAGCAGGTGTTCAACGCGGCGCTGGCCGAGCGGATCGAGGCGCTCGGCTTCACCGTCTTCCTGCCGCAGCGCGACGGGGTCGAGAGCCGGGCCGAACCCTGGGCGTCGATGGCGCCGGAGGACCGGCGCCGGGCGCTGTTCGAGATGGATCGCGACCAGGTCTTCGCCTGCGACGTGCTGCTGTTCGTGCTCGACGGCCGGGTGCCGGACGAGGGCGCGGCGCTGGAGCTGGGCATGGCCTATGCCCATCGCCAGCTGGCCAAGCCCGGGCGCCGGCTGGTCGGACTGCACACCGACATCCGCGCCGCCTTCCTCGGCGCCAAGCTGAACCCGATGCTGGCGATGCCGCTCGACGCCGTGTTTGACGACCCCGAGGCGCTGCTGGGCTATCTCGCCGGCATCCGCTGACCCGCCCCGGCCTGCTCACCAGTAGTGATACGGGTGGTAGTAGTAGGGGTGGTAGTAGACCGGGTGCGGATAGGCCGGGTAGACGACGCAGCCGGCCAGCGCCGAGGCGGCGATCAGGGCCGCCGCGAGCTTGAGCGGGCGGGCGGAGACACGCGACATGACGAAGATCCTCTGCTGACGTCCGCGCCGGATCCGGCGCGTTACCGATCCCACGCAGCAGGAATGTTGGTCCGTCGCCAGTTCCCGTCAGCTTACGATCAGTTCATCGGCAGGAATCGTTCTGAAGTGTGGCCGATCGGCCATTGTCGGCTCTGCGGATGATGAATAATCGGCAAGGTTGGAACAGGTGAGGTCTCGGCTTGTTCTCACGAGTCCCTCGGATCGTCTGCGTCTGATCTGGGCAGAATTGAGGCGGTCAGCCGCCGACGGTCTTCGGCGTCTCGAAGGCGATCAGCCGGCCGCTGGGGCCGGCCTCGGCCCAGCGCTCCACCGGCAGCTCGATCACCGCCAGGCCCGCGGTCGGGACTTTTTCCCGCAGCCGGGACAGCACCGTCTCGTCGCCCGTCGTCGCCAGCCGGCGTGCCAGCTGCTCGAAATCCGGGTTGTGTCCGACCACCATCACCGTCGCCGCCTCGTCCGGCGCCCGGCGCAGCCGGGCCAGCACCCCGGCGCCGCCGGCCAGGTACAGGCCGCGGTCGAACCGGGTCTCCGGCTCGGCGCCCAGCGCCTCTAGCGCCAGCGCCAGGGTCTGCCGGGCGCGGGTGGCGGTGGAGCACAGCACCAGGTCCGGCATCGGGCCATGCGCCTTCAGCCAGGCGCCCATCCGCGGCGCCGCCTCGCGGCCGCGCGCCGCCAGCGGCCGGTCATGGTCGGCCAGCTGCGGGCCGTCCCAGTCGGATTTCGCGTGCCGCAGCAGGATCAGGGTCTTCATCGGTGCACCTCGCCGACGTACCCTGCGCAGAATGGGATGACTCGTCCAGGGCATGTGAAGGGGCGCGGCGTCGCAGGCCGCGGGAGACAGGAATGACCGACGGACTCTACTTCGCCAAGGGTGAGCGCGAGCACCGGCTGCTGCTCGGCCTCGGCAACCGTCACGGGCTGATCGCCGGCGCCACCGGCACCGGCAAGACCGTGTCGCTCAAGGTCCTGGCCGAGGGCTTCAGCCAAGCCGGCGTGCCGGTCTTCGTCGCCGATGTGAAGGGCGACATCGCCGGCATCAGCCAGCCCGGCGCGGCCAACCCGAAGATCGAGGCGCGGGCCAAGCAGCTCGGCCTCGGCGCCCTGACCTATCAGGGCTTCCCGACCGTGTTCTGGGACCTGTACGGCAAGCAGGGCCCGCCGGTCCGCGCCACGGTGGCGGAGATGGGGCCGCTGCTGCTGTCTCGCCTGCTGCAGCTGAACGACACGCAGGAGGGTGTGCTCAACA
>NZ_JBCNNF010000263.1:0-9783 GCF_039594555.1 Inquilinus sp.
GGGCCCAGGTGATCGTCCAGGGCCGCCGCATCGCCACGCTGAAGGCCCGCGACTACGCCGTACGAAAGCCGGAGTTGCTGGCCGCGGTGCTGGACAGCTTCTCCCGGCTGTCGGCCGACACCGACCTGGTGCTGGTCGAAGGCGCCGGCAGCCCGGCCGAGGTCAATCTCCGCGCCGGCGACATCGCCAATATGGGCTTCGCGGAGGCCGCTGACCTGCCGGTGGTGCTGGTGGCCGACATCCATCGCGGCGGCGTCATCGCCAGCCTGGTCGGCACCCATGCGGTGATCGCGCCGGAAGAGGCCGCGCGGATCCGCGGCTTCATCGTCAACCGCTTCCGCGGCGACGCCGCGCTGTTCGCCGGCGGCGTGCGCATCGTCGAGGACCGCACCGGCTGGCGCGGCCTCGGCATCGTGCCGCACTGGCCCCAGGCCGCCCGCCTGCCGGCCGAGGACGCCAACGCCCTGGCCGAGATCGAGACGCCGCGGGGCCGGGCGATCACCGTCGCCGTGCCGGTGCTGTCGCGCATCGCCAATTTCGACGACCTCGACCCGTTGCGGCTGGAGCCGGATGTGGCGGTGCGCATGGTGCCGCCGGGCGAGGCGCTGCCCGGCGACGCCGATCTGGTGCTGCTGCCGGGGTCGAAGTCGACCATCGGCGACCTGGCCTTCCTGCGCGCCCAGGGCTGGGACATCGACCTCGCCGCCCATGTCCGCCGCGGCGGGCGGGTGCTGGGCCTCTGCGCCGGCTTCCAGATGCTGGGCCGCCGGCTGCACGACCCGGACGGCATCGACGGCCCGCCGGGCTCGGCCGACGGGCTCGGGCTGCTCGACCTCGAGACGGTGATGACGCCGGAGAAGAGCTTGGTCGCCGTCACCGGCACGCACCGGCCGACCGGCACCGCGATCCGCGGCTACGAGATGCATGTCGGCCGCACCGAGGGGCCGGCGCTCGCCCGGCCGCTGCTCGACCTCGACGGCCGGCCGGACGGCGCCGCGTCGCCCGACGGCCGCGTCGCAGGCTGCTATGTCCACGGCCTGTTCGCGGCCGACGGCTTCCGCGCCGCCTTCCTGGCCGGCCTCAAGCCGCGCATGGGGGAGGGCTTGGCCTATGACGCCACGATCGACGCCACGCTGGACGGCCTGGCCGACCATCTGGAACGGCATCTGGACCTGGCGGCGCTGGCCCGGATCGCTGGTTTGCATATATAGTTTCAACAACAATGAATTGTCGTGTCCGTTCATTTAAATGGTGGAGAGTGATGAAATTGTTGATTGATAATTCGATTAGAGCCGACGCAATTAGATCCGAACACGGCTTTCTGAAATTGGAGGGGACCGGTGAGATTGGTCGCAATAGTCATGCGATATATGCACAGAGAGTCAGGCCAGATCGGAAGGATTGGCGACAGGGAGAGATTGATGTCCTGCCGCAGATAGCGGATCTCATACGGAAAGGGCTTGTTAAAGGTTGCATAACAGACGAGCTAGAACTTGAAGCCCTTGCCGCAGAAAAATTTCCTTCGCCAGTTCTTGAGGATATATTTGACGGTTGTATCTTGGAAAAAATACCTGCCCCGATTGATCGCTCGAAATGGGGTATGGATATGGATCAAGCTTTAAGTAGAGAGCAGGTAATTAAATATTGCGAAGGCTTCTTTCTGACTCCTGCGGATAAGCGGATCGAGGCCTTTATTTTAGGGGTGAGGAAGAATCCTCGTCTCAGTCTTTCTGAATTCGAGGAAAATTGCTTGAGAAATGTTCGAATTTTCCGAGAAATTTGCAGAGGTATCGATAGGAAACATTACCCTGATGCATTGCATCTGTGGACCGCGGAAGAGAATGGAGTGGATGTTTTCCTTCTCAACGACAAAAAATTCATTAATGTAATTTCGCGGCAAAAAGTGGATCTCCATTGTAAATTGATGCTTCCGACCGAGTTTATTAAATATATCAAGGAAATGAGTGCCGGTATGCCGTGAGGCACGACCTGCTGTCTCACTTCTCTAGCCCAGCAGCGCCGCGACCACCGTCGCCAGGACCAGCACCGTTCCGGCGCCTTTGGCGACCTCCAGCGCCCGGCGGATGTCGCGCGGGGTCGCCTCGGCCCGGCCGCCATCGCCCATCCAGGCATCGGGCACCACCGTGCCGTGGTACTGGCGCGGCCCGGCCAAAGCGAGGCCGAGGCCGCCGGCCATCGCCGCTTCCGGCCAGCCGGCATTGGGCGAACGGTGCTTCGGCGCGTCGCGCCACATCGCCCGCCACGCCGCGCCGATGCGGCCGCCGCCGAAGGGCGCCGCCAGGGCCAGCAGGGCCCCGCACAGCCGCGCCGGCACCAGGTTCAGGACGTCGTCCAGCCGGGCCGAGGCCCAGCCGAAGGCCTCATGCCGCGCCGTGCGGTGGCCGATCATGCTGTCGGCAGTGTTCACCGCCTTGTAGACCAGGATGCCGGGCAGGCCGAGCAGCGCGAACCAGAAGGCCGGCGCGAACACGCCGTCGGAATAGTTCTCGGCGTCGCTCTCAATCGCGGCGCGGCAGACGCCGGCCATGTCGAGGCTCTGCGGGTCGCGGCCGACGATCATCGATACGGCGCGGCGCCCGCCCTCCAGCCCCTCCAGCTCGCAGGCCGCGGCCACGGCGGCGACATGATCGTGCAGGCTGCGCTGGGCCAGGAACACGGCGGCGATCACGACCTCCAGCACCCAGCCGAAGGGCAAGGCCGCCAGCAGGGCGGAGAGGCCCCAGCCGAGGCCGCCGGCCAGCAGCACCAGCAGCAGCGTCGTGGCGATGCCGGCGATGCGGCGCCGGGCCGGGGCATCGCCGTCATGGTTCAGCCGGCGGTCCAGCCAGCCGATCAGCCGGCCGGTCAGCGCGATCGGATGCGGCAGCCGCCGCCACAGCCAGGGCGGGTCGCCGATCACCGCGTCGAGCAGCAGGGCGGCGGCCAGGATCCAGAGATGGTGGGAGAGGTCGAGCATCCCCACGCTCTGGCCGTCCCGCGCGCCGGGGTCAAGCCCGGCCTGACGGAGCGGCGGTCAGGCGTCGCCACACGGTCCAGGCGATCACCGCCAGGCCGCCGAGGATGCCGGAGGCGTAGCTGGCCAGATGGGCCCAGGCGGCGGCGGAGAAGGCGACATGGATCTCCGCCGGCAGCAGCGGCCCCCAGCCGCCCGGCACCGGCGACCGGCCGGACGCCACCGACCAGGCGCCCCAGGCTCCGGCCGCGATGGCACACAGCGCCATCGCGCCCAGGAGCCGGAGAATCGCCGGGCGGAGATCGGCCAAGCCCAGCCGGTTGCCCCGGCCCAGCCGTGCCGCGACCGCCAGCATCAGCCCGAGCGGCAGCCCGACCCACCAGGTCGCCAGCACGCCCCAGCCGATCGCCAGCAGGAAGGGCGATTCCGTCGGGAACACCGGCGGGTGGGCGATGGTGAAATACTCGACGCAGAGATGGGCCGTCACCTGGTCGTGCAGGATGCCGTAGGCGATGGCGGCGCCGAGCCCAAACAGGATGATCCGCAGCGCTTCCATCGCTGTCAGTGCTTGCCGTACAGCATCGAGAAGACCACGACGGCGACGAGCGCGGCCAGCACGGCGAGGCCGATCTTGACCCAGCTCCAGGGCCGCTGGCCCTGCACCTTGCCGGTGCGGCCGTTGATCACGAAGCTGTAGCCCTTGCCGCCGTAGCGGAAGCTGTTCAGCCAGACCGGCAGCAGCACATGCTTGAAGGTCACGGCGTCATAGGCCGTCCGCAGGCTGGCGATGGTCTGCCTGTCGCCGCCGATGTCGTCGCAGACGTCGCGGCGGATCACCCCGTCCATCTTCTGCTTCGCCGCCTCGAAGCCGTCGGCGAGGCCGAGCTGGTAAGTCTGGGCGCCGAAGCCGCGCAGATAGTTCGGGTCGTAGCCGGCCAGCTCGGTCAGGTCCCAGGGCTCCAGCCGGTCGAGATAGGCCTGCGGCAGGGACTGGCTGGCGACCACCAGCACGTCGTCGAAGTCGCGGGAGACGGTGCCGCTGCACGGAGTCCAGCGGATCTCGGTCTCGGTGCGGGTCTTGTCGCCGTCCTGCACCACCCGGGTGTAGGTGACGCCGCGCTGGCCGGTGTAGTCGCTGGTGGTGGCGGCGTCGTAGGTCCAGTACGGCACATACATGCCGATGAAGCCGTTGTCGGTCTTGGCCAGGCGCTTGACGTCGTTCGGCGCGAACCACAGGCCGGACAGCCAAGCCTCGTATTTCGACCGCGCCGCCTTGGCGTCGAAGCCGAAGGGCAGCACCGCGCCGGGGCGCAGATGGGTGACGGCCCGCGATTCGAGCACGATCGGCGTGCCGCAGAACGGGCAGCGCGACGCCTGGATCGCCGGATCCAGCTGGAACGCCGCGGCGCAGCGCTTGCAGGTGATGACCGGCACCGTCTCGGTCGCGGCCGATCGCTCGGCCTCGGCCAGCCCGGTGGCATAGTCGATCTCGGCGACGGCCGACCAGGGCGAGGCGGCGATCGGGTTCTCATGCCCGCAATAGGGGCATTTCATCGCCTTGGTGCCGGGCGCGTATTCCAGCTGCGCGCCGCAGGACGCGCAGGTGAAGGCCATGTCCGCCATGATCGCGGATCAGGCCTGCGGCAGCGGCGGCGGCTGGTCGGTGAACAGCGTGGCCAGGGCCGAGACATCGCCGGCCTTGGACCAGTTCGCCATGCCCTGGGCCCAGACCAGGCTGTCGCGGGTCAGCTGCCCATCGCGCACCAGCCCCTGCAGCTGGGCGGCCTGGAACGGGCCGGCCTGCTTGCCGTCGATGGCGACGTGGTACGCCTGGGACCCCGGCAGCGGCGGCGGCGCCGCGCCGGCGGCGGGCGCTTGGCTGGCCTGCTGCACCGCGCCGCCCATGGCGGAGGCGAGCCCGCCGGCGGTGGCCATGCCGATGCCGATGCCGGCGGCGCCACCGGGGTTCTCGGCCGCGGCCTTGATCGCCTCGGCGGTCTGGTACTGGGTGTAGCGGCCGAGATCGCCGACCACGCCCATGCTGCTGCGCCGGTCCAGCGCCTGCTCGACCTCCTCGGGCAGCGACACGTTCTCGACCAGCAGCGTCGCCACCTCCAGGCCGTAGGCGTCGAACTCCGGCTGGATCGCGTCGCGGATCACTTGGCCGACCTTGTCGTAATTGGCCG
The DNA here is from genome assembly GCF_039594555.1 of Inquilinus sp. Classification (GTDB taxonomy): domain Bacteria; phylum Pseudomonadota; class Alphaproteobacteria; order DSM-16000; family Inquilinaceae; genus Inquilinus. The sequence goes on from NZ_JBCNNF010000263.1 coordinate 5,161, forward strand.
ACAGGTCCAGCACCGGGATGTTCGCCTTGGCCACCGCGCCGGCGAAGCTGGTGACGATCAGGTTGCGCAGCTGGTTGGTGATCTCGTCGGTGGTGAAGCGGCCGTCGGTGCCGGCGATCTCGCGGATGAAGGCGGTCGGGTCCTTGACCCGGATGGCGTAGGTGCCGAAAGCGCGCAGCCGCACCGGCCCGAATTCCGGGTCGCGCAGCATCACCGGGTTCATCGTGCCCCATTTCAGGTCGGTGAACCGCTTGGTGTTGAGGAAGTAGACCTCGGCCTTGAACGGGCTCGCGAAGCCGTATTTCCAGCCCTGCAGCGTCGACAGGATCGGCAGGTTCTTGGTCTCCAGCGTGTACATGCCGGGCTGGAAGACGTCGGCCACCTTGCCTTCGTTGACGAAGACGGCGACCTGGCTCTCGCGCACGGTCAGCTGCGCGTTGTACTTGATCTCGTTGTTGTGCCGCTCGAACCGGTAGACGATGGTGTCCTGCGTGTCATCGGTCCATTCGATGATGTCGATGAACTCGCCGCCGATCTTGCTCCACAGGGACATGGCCGCTCTCCGTCGCCGGCCCCCACGGGCCGGACTCGCAGCGACGATACTATCAGCTTGGGACCAAAAAGAGGCAGCGGGGGAAGGGATGCCGGAGGTGACGGTGCGGCCGGCGGGGCCGGGCGATCGCGCGGCGCTGCGGGCGGCGCTGGTCGACATGCAGGAGTACGAGCGGGCGCTACACGACACCCGCCTGCCGGGCCGGGAGACGGCGGGGCCTTATCTCGACTGGCTCGAGGGCCATGCGCCGGAGCGCGGCGGCGTGATCCTGGTGGCGGTGTCGGCTGCGGGCGACCTGGCCGGCTTTTCCGCCTGCTGGGTGCAGCAGGACGACCTGATCTCGGAGACCGCGGATTCGAACCGCTTCGGCTATGTCTCCGACGTCTACACCGCGCCGGCCTGGCGCGGGCACGGCGTCGCCGGGCGGCTGCTGGCGGCGATCGAGGCGCATCTGCGCGGCACCGGCGTGGCGCGGATGCGGATCGGCGTGCTGGCCAGCAACGACAGCGCCATCCGCGCCTATCGCAAGCACGGCTTCGAGCCGTATGAGATGGTGCTGGAGAAGCGGCTGTGACCGGACGGGCCGGGGAGGATCGCTCCGGCCCGGCGGATGATCAGCTTCGGGTGTTGGGCTGCGACGCCCGGGCGGCCGGGGGCGCCAGCTTCACGGCCGGCATGGTGCGGGGCAGGGCCTTAGGGTCGAGCCGAAGGTCGTAGCGCTCGGCCAGCAGGGCGGTGCCCATGATCAGCAGGCCGGTGCCGGACACCACCAGGAATGGCAGGTACCAGGCCAGGTCGGTCAGCACCATGCCCAGCAGCACCACGCCGGCCGCCGTCTCCGGGATGCCGCTGCCAGCGCCGCTGCGGTAGCCGGAGCGGCGCGAGCTGCCCTTCTTCGGCGTGCGCACGAAGCCGCTGCGCCGGCCGAGGAAGGCCTCGATCACGCCGCGCGAATTCGAGATCGAAAGACCGGCGTTCAGCGCCATGGTGGCCAGCATGTCCATCACCGCCTGGCCCAGCCTTTCGCGCCGCACGGCCAGGCGGCCGGAGACCAGGAAGGCGGCGGTGCCGGAGATGCCGAGCACGGTCGAGACCACGCCCAGCACGGTCAGCGCCACCGGCTGATCGAAGCCGATGCCGAGGAACATCAGCGTGTTGACCATGGCCAGCGCGCCCAGCGGGTAGAACAGGCACTGCAGCAGCTGCAGGCTGACCACGACCTTGGTCTTCGGCGGGAAGGAGGAGCGCCAGATCGTCGGCAGCAGCTTGCAGGCGACCTGGGCGAAGCCCTTGGTCCAGCGGAACTGCTGCACCCGCCAGGCGGCGATGCTGGACGGCAGCTCGCCCGGCACGGTGATGTCGGACAGGTAACGGGCGCGCCAGCCCTTGAGATGGGCGCGCAGGCTGAGGTCCAGATCCTCGGTCAGCGTGTCGGCCTTCCAGCCGCCGGCATCGTCGATCGCGGCGCGGCGCCAGATGCCGCAGGTGCCGTTGAAGGGCAGGGGCAGGCCGGTCATGCTGCGGGCCGGCTGCTCGATGCCGAAATGCGCGTCCAGCATCAGGGTCTGGGCGCGGGTCAGGCGGTTCTCGTCGCCGTTCAGATGCTCCCAGCGGCCCTGCACGAAGGCCAGCTTCCTGTCATTCTCCAGCACGCCGACGGTGCGGCGCAGGAAGTCCGGCCGCGGGATGAAGTCGGCGTCGAAGACGGCGACATAGGGGTGGTCGGTGACGGCCAGGCCGGCATGCAGCGCCCCGGCCTTGAAGCCGGTGCGGTCGACCCGGTGCAGCCGGTGGGCGTCGATCCCGGCGGCGCGCAGCTCCTGCACCGCCGCCTCGGCGATCTCGCGGGTCTCGTCGATGCTGTCGTCCAGCAGCTGGATCGTCAGCTTGTGCTGCGGCCAGTCCAGCGCGGCGGCCGCGCCGAGGATGCGGCGCACCACATGCCGCTCATTGAACACGGGGATCTGGATCAGGACCCTGGGCAGGGCGTCATCCGGGGTCGGGGCCGTCCGCTGGGCGGCCATGCTCTGCCCCTGCGACTGGTGCCGCCAGAAGGTGATCGCGAGCCAGAGGAGATTGCAGGACAGGAGGCACAATAGCGTCAGCGCGATGGCCAGTAGACCGTAGACGCTGAATTCGAAGATCTCCAAGGGGGTCAAGATGGCCCGGCCTTTTCTTGCGTATATTCAGAACTCAAAACAGCCGACTCATGTCGTTGTTCCGTCAGTGTACCGTATCGGCACTCTGCCGGCATCAAACGCAGCGGAACGTGGCGCCAGCATGGCAGGCATCGGCCGGTCCCGTGAAAATGACGACCGGAATGGCTTGAATCGTCGGACTTGTACGATAGGCTGGCCGGCGGCCCGACGCTCCGGGGCCGCAAGAGGAAACCGCCATGACCAAACCCGTCGTCCTCGCTCTCGCCGGTCTGATGCCGGGTCCCTTCGCCGAGCTGGAGGCGAATTGCACCGTGCACCGGCTGTGGGAGGCCGAGGATCGCGAGGCGCTGATCCGGCGCGTGGCGCCGGAGGTGCGCGGCATCGTCACCGGCCCGGGCGTGTCGGCGGAATTCATGGACCGGTTTCCGGCGCTGGAGATCATCGGCAATTTCGGTGTCGGCTACGACAAGGTCGACACCGCCCACGCCAAGAGCCGCGGCGTGCGGGTCACCAACACCCCCGGCGTGCTGGATGATGAGGTGGCGGATCTCGGCCTGCTGCTGATGCTGGCGACGGCGCGGCGGCTGTGCGTCGGCGACCGCTTCGTGCGCGCCGGCAAATGGACCCAGGGCGGCCTCCCGCTGGCCCGCAGCCTGCGCGGCAAGCGGCTGGGCGTGGTCGGCATGGGCCGGATCGGCCAGGCGGTGGCGGAGCGGGCGAAGATCTTCGGCCTGTCGATCGCCTGGCACGGCCCGCGGGCGAAGCCGGAGATCGATTATCCCTACTATCCGGACCTGGTCGCGCTGGCGAGGGACAGCGACGTGCTGGTGCTGTGCTGCCCGGGCGGCGCCGCCACCCACCACATCGTCAACAAGGCGGTGATCGAGGCGCTGGGGCCCGAGGGCATCCTGGTCAACATCGCCCGCGGCACGGTGGTGGACGAGCCGGAGATGGTCGCCGCCCTGGTCGACGGCCGGCTGGGCGCCGCCGGCCTCGACGTGTTCGAGTTCGAGCCGAAGGTGCCGGAGGCGCTGTACGGCCTCGACAACGTCGTGCTGCAGCCGCATGTCGGCAGCGCCACGGTCGAGACCCGCAACGCCATGGCCGACCTGGTGGTCCGCAACCTGCTGGCCCATTTCGCCGGCCAGCCGCTGCTGACGCCGGTGGTGTGACCGGGACGGGGGCGGCCGCGCCGCCCCCAACCGTCCAATGATCCTGATCTCCGAGGGGCGATTTGCGACGCCCTGCGACCTGAGGGACAGGACACCTATCCCCTGGCATAGCCCGTCCTCTCCCTCGACCCAATCGATCGAGCCCGCGCCGCGCCGTAGCGTCGCCTCGATGCCGTGCAAGGCGGTCAGCAGGAGATGGACATGGATTTGCAAGACACTTCCCACCCCGGTCGGTCGGGACCCGAGGAGCTGGTGCCGTCGCGCTATGCGGTGCGGATCGGCGAGATCGACGTGCTGGTGGTCAGCGACGGCGTGCTGCCGCTGCCGACGGCGATGCTGGCCCACAATGTCGACCCGGCGGTCCGGGCGGCCTGGCTGAAGGACATGTTCCTGCCGCCGGATGCGTTCGACTGGGCGCTGAACGCGGTCGTGGTGCGCAGCGGCGACCGGACGATCCTGGTCGATGCCGGGCTGGGCTTCGACCCGGACCTGCACCTGCCGCGGGCCGGGCAGCTGATCAAGCGGCTGGAGGCCGCGGGCATCGACCTCGGCTCGGTGACCGATCTGGTGCTGACCCACATGCATATGGACCATGTCGGCGGGCTGCTGGTCGAAGGGGTGAAGGAGCAGCTGCGCCCGGACCTGCGGATCCATGTGTCGGCCGCCGAGGTCAAGTTCTGGGAGCAGCCCGATTTCTCCCACGTCTCCATGCCGCCGGGCTTCCCGGACGGCACCAGCG
>NZ_JBCNNF010000264.1:0-9780 GCF_039594555.1 Inquilinus sp.
GGCTTATATTGCGAACCCAGATCTTTTACAACGTTTAGATTCGACGATATTCCGGACCTGCTGCCCTTCGTGATCGAGCACGTGGTCGCGCTCGACGGCCAGGTGCGGGTGCCGGGCAGCTATCCGATCATCCCGGGCACCTCGCTCGCCACCGTGCTCGACATCGCCGGCGGCACCACGGTCGAGGCTGATCGCCGGGCCATTGAGGTCGGCTATTTCTCGACCCTGTCGCCATCCAACGTCGCCGGGGCCTGGCGGTCGGTGCAGAGCCTCGGCGCCACCACCGCCTCGATCAAGCTGAACCCGGGCGACAGCGTCCGCATCCCGCAGAGCCCGCAGCTGCGCGAGGACGGGACGGTGACGCTGGCCGGCGAGTTCACCCATCCCGGCCGCTATGTGATCCGGCGCGGCGAGACGCTGCTGCAGCTGATCCAGCGTTCGGGCGGCTACACCAACCAGGCCTTCCCCTATGGCGCGGTGTTCACCCGCGAGGCCGTGCGACAGCAGCAGCAGCAGGGGTATGAGCGGACCGCCCGCGAGATCCAGGCCGGGTTGCCCCAGCTGGTCCAGCAGACCAGCGGCGACGACAGCGCCAAGAGCGCGACCGCGGCGCTGCCGGCGATCCAGAGCCTGATCTCGGAGCTGAAGAGCATCCCGGCCGCCGGCCGCGTGGTGATCGAGGCCGACCCCACGGTGCTGGCCGCCAAGCCGGAGCTCGACTTCACCTTGGACACGGGCGACCAGCTCTTCGTGCCGAAGCGGCCGCTGTTCGTCACCGTCTCGGGCGAGGTGCTCAACCCGGGCACGGTCCAGTATGATGGCAAGCTGACCGCCGACGACTATGTCAACTTCGCCGGCGGCACGACCGAGGCTGCGGATACCGGCCGCGCCTTCGTGATCATGCCGAACGGCCAGGCGCAGCCGCTCGACCTGTCGTCCTGGAGCTACAGCTCGGTCAGGGTGCCGCCCGGCTCGGTCATCATCGTGCCGCGCGACCTGAACCCGTTCGACCTGTACCGGCTGGTCAAGGATGTCGGCTCGATCGTGCAGAGCCTGGCAGTGTCCGCCGCCTCGCTGGTGGTCATCAGCCGGCGCAACTGACACCGGATCGATCGGGAGAAGGGGGCGGCGCCGACGGCGCCGCCCTTCTTCTTTGCGGGATCGCCGGCATGCGCCAGGCGCGATTGTCGCGCAGGCGCGAAGCGCACTAGCCTGACCGGGTCTGGTGGCAGCGGAACGGGCGCCTGATGCAGATCGCCGACCTCTTCAACTCGATCGCCGATCGCGGCCTCGAGCTCTTCGCCTTCGGCCGCGGCCGGGCCTGGCCGCAGGACCCGCTCGGGCTCTGCCGCGCGCTGCTGTCCGAGCGCGGCGAGGCGTCGGGCATCGCCCTGGCGCGCGAACTGGTGGCGCTCTATCGCGGCCTGGACGCGGCCGGGCGCGAGGCCTTCTTCACCATGCTGGCGCGCGATTTCGGGCCTGACCACGCGGCGATCGCGGCGGCCGCGCGCGCCTTCGTCGCCGACCCTAGCGCGACCGGCGCCCTGGCCTTGGCCGAGGTGGCTGAGCCGCCGCGGCGCGAGCTGCTGCGCCGCATCAACATGCTGCCCGAAGGCACGGAGTTCGTGATCCGGCTGCGCGCCGACGCGCTCGACCTCGCCGACGGGAATCCGGAGCTGCAGATCGTGGATGCCGACCTGAAGCACGTGCTGACCGACTGGTTCTCCGGCGGCTTCCTGGAACTGCGGCGGATCACCTGGGAGACGCCGGCGATCATCCTGGAGAAGCTGATCCAGTACGAAGCGGTGCACGCCATCCCGGGCTGGGAGTTCCTGCGCCGACGCTTGGCCGAGGACCGGCGCTGCTATGCCTTCTTCCACCCGGCGCTGCCGAACGAGCCGGTGATCTTCGTCCAGGTGGCGCTGGTGCGCGGCCTGGCGGGGGAGGTGGCGCCGCTCCTGGATCCCAAGGCGCCGGTCGGCGACCCGGCCGCGGCGGACACGGCCATCTTCTACTCGATCACCAACACCCAGAAGGGGCTGCGCGGCATCTCCTTCGGCAGCTTCCTGCTGAAGCAGGTGGTGGCCGACCTGCAGCAGACCCTGCCGAACCTCACGACCTTCTCGACCCTGTCGCCGATCCCGGGCTTCCGGCGCTGGCTGGAGACGGCGGCGCCGCAGCACGAGGTCGCGGCGGTGCGGGACGCGGCGGCCGACCTGCTGCCGGCCCTGGCGGCGGGCGGGCTCGAGGCGGTGGGGGCGGACAGGACCCGGAAGGCGGCGCTGACCGGCCTCTGCGCCCGTTACCTCGCGGCCGAGCTGCGGCCGAATGGGCGGCTGGTCGACCCGGTGGCGCGCTTCCATCTCGGCAACGGAGCCCGGCTGGAGCGGCTGAACTGGGCCGGCGATATCTCGCCGAAGGGGCTGGAGCAGGGCTGGGGACTTCTGGTCAACTACCTCTATGATCCGGCGGAGCTGGAGCGGAACCACGAGGCCTTCGTCAATGCCGGCAAGGTGGCGACGAGCCGCGCGGTGGCGCGCCAGCTGAAGCCCTATCTCTGACCCGTCGAGCCGCATGACCAACCTCTACCACGCCCTGTCCGCCCGCTTTCCCGCCGACCGGTCTAAGCCGGCGCTGGCGCTCGCCGATGGCGGCCGCATCTCCTATGCGGAGCTGGAGGCCGCCAGCGGCCGCTACGCCAACCTGCTGCGGCGGCTGGGCGTGGCGCCGGGCGACCGGGTGATGGTACAGGTCGACAAGTCGCCGGCGGTGGTGGCGCTCTATCTCGGCTGCCTGCGCGCCGGCGCTGTCTACCTGCCGCTCAACACCGCCTACACCAAGGGCGAGGTGGCCTATTTCGCCGGCGATGCCGAGCCGGCGCTGGCGGTGTGCCAGCCGGCGCGGCTGGAGGAGATCGAGGCGGTGGCTCGGCCGGCCGGTGCGAAGGCGGTGCTGACGCTGTGCGCGGCCGGGGAGGGGACCCTGGCCGAGGCCGCGGCGCAGGAGCCGGACGGGTTCGAGACGCTGCCGCGCGAGCCCGACGACCTGGCCGCGATCCTCTACACCTCCGGCACCACCGGCCGGTCCAAGGGGGCGATGCTCAGCCATGACAACCTGCTGTCGAACGCCCTGACCCTGCACGATTACTGGGGCTTCCGGCCGGACGACGTGCTGCTGCACGCCCTGCCGATCTTCCACACCCACGGCCTGTTCGTCGCCACCAACTGCGCCTTGCTGGCCGGCGCGACCATGCTGTTCCTGCCGAAGTTCGACGGTGCGGAGGTGCTGCGCCTCTTGCCCAGGGCCAGTGTGATGATGGGGGTGCCGACCTTCTATACCCGGTTGCTGGAGCAGCCCGGTCTCACCGCCGAGGCATGTGCGCACATGCGGCTGTTCATCTCCGGCTCGGCGCCGCTGCTGGCCGACACCTTCGAGCAGTTCCGCCAGCGCACGGGGCACACCATCCTCGAGCGCTACGGCATGACCGAGACCAACATGAACACCTCGAACCCGCTCGACGGCGAGCGGCGGGCGGGGACGGTCGGCCTCCCGCTGCCCGGCGTGTCGTTGCGGGTGGTCGGCGAGGATGCGAAGCCGCTGCCGCAGGGCGAGATCGGCGTGATCGAGGTCAAGGGCCCGAACGTGTTCAAGGGCTATTGGCGGATGCCGGAGAAGACCGCCGCCGAGTTCCGGGCCGACGGCTTCTTCATCACCGGCGATGTCGGGGTGGTGGACGATCGCGGCTATGTCTCGATCGTCGGCCGGGCCAAGGACCTGATCATCACCGGCGGATTCAACGTCTATCCGAAGGAGGTCGAGAGCCTGATCGACGCCATCCCGGGCGTCGAGGAATCGGCGGTGATCGGCCTGCCGCATCCGGATTTCGGCGAGGCGGTGGCCGCCGTCGTGAAGATGCGGCCGGGCGCCGTGCCACTCGACCCGGCCGCGGTCCAGGCCGCGCTGCAGGACCAGCTGGCCCGCTTCAAGCAGCCCAAGGCGGTGTTCGTGGTGGCGGAGATTCCGCGCAACGCCATGGGCAAGGTGCAGAAGGCGGCCCTGCGCGAGCAGTACAAGGCCACCTTCTTCCCGGCCTGAAGGTTAGAGCGGGTCGCGCTTCGAGTTGCTGAGCAGGCCCTCGCGCCGGGCCACATGGTTGGGCCCGGCCGTCCGCGCCAGCGGGTCGAATTCGGGCGCCGGGGCGATCTGGACCAGGCCAGGGTCGCGCCAGGGCGATCCGGTCTCCTGCAGGGCCGGCTTGTCGAGCGAGAAGCCGGTCGCCAGGAGGGTCGCGTCCAGGTAGCGGCACGCATCCTCGGCGCTCTCCGCGAACACCACCATGTCCTTGACGAAGTCGGCGCCGTTCTCGGGATCGACGGTGCGCCAGAGCGGATCCCGGCGGCGGTCGGGGTTGATGCGGACGGAATAGGCGTGCATGGCCGCAAGCCTCGTTGCCAAAGCTGGCCAACACGGCGGGCGCCGCGCCGGTTCCAGGATCAGCGGCAGGCGGCTTTGCCGGAATCGATATGGAAGCTGCGCGGGCCCGGCATTGCCGGTTTGGTGCTGGCGGCGGGGTCGTCGACGATGCGGATGTCGAGCGTGCAGGGGCCGGCCTGGATCCGGTACAGGTCGTCGGCCGGCCGCTCGATCCGGTCGATCGGGTGCCCCTGCAGCTTCTCGGCCAGCTCGTTGCTGTCCAGGATCGCCTGGAGCTCCCGCAGGCGCTGCCAATAAGGCGGCAGCGCCGCCTGGGCTTCGGCCGCGGCCGCGAGGAGGAGCAGGGCCGTGATGCCGGCGGCGGTAATGCTGTAACGGGGATCTGTGGAGAGCAGCGTCATCGGCCTCCTCCTGGCCGGCCTGCCTCAGGCGCCGACGTTCGGGATGAAGAAGCAGCGCATCGAGCCGTCGGGCTTGCGGCACAGCCAATAGTTCTGGTCTTCGCTGAACTGGGCTTGGTCGGTCAGTATCAGCATCGACAGGGGCCGGATCATATACCCGTCGGGGCGCACCTGGACATCGCGGGACGCGAAGGCGGCGCAGTCACGGGGGCCGCAGCATTGCTCATGCGTGCCGGACAGGTTGCGGTACTGACCGTTCTGGATCCATGCCGCCGGTCCATGGGCGGCCGCGCTGCCGGCGGCGAGTGCGAGCGCGGCCGCGAAGGGAAAGAGGATGCGCATCAGCGCCCTCCTGCCAGGTTGCGGGCGACCGGGCATCCCGCCCGACCGGCCGGCCCAGTGCGGCCGTCTGCAACAGGCCTGCAGGAGGAACAATGGAGCCGACCCGCATCTTCGTTCCACTGGATCTTGGGCCATGGGCCAGGAATCGGCGACTCCGGCTGCGGCCGGAGGCTGGAACGATCGGTCCAGGCAGCGCGCAAAGCCGCTCCGGCCCAGGCATTCCGCGGCATTCGCTTTGGCCTTGACTCCGAGGGAGCGCAGGCATACATGGCCGATGACGCCGAGCGAGCTCAGGCCCGCCCGGCGCCAATCTCACAACGAGAGACAGATGGACGACCACCCTAGTCGTGGCGTCGCCGAGGCCGATCGGGCCGCGGTGACGTCACCGGAACATCACTGGATCGCACTCGGCGTCGGCCGGGTGGATGGCGTGAGCCGGACCTAGGGTCGGAGCGCCGTTCGCCCCGTTTCCGCCGCGTGCGGGATACGGAGCGAACGATGAACCTCGCTTTTCTCTCCTGCTTCGATCGCCGCCTGCGCCTGGCGCTGGGCGCCGTGATCTCCCCGCGGGCCGAGGCGCTGGCCGCCCTCCCGCGCTTCCGCAACCGTGACCTGCGCCACGACCCGATCCGGGACGGGGACAAGGTCCTGCTGCGCTGGACCCGCGATGCGGAGACCGGCAAGCTCGTCGCCCGCTGGGACGAGCCGGCCGCAGCCGCCGCGCCGGCCCAACCGGTCGTGCCGGTCGACGATTTGGCCGAGCACCGCGCCCGCCGGGCGCAGCGCTACCGCTCGCGGTTCGTCTGGACCGACCGCCGCAGCGCCTAGAGACCGTCTGCAAATGCTACTGGCGAGGCCGTCTGACGGCGGACTCGAAGCTTCCGGTGCTCACGGACTTTAACGTCCGCTGCGCTCCGGTTCTCGAAACCACCGCCAGCCGACCCACGCCAGCGCATTTCCAAACGGTCTCTGAGCCGTGTCGGCCGGGCAACCGATCGCCCGGCTTGCATTTCGCGGGCGCAGGGCGTATCAACCGCGCCGTCGTCAATCCCACACGCGGGCATCGCGGCCTGCCACGGCAGTGGCTCGGTCGCTCCGGTGCTTTTCGCCATATCCGCAATCCGCGGTGCGGCGAGGGGCAAAGCCCGCGGCGGAACAACCGGAAAAAGGACCTTCCGACCATGGCTACGCCGACCTTCACCATGCGCCAGCTCCTGGAAGCGGGCGCGCATTTCGGCCACCACACCCGCCGCTGGAACCCGAAGATGGCCCCGTACATCTTCGGCGTGCGCAACGGCGTGCACATCATCGATCTCGAGCAGACCGTGCCGCTGCTGCACCGCGCGCTCGACGCCGTCCGTGAGGTCGTCGCCAATGGCGGCCGCGTCCTGTTCGTCGGCACCAAGCGCCAGGCACAGGACCAGATCGCCGATGCGGCCAAGCGCTGCGGCCAGTACTTCGTCAACCATCGCTGGCTCGGCGGCATGCTGACCAACTGGAAGACGGTGTCGCAGTCGATCCGCCGTCTGAAGGAGATGGACGAGCAGCTGAACCAGGGCGCGCAGGGCCTGACCAAGAAGGAGCAGCTGACCCTCACCCGCGAGCGCGACAAGCTCGAGAAGGCGCTGGGCGGCATCCGGGACATGGGCGGCCTGCCCGACATCCTGGTGATCATCGACACCAACAAGGAATCGATCGCGGTCCTGGAAGCCGCCAAGCTCGGCATCCCGGTCGTGGCCGTGCTGGACAGCAACTCCAGCCCCGACGGCATCACCTTCCCGGTGCCGGGCAACGATGACGCGCTGCGCGCGATCGAGCTCTACTGCGAGCTGTTCTCCGGCGCCGTCATCGCCGGCATCCAGGCCGAGATGACCGCCAGCGGCGCCGATGTGGGCGCGCTGGAGGAGGCGCCGGTCGAGGAGGAGCTGCCGCCGCCGGCCGAGACCGGCGGCGAGGCGGAACAGCCGGCCGCCTGAGCCGAGAGCGAACCAGGGGCGGCCCAGAAAGCCGCCCCTTTCTGTCGATGAGGGCGCCTGCGACCGCAAGGGCGCGGCGCCGAACGAACCGGATGCGAGGACGATATGGCGGAGATCACGGCAGCGCTGGTGAAGGAGCTTCGTGAGAAGACCGGCGCCGGCATGATGGATTGCAAGAAGGCGCTCAACGAGGCCGGCGGCGACCTGGAAGCCGCGGTCGACTGGCTGCGCAAGAAGGGCCTGGCCGCCGCCGCCAAGAAGGCCGGCCGCGTCGCCGCCGAGGGCTTGGTCGGCGCCGCCGTCGAAGGCAACCGGGGCGCGCTGGTCGAGGTCAATTCCGAGACCGACTTCGTGTCGCGCAACGACAAGTTCCAGGGTCTCGTCTCGACCCTGGCCGGCCTCGCCCTGCAGGCGAATGGCGATGTCGCGGCGCTGGCCGCCAGCGCCTATCCCGGTACCGGCCGCACCGCCGGCGAGGAGGTGACCCAGATGGTCGCCACCATCGGTGAGAACATCAGCCTGCGCCGCAGCGCCGCCCTGTCGGTGTCGAACGGCGTCGTTGCCGCCTATGTGCACAGCCCGGTGTCGGCCGGCCTTGGCAAGATCGGCGTGCTGGTGGCGGTGGAGTCGACCGGTGACAAGGCCAAGCTGGAGGCTTTCGGCAAGCAGGTCGCGATGCACATCGCGGCGGCCCGGCCGGACGCGTTGCACATCGCCGATGTCGACGCCGCGAACCTGGAGCGCGAGCGCGCCGTCCTGGTCGAGCAGGCCCGTGCCAGCGGCAAGCCCGAGGCGATCATCGAGAAGATGGTCGAAGGCCGGATCCGCAAGTACTACGAGGAAGTGGTGCTGCACGAGCAGGTCTGGGTGCTGGACGGCGAGACCAAGGTCCGCGCGGCGATCGAGGCTGCGGCCAAGGATGCCGGCGCCCCGGTCACCGTGACCGGCTTCGTCCGCTTCGTGCTCGGTGAGGGCATCGAGAAGGAGCAGGGCGACTTCGCGGCCGAAGTGGCGGCCACGCTCGGCCGCTGAGCCGAACGCAAGAACAGATTGGCGGCGCTGAGGGAGTGGAGCGACATGGCGAAGGCGGCCCAGTATCGACGGGTGCTGTTGAAGATTTCCGGGGAAGCTCTGATGGGCGACCAGGATTACGGCATCGACCCGAAGATGGTGGAGCGCATCGCCGATGATGTCGCCCAGGTCCACGCCCTCGGCGTCGAGATCTGCATGGTGGTCGGCGGCGGCAACATCTTCCGCGGCATGAGCGGCGCCGCCTCCGGCATCGAGCGGGCGACCGCCGACTACATGGGCATGCTGGCCACGGTGATGAACGGCCTGGCGCTGCAGAGCGCCTGCGAGCACAAGGGCCTGCACACCCGCGTGGTCTCGGCCATCCCGATGCAGACGGTGTGCGAGCCCTATATCCGGCGCCGGGCGATCCGGCACATGGAGAAGGGCCGCGTCGTCATCTTCGTGTCCGGCACCGGCAACCCGTTCTTCACCACCGACACCGGCGCCGCGCTGCGCGCCTCCGAGATGGGCTGCGATGCCCTGCTCATGGGCAAGCAGGTCGACGGCGTCTACGACGCCGACCCGCTGCGGGTCGAAGGGGCCAAGCGCTTCGACCGCTTGACCTACATGGATGTGCTGGCAAAAGATCTCCGCGTCATGGATCATGCGGCGATCTCGCTGGCCCGTGAAAACAAGATCCCGATCCTGGTCTTCTCCATCAACGAGCATGGCGCGTTTGCGGAGGTGGTCGCGGGGCAGGGACGCTACACCATCGTGACCGAGGAGGGCTGAGCGTGGCCAAAGCCGATCTCGACGACATCTCCCGCCGCATGGCGGGTGCTCTGGAGTCCCTGCGCAAGGATCTTGCCGGTCTACGCACCGGCCGCGCCAGCATCAGCCTGCTCGAGCCGATCACGGTCGACGTCTACGGCGCCCAGATGCCGCTGAACCAGGTCGGCACCATCGGCGTGCCGGAGCCTCGCATGCTGACCGTGACGGTCTGGGACCGCAGCTCGGTCAAGGCGGTGGAGAAGGCGATCCGTGATTCCGGCCTGGGCCTGAACCCGCAGACCGAGGGCCAGACCATCCGCGTGCCGCTGCCGGAGCTGAGCGAGGAGCGCCGGCGCGAGCTGACCAAGGTCGCCGGCAAGTACGCCGAGGCCGCCCGTGTCGCAGTGCGCAATGTCCGCCGCGACGGCATGGACGCGCTGAAGCGGGCCGAGAAGGATCACGAGATCTCCGAGGACGAGCACAAGCGCCTGGCCGACAAGATCCAAGGCCTGACCGACGCCCGCATCCGCGAGATCGACGAAGCGGCGGCGCAGAAGGAAAAAGAAATCCTCCAGGTCTGAGCACCGGGATGCACCGTTTCGCCCCCAAGGCCGAGGATCAGCCCGCGCTCCATGTCGCGATCATCATGGACGGCAACGGCCGTTGGGCGACCGGCCGCGGCCTGCCGCGCGCCATCGGCCACCGCCAGGGCGTCCATGCCGTGCAGCGGACGATCGATGCCGCCATCGCGCTGGATGTCGGCTATCTGACGCTGTTCGGCTTCTCGACCGAGAACTGGCGCCGGCCGATCCTCGAGGTCGGCGAGCTGATGAAGCTGCTGCGCT
>NZ_JBCNNF010000265.1:0-9767 GCF_039594555.1 Inquilinus sp.
GCGACGCCTCGACATATTCGCGGCCGCGGATCGACAGCACCGTGCCGCGCACCACGCGCACCACCGAGGGCATATAGGCCAGGCCGAGCGCCAGGATGATGCCGTATTTGTTGGCGCCCAGCACCGCCATGATGCCGAGCGCCAGCAGGATGCCGGGGAAGGCCAGCAGCGCGTCGTTGAACATCATGATGACGCGGTCGACCCAGCCGCGGAGATAGCCGGTGAGCACGCCGATGATGGTGCCGCCGGTGACGGCGGTGGCGACGGTCAAGAGGCTGATCCAGGCGCTGGTGGCGGCGCCGCTCATCGCCCGGCTCAGCACGTCGCGGCCGAACTCGTCGGTGCCCAGCCAGTGCAGGGCCGAGGGTGGCTTGAAGCGCGACAGGATGTCGATCTTCAGCGGATCGTAGGGCGTCCACGCCGCGCTGACCAGGGCGGTCGCGACCAGCACGCCGATGATGGTGCCGCCGATCGCGGCATTGGCGCGGATCCGCCGCCGCTGCTTCGGCAAGGCGAGGGTGGGGGAGAGGTCAGCCTGCGCGCTCATGCCGTCACCCGCGGGTCGAACAGGGGGTAGAGGAGATCGACGAGGAGGTTCACCACGACATAGATGCCGGCGATGAACAGCAGGCAGCCCTGCACCACCGGATAGTCGCGGGCATAGATCGCATCGACCAGCAGCCGGCCCAGGCCGGGGATGGTGAACACCGTCTCCACCACCGCGATGCCGCCCAGCAGGTTGCCCAGCATCAGCCCGATCAGCGTCCAGGTCGGGGCGAAGGCGGTGCGGAAGGCGTGGCGCCACAGCACCGCGCCCTCGGACAGGCCCTTGGCCCGGGCGTGGGTGATGTATTCCAGCCGCATCACCTCGATGGTGCTGGCCCGGGCCATGCGGATGATGACCCCGGTCTCGATCATCACCAGCGTTGCCACCGGCATGATCATATAGAGCAGCGCCGCGCCGGCATCTTCGGCGAAGGGCACGTAGCCGATCACCGGCAGCCAGCCGAGCTTGAGGCCGAAGAACAGCAGCAGCAGCAGGCCCAGCCAGAAGCTCGGGATCGACAGCAGCAGCGTGGCGCCGGAGATCACGGCCAGGTCCAGCGGGCTGTCCTGGCGCCAGGCGGCGATCATGCCGGCCGGCACGGCGACCAGGCTGGCCAGCGCCACCGCGACCAGGACGATGCTGGCGCTGACCGAGAAGCGGTCCAGGATCAGCGGCAGCACCGACTGGCCGGTGCTGATCGATTTGCCGAAATCGCCCGACAGCGCATGGCCGAGCCAGTACAGGAACTGCATCGGGATCGGCTGGTCGAGGCCGAGCGACCGGCGCAGGTCGGCGACGGCGGAGGGGTCCGCCATGTCGCCGAGCATCAACGTCACCGGGTCGCCCGGGATCAGGCGGATCAGGGCGAAGACGATGACGGCGACGATCAGCAGCGTCGGCACCGCCATGCCCAGGCGCTGCAGCAGGAAGCGAAGCATCGCGGCCTCCCCCGACGGTTCAGTTCTTGATCGCCACGTTCCACAGCCGCGGCTTGGACGCGGTCCAGGGCTTGTAGCCTTCGAGCCGGTCGGACACGGCGGCGATCTCCGCCCCGTTATAGGTGACGATCAGCGGCACGTCCTCGATCTGCATCCGGTGCAGCTTGTCGAAGATCACCTGGCGCTGCTGCGGGTCGCTGGTGACCATCGCCTCCTGGATCAGCTTCAGCGCCTCCTGGTTCTCCCAGACCTTGCGCGGCTGGGTGTCCTTCGGGCCGGAGACCATCTCGTAGCTCAGCGCCGGGTCCATCCGGGCGGAGTAGCTGAAGGACATGATCTGGTACTGGCCGCTGGTGTAGCGGTCCAGCTGGGCGCCCCAGTCCAGCACCTCCAGCTCGATGTTGAAGCCGGCCTGCTGCGCCAGCGCCTGGGCGAAGATCGCGGTGTCGTATACGTTCTGGTACTTGCGGTTGACCAGCATTTTGATCGGCTGGCCGGTGTAGCCGGCCTCGGCAAGGAGCTTCTTCGCCTCCTCGGCATTCGGCGTGTAGCCCTGCTCCTCCACCGCGGTGTGGTAGGGGCTGGCGCTCGGGATGACCGAGGGGTTGGGCGGCGAGGTGCCCTGGGTCACCGCCTGGGCGATCTGGCTGGTGTCGATCGCCAGGGCCAGGGCCTTGCGGATGCGCACATCCTTCATCAGCGGGTCGCGCGTCTGGATCAGGATCGCGCTCATCGACAGGGTCTGCGCCAGCTCGGTGCGCACGCCCTTCTGGCCGTCGATCTCCTGCTTGTCGGCGATGCTGACATCGGGCACCAGGTCGATGTCGCCGGACAAGAGCGCCGTCTTCGCCGCCGCCGGGTCGCCGATGATGGCGAAGCGCACCGTCTCGGCCAGCGCCTTCTTGCCGCCGGTATAGCCGTCGCGGTCGCCGTCGCGCGAGGCATAGCCGTCGAAGCGTTTCAGCAGCACGTACTGGCCCGGCTCCCATTTCTCCAACTGGTACGGGCCGGTGCCGATCGGCTTGATCCACTTGCCGTCCGCCCCGACCGAATCCGGGTGGATGACCGCACCCTCGGCGCAGTCGGTCCGCGCCATGGTGGCCAGGAACAGGGCGCTCGGCGCGTTCAGCTTGAAGACGACGGTCTTCGGGTCCGGCGCCTCGACGGATTCGATCTTCATCCGGCCGCGGCCGTCCAGCTCCGGCAGGCAGCGCCACTCGGTCTTGGGGTCGAGCCAGCGCTTCCAGCTCCACACCACCTCGGCCGAGGTCATCGGCGCGCCGTTCTGGAACTTGACCCCATCGCGGAGGGTGAAGGTGTAGGTCTTGCCGTCGTCGGACACGGCCCAGCTCTCGGCCAGCATCGGGCCGACCGAGGCGTCCTCGCGATAGGCGACCAGGCCCTCGACGACATGCAGGATCACCGCATCGGTGTTGTCATCGCGCTTGGTGCCGGGGTCGGTGCTGCGCAAATCGCCGTTCAGCGCCACGCGGATGGTGTCGGCGGGCGGCGCCGCCAAGGCCGGCGCAGCCAGCCCCAGCGCCGCCGCGAGCGCAAGACGGGAAAGACGGGTCATCGGGGCCTCCCTGTGTTGAGGCGTTGCTGTAAGCCGGACCGCGTTAGGCCGCGTTCTTCGTCCGGCGGGACAGGTCGAGCGAGTAGGTGGTGAAGGTGCGGTTCAGGGCGGGCAGCGGCGCCACCTCCATGGTCCCCTCTGCCGGGCGCATGATCACCATGGCGACCGTGGCCGACAGGTTGTTGCGCGACGATGGGCGCGGCGGCCGGCACACGGCGTAGGGCGCGCCGAAATCGTCGAAGAAGGCCGCCTTCATGTCCTCGGCGGTCAGCTGGCCGCGCTTGGCCTGGAGATGCTGCTGCACCCGCCAGTCGCGGTAATAGCTCTCGGGCGAGCTCGGGATGCCGGCTTCCTTCAGCTTGGTCAGGGCCACCGGGCTGCGCCAGTGGTTGGCGTGCACCAGCAGCCCGTCCTCCGGATACAGCGGGAAGGTCTCGTCCGGCGCGCATTCGAAGTCGATGGCGAAGCCGCCGGCATTGCTCAGGATCATGTTGTTCGAGGCGGATTTCGGCGTCACCGAAATGGTCCGCATCGACATGGCGAAATGCTCCTGCTCCAGCGCCTTGCGCCGGATCAGCGGCAACGGCACGCCGACCCCCAGCCTGTAGTCGCGGTCGGATTCCAGGTAGTTCGCCGTGATCGCGGTGCCGACCGAGTTCAGCCCGTTGCGGGCCAGGCCGCCGGCCTCGGTGAAGGTCAGCACGTCCGGCCCGTCCTCGCGCCGCACCCGCAGCACGATCGCGGTCTCGGCGCATTCCGCCCGCCAGTCCCAGTTCTGGCCGTGGATCAGCTGGCCGTCGGCACTGGCCGAGCCCAGGATCACCGCGCCGGTGCAGCCGTCCGGATCGTCCTCGGCCAGGCCTTTCCGCCGGTGCGCCAGCTGCATCACCTCGGTGCGGCAGTTGATCAGCGCCACCGCCTCGAACTCCACCTCCGCGCCCTCGGCGATGCCGCGCATCTCCTCGATCAGCTCGGGCGCGAAATCGTCCATCTTCGGCAGGAAGTCGGCGACGAAGCCGCGGATCTCGTCCCAGCTGTAGCCGAGCTCGCGCAGCTGCCGGGCATAGACCTCGACGCTCTTGCGGGTGCGGTCGGCCGCGGCGGCGCCGTATTGCCGGCCGCGTTCGCGCGGCGTGCCGTGGATATCGACGAAGGGAAAGGGCGTCATGATCGGGGACCCGTTGTCATCGGATGGTCAC
Source organism: Inquilinus sp. (assembly GCF_039594555.1). Taxonomy (GTDB): domain Bacteria; phylum Pseudomonadota; class Alphaproteobacteria; order DSM-16000; family Inquilinaceae; genus Inquilinus. The sequence continues at coordinate 4,261 of NZ_JBCNNF010000265.1, forward strand.
ACCGTAATGCGCTTTATGGAGACGAAAAACACATTTTTGCGGCATGCTGCGAAGTCGAAAGATTTTTGCGCGGCTGTCGCACGTGCTTTTCCGCCGCCGCGGCTGGGCTATCATGAGGGGTGGACATCGTGGAGCGCGACGACGTGACGGCAGCGGCGGAGGCGGCGGGGCGGGCGAGCCCGCTGCAATTGGAATTGGCCCGACAGATCGTCGAGCGGATGCGCGACGAGGGGTGGGCGCCCGGCATGCGGGTGTCGGAGCAGGCGCTGGCCCGCGCCCTCGGCGTGTCGCGCTCGCCGATCCGCGGCGCGCTGGACCTGCTGGTGGCGCAGGGCGTGCTGGAGGCGGGATCCGGCCGCGGCTTCGTCCTGCTGCGCCGGCCGGAGGGCGACGAGATCGCCCGGCTGATCCCGCGCTCGGAGGGCGAGGCGGTCTATGCCGCGATCATGACCGACCGGGCCAATGGCCGGCTGCCGCAGGAGGTGTCGGAGGCGGAGCTGATCCCGCGCTACGGCGTCTCGCGCGGCGTGGTCCGCAAGGTGCTGATGCGCTTCGCCGCCGAGGGGCTGGTGCAGCGCCAGCGCGGTCATGGCTGGCGCTTCGTCGACAGCCTGGAGACCGACGAGGCGGTGAACGAGAGCTACCAGTTCCGCATGGTGGTGGAGTGCGCGGCGCTGCGGCAGCCCGGCTTCCGGGTCGACCGCGACCGGGTGCAGCAGCTGCGCCGGGCGCATGAGGACATTCTGGCCCGCGCTCCCGGCGGCATCGGCACCGACGAATGGTTCCGGGTCAACACGGCGTTTCACGAGATGCTGGCCGCCTCGTCCGGCAACCGCTTCTTCCTGCAGGCCGTGCGGCAGCAGAACGCGCTGCGCCGGATGCAGGAATACGCCGATTTCGTGCAGCTGCCGGACGGAAGGGTCGAGCAGTCCTGCCGCGAGCATCTGGCGATCCTGGACGCGCTGGAGGCCGGCGAGGTGGAATGGGCGGCGGCGCTGCTGCACCGCCACCTGGCGCTGGCCGCCGGCACCTATGCCGGCGAGGCGGCCCAGGAGAACCGGCCGCGGGCCGAGCTGAGCGCATGACCGGGCCCTACCGCATCCGCCCCGGTCGCCCGGACGAGGCCGATGCCGTTCGCGCCATCGAGGATGCGGCGGCGATGCAGTTCGGCGACATCGGCCTTCCGGAGATCGCGGCGTTCGACCCGGCGGAACTGGGGGAGGTGCTGCTGCGGGCCCGCGAGGGGCGGCTGTGGGTGGTGGCTGACGCCGGTGACCGGCCGGTGGCCTTCGCCCTGTTCGGCGAGATCGACGGCACGCTGCATATCGAGGAGCTGGACGTCCACCCCGACCATGCCCGCCGCGGCCTGGGCGCGGCGCTGATCGAGCGGCTGGCGGAGATCGCGCGAGAGCAAGGGCTGCCGGAGCTGACCCTGTCGACCTTCCGCGACGTGCCCTGGAACGCGCCATATTACACCCGGCTGGGTTTCGCGCCGATGCCGGACGAGACGCTCGGCCCCGGCCTTGCCGCGATCCGCGACATGATCCGGGACAAGGGCATCGACATCATCCCGCGTGTGTTCATGCGGCGGGCGGTCCGGAACGGCTGAGGTCTCGGGTCTCGAATCGGCTCCGTCACAGACAGCCCCTGGCCAAATAGGGTCAGTCGATCACCGCGAAAGCGTCGACTTCGATCAGGTAGCCGGGGGACAGGCTCGCCACGCCGAGTACCACGTCGGCCGGCTTGTGATCTCCGAACAGCCCGACCCGGGCCTGTTCGATGATCGGCAAGCATTCGTCGCGATCGTAGTTGACGACGTAGATCGTGATTCTGGCGACCTGCGTCGGCGCCGCGCCGGCAGCGGCGAGGGCCCGGCCGAGATTGGCGAAAACCTGGCGCGCCTGCGCCGCGAGATCGCCGCAGCCGACAAGCTTGCCGTCCAGATCTTCCGGCTCCTGGCCCGCGATGAACACCAGCTTGCTGCCCGTCGCGACGACGACCTGGCTGTAGGTCTGCGGTACCGGCAGATCCTCGGGGTTGATGCATTGAAGCGTCATTGATCGGGCCTCCTGTGCCGCGCGGTCTGTGCGAGTGTGGGGGATGCGCACGGGGATTGTCATCGGCTTCGCCGCCGGCCTGCTGCCGTAGACCCCGCCTGTGCCGCTTGATATCCAGGTAGGATGGAATTCAAGCTGCGTTGTCTCTCGCACGATTTCATTCTCGCCGGTGGCCGATTTGCGATCGGCCGTTCCGACGATTGTCAGCTCTCCCTTGATGATCCGCTCGTATCCAGGCGTCACGCGACCCTGGACGTCCGGACGGACGGGGTGATGCTGTCGGACCTGGGAACCCGCAACGGGACCTATCTCAACAGCGTCCGTATCAATGGGCAGAGCGAGGTCCAGGACGGGGACAAAATAACCATCGGCAGCGCCGAGATGTTCATCGCAAAGGTCTAGGTGGTGCCGCCTTCGCCGCGAGGATGTCTTGTGACCTGATGCCCGACGACCGAAGGCAATCCGCGAGAGGGTAAAGCTTCCTCTCACTCCGGTTCGGAAACATCTTGCGCCTGCGGCGCAGAGCGTCCTGGGGCCGGTTGGAATTCGGCCGGAGATGCACTCCACCCTAGAACGCCGTCAGCCCGGCGACATTGCGGCCGAAGGCGGATTGCGGCTGCGACGGCTGGAAGCCCTTCGCCTTCTCGCGGCGGGCGACGCAGCCGGAGATGTCGGCCGCGATCGCCGTCCAGGCGGCGCCGCGCTTCAGCGAGTCCAGGAAGCACTGGTCGTAATAGGTATAGCGGTCGCCAGTGCCGCAGCCGAAGGACGGGCGGTCGGCCCGGGCGGCGGTCAGCACGATGCGGTCCGGCGTCGTCAGCGCCGGCGTGGCTGTGTAGATCCCGGAATAGCAGCCGGAGGTGACCAGCACCGTCGGCCGGCCGGCACAGGCGCCGTCCAAAGTCTGAGCCAGATAGTCGGGCGGGATCACCGCATTCTCCGCCGCGGCGTACAGCCCGCGGTCCTCCACGCCATGCGAGGTCAGATAGACGAAGCAGCCGGTCCCGGCGGGGCCCGCCAGGCCGGCCATCGCCCGGTCGAAATTGGCCTTGGTCGCCACCGCATCCGGCTGCGGCGCATCGGCCTTCAGCACGGCGATGTCCGCCGGCGCCACGCCGAAGGACACCAGGCTGCGGCGCAGCGAGTCGACGCCGTTGTCGAACACCGGCTCGGCGTCGTCAGCGGCCATCAGCAGCACCTTCCAGCGCAGCGGCATCTCCACCGCTGCGGCCGGGGGAGAGGAGGGGGCGGCCGGACCGGCGCAGCCCGCCAGCAGCGCAGCGGCCGCCAGCGCTGCCAGTCGCAGCATCATCACCCGGCCCATGCGTCTCCTTATCATCCTGGAGACATCTCAGGGACCGTATGGAAATGCGCTGGCGCGAGTCGGCTGGCGGTGCCGTCGAGAACCGGAGCGCAGCGCATATGGGTGCGTGAGCACCGGAAGCGGAGACGGCGCCGTCAGACGGCCGCGCCAGCGCATTTCCATCACCAGGCGCCGGTGTTCGGCATCGACGCCCAGGGCTCGGCCGGGGCCTTGGACGGGCCCTTCTGCAGGATCTCGATTGAGATGTTGTCCGGCGAGCGGATGAAGGCCATGTGGCCGTCGCGCGGCGGCCGGTTGATGGTCACGCCGGCCTTCTGCACCCGGTCGCAGAATTCGTAGATGTCGTCGACCTCATAGGCCAGGTGGCCGAAGTTGCGGCCGCCGGTATAGACCTCGGGGTCCCAGTTGTAGGTCAGCTCGACCGGCGCGTCCTCCTGGCCCGGCGGGGCGAGGAAGACCAGCGTGAAGCGGCCCTTCTCGTTCTCGATGCGCCGGGTCTCCTTCAGGCCCAGCAGGTCGCGGTAGAAATGCAGCGACTGCTCCAGGTCGGTCACGCGGACCATGGTGTGCAGATATTTCATCGTCATCCTCCCGAAGGCGTTCGGTTCCTGGCGGCGGTGTCGGATCATCCGGGGCAGCCCGGCCGCGGCGGCCGCGCGGGCATTGCCGAATCCGGATCCGCGCTACCATCGTCGCCCGGCGGCTGTCTGACAAGCCGACACGTCGCGGCGGCCCGGCCGATGGGCGGCCGCTGGAAATCCGCCCGCACCGGAAGCCGGCAGAAAATCTCACAAATCTGCATCTCAACGGTTGTGATCGGCCGCTTCGTTCATAAATGATGGAGCGGTGTCGGCCTAGCCGATGCATCCCCGACCATCTCTGCTTCCGGAGGCCGAGGCGCATCCATGCCGCACGACACACCCCTGATCGCCACCATCGTCGCCGGCCTCGGCCTGGCCTTTGTTTTCGGCGCCATCGCCAACCGGCTGAAGGCGCCGCCGCTGGTCGGCTATCTCCTCGCCGGCATCCTGGTCGGGCCACACACGCCGGGCTTCGTCGCCGACCAGGCGCTGGCGCCGGAGTTGGCGGAGATCGGTGTCATCCTGCTGATGTTCGGCGTCGGGCTGCACTTCTCGCTGAAGGACCTGCTGTCGGTCAGGGCCATTGCGGTGCCCGGCGCGGTGGTGCAGATCGGTTTCGCCACGGCGCTCGGCCTCGGCCTGGCCTTGATGCTGGGCTGGACCGTCGCGGGCGGCCTAGTGTTCGGCCTGGCCCTGTCGGTCGCCTCGACCGTCGTGCTGCTGCGGGCGCTACAGGAGCGGCGGCTGGTGGAGACGGAGCGCGGCCGCATCGCCGTCGGCTGGCTGATCGTCGAGGATCTGGCGATGGTCCTGGCCCTGGTGCTGCTGCCGGCCCTGGCCGGGCTGGTCAATGGCGGCGTCGATGTCGGCTCGGATCCGCTCGCCGTCTCCCTCGGCCTCGACCTCGGCGTCGGCGGCATCCTGGTGCTGACCCTGCTCAAGGTCGCCGCCTTCGTCGCGCTGATGCTGGTGGTCGGCCGCCGGGTCATCCCCTGGGTGCTGCACTACGTCGCCCATACCGGCTCGCGCGAGCTGTTCCGCCTGGCGGTGCTGGCGATCGCGCTCGGCGTCGCCTTCGGCTCGGCCAAGCTGTTCGGCGTCTCCCTGGCGCTGGGCGCCTTCTTCGCCGGCATGGTGCTGAGCGAATCCGAGCTCAGCCACGCCGCGGCGCAGGAGACGCTGCCGCTGCGCGACGCCTTCGCGGTGCTGTTCTTCGTCTCGGTCGGCATGCTGTTCGACCCGACCAGCCTGTGGCGCGATCCGCTGCCGATGCTGGCGGTGGTGTTCATCATCGTCATCGGCAAGTCTGTCGCCGCCTTCGTCATCGTCCGCATCTTCAAGCATCCGGTGTCGACGGCGCTGCTGATCTCCGCCAGCCTGGCGCAGATCGGCGAGTTCTCCTTCATCCTGGCCGAGCTCGGCGTGAAGCTGCAGCTGCTGCCGGAGGCGGGGCGCGACCTGATCCTCGGCGGCGCGATCCTGTCGATCCTGCTCAACCCGGTGGTGTTCAACGCCTTCGGCAGCAGCTTCGGCTTGACGCCGAGC
>NZ_JBCNNF010000266.1:0-9759 GCF_039594555.1 Inquilinus sp.
CCATCCTGGCCGGCGCCGGCATCGGCGTCACCAACGTCCTGCTGCCGGGGATCGTGAAGCGCGACTTCCCGGACAAGGCGCCGCTGATGACCGGCGTCTACACCATGGCGCTGTGCGCCGGCGCCGCCCTGGCCGCCGGCGCCACCCTGCCGCTGGCCCGGGCCGCCGACGGGTCCTGGGCCGCGGCCCTGGCCTTCTGGGCGGTTCCGGCAGTCATCGCCGCCCTGGTCTGGCTGACGCAGATCCCGCCGCGCCACGGCCCGGCCGCCCATGCCGGCTTCACCGTGCGCGGCCTGTGGAGCGACCCGCTGGCTTGGCAGGTGACGCTGTTCATGGGGCTGCAATCCTCGCTGGCCTACAGCGTCTTCGGCTGGCTGGCGCCGATCCTGCGCGACCGCGGCGTCGACGGCGTGGCCGCCGGGATCATGGTCTCGGTCTCGATCATGGTGCAGGTCGCCGCCGCGCTGGTTGCGCCATCGCTGGCCACGCGCGGCCGCGACCAGCGCCTGGCCGCCGCGCTGTGCATGGTGTTCTCGATCGTCGGCTTCCTGGGCTGCATCTTCGCACCGCTGGGCACGGTCTGGCTGTGGATCGTGCTGCTCGGCATCGGCCAGGGCGCCGCCTTCGCCGTGGCCCTGACGCTGGTGGTGCTGCGCACGCCGGACGCCCATGTCGCGGCCCATCTCTCCTCGATGTCGCAGGGGGTGGGCTACACCCTGGCCTCGGGCGGGCCGCTGCTGATCGGCCTGCTGCACGACTGGACCGGCGGCTGGGCGGCGGCGGGGGTCTTCGTCCTCGCCATCGGCACGGCGGCGGGAATCGCCGGCATCGGCGCCGGCCGGGCCCGCCTCGTCGCGGCCCGGGCCGTGGCCCGCTGACGCCGGATCCGGGGACCACGATGTCGGTCGACACCCAAGCCAGCCGCGGCCAGGCCGGCCTCGGCGCCGGCGCGGCGCTCGGCGCCTTCCTGATCTGGGGCTTCGCGCCGCTTTACTTCAAGGCGGTGGAGCATGTTGGCGCCTGGCAGATCGTGGCGCATCGCATCCTGTGGAGCGTCGTCATGCTGGGCCTGCTGCTGCTGGCCCTCGGGCGGCTGCACGAGATCCGCGACGTGCTGCGCAGCCGCCGCCGCTTCCTGACCTACTGCGCCACCACGGCCCTGGTGACCGCGAATTGGAGCGTCTTCATCTGGGCCGTGCTGAACGGCTACCTGGTGCAGTCGGCGCTGGGCTATTACTTGAGCCCGCTGATCAACGTCCTGCTCGGCGTCGCCTTCCTGGGCGAACGGCTGAGCCGGGCGCAGGTGGCGGCCGCCTGCCTGGCCGGGGTGGGCGTGCTGATCTCGGTGATCGGCGCCGGCGAGATCCCGTGGATCGCGCTGGCGCTGGCCCTGACCTGGGGCTTCTACGGCCTGATCCGCAAGCGCGAGAAGATCGATCCCTTCGTCGGGCTGATGGTCGAGACGGCCTTCCTGCTGCCGGTCTGCCTCGCCTACCTGCTGTGGCTGTGGAGCCGGGGCGCCGGTGCCTTCGGCCCGGTGGCGGCCGGCGGCGAGGGCTGGGCGATGTCGCTGGCGATCATGGCCTCGGGGCTGATCACCGGCCTGCCGATCGTGCTGTACATGATCGGGGCCCGGCACCTGCCGCTGTCGACCGTCGGGCTGCTGCAGTATCTGTCGCCGAGCATCAACCTGGTGCTGGCCACGCTGGTGTTCGAGGAGCCGCTGCGCCCGGCCACGCTGGTAACCTTCGGCTTCATCTGGGCCGGCCTCGTCCTGTTCACCATCGACGCCACCCGGCGGGCGAGGATGCCGGTGGCGCCGCGCCACGGCGTCGGCTGAGAGGCGAGCCTCCGAAACGAAAAGGGGCGCCCCGAGGGCGCCCCTTCTTCCGTCGGACAGCCGGCCGAGAATCAGCGGCTGTAGAACTCGACCACCAGGTTCGGTTCCATCTGGACCGGGTACGGCACGTCGGCCAGGGCCGGGGTGCGCACGACCTTGCCCTTGAAGGCGCCGTGATCGACCTCGATGTAGTCCGGCACCTCGCGCTCGGACGACGCGATGGCGCCCAGGACCAGGGCCATCTCGCGCGACTTCTGCTTGATCTCGATCACGTCGCCGTCCTTGACCTGGTAGGAGGCGATGTTGAGGCGCTTGCCGTTCACCAGCACGTGGCCGTGGTTGACCAGCTGACGGGCGGCGAACACGGTCGGGACGAACTTCATCCGGTAGACGACGGTGTCCAGGCGGCGCTCCAGCAGGCCGATCAGGTTCTCGCCGGTGTCGCCCTTGCGGCGCACGGCCTCGTCGAACAGGCGGCGGAACTGCTTCTCGCCGATGTTGCCGTAGTAGCCCTTCAGCTTCTGCTTGGACATCAGCTGCGTGCCGAAATCGGTCGGCTTCTTGCGCCGCTGGCCGTGCTGGCCCGGGCCGTATTCGCGGTTGTTCAGGGGGCTCTTTGGGCGGCCCCAGAGATTGACGCCAAGGCGGCGGTCGATCTTGTGCTTCGAATTCTGGCGCTTGCTCACGCGCGCGGTCCTTCTTCTCTCATGTTGTCCCGGTAGGCCCTGCCAATGGCAAAGCGGGGCGCCGGCTCACGCACCGGACCCGCGTTCCCGGGAATGGAAGCGGTGAAGAACGCTATTTGGGCCGCGATGTCAAGCCTGAAGCGGCTTTCCGCCCGGCGGGGAGTGCCACCGGCATCAGCCCGGCAGGTAGTGGATATGCGGCCGGCCGTGATGCGGCGACCGCTCGACATGGGCGCGCACGCCGAACACCTCACGGATCCGCGCTTCGGTCAGGATCTCCTCCGGCGCGCCGGCGCAGACCACCCTGCCCTCCCGCAGCAGCGCCACCGCGTCGCAGAACATCGCGGCCAGGTTGAGGTCGTGCAGCGCCACGATGCTGGTCGCCGGCAGCCGCCCGACCAGCGCCAGGATCTCGAGCTGGTGCTGCACGTCGAGATGGTTGGTCGGCTCGTCCAGCAGCAGCTCGGACGGGGTCTGGGCCAGGGCGCGGGCGATCTGCACCCGCTGCCGCTCCCCGCCCGACAGCGTGTGCCAGGACTGGCCGCGCTTGCCCGCCAGCCCGACCCGGCGCAGCGCATCCTCGACCGCCGCATCGTCACGGTCGCTCCAGGGCGACAGCGGGCCGCGATGCGGCGTGCGGCCGAGGCGCACCACGTCGATCACCGACACCTGCGCGTCGGTCATCGCCTGCTGCTCCACCAGCGCCACGCGGCGGGCGATGGCCGCGCGCGGCAGGTCGGCGATGTCGGCGCCGCCCAGGGTGATCACGCCGCTCTCCACCCGCCGCAGCCGGCAGATCAGGCGCAGCAGGGTCGATTTGCCGGCGCCGTTCGGGCCCAGCAGGCCCAGCATCCGGCCCGGCGCCGCCTCCAGCGTCACGCCGTCGACGATCATCCGGCCGCCGGCGGCCCAGCGCACGTCGTGGGTCGTGATGGTCATGCCGACCGCCTCGCCCGATAGAGCAGCACGGCGAAGGCCGGCGCGCCGAACAGGGCGGTGACCACGCCGATCGGCAGGATCTGCTGCGGGATGATGATGCGGGAGACGATGTCGGCCAGCACCATGAAGATGGCGCCGATCATCGCCGAGGCCGGCAGCAGCCGGGCATGGCCGGGCCCGACCAGGAAGCGCGCCGCATGCGGGATGACGAGGCCGACGAAGCCGACCGACCCGATGATGCTGACCATCGTCGCCGTCATCGCCGCGGTGGCCGCGAACAGCACCACGCGCACCCGGGTCACGGCGATGCCGAGCGAGGCTGCGGCGTCCGCCCCGAAGGTGAAGGCGTCGAGCGCGCGGGCGTGCAGGATGCAGAGGACGAAGCCGGCGGCCGCCACCGGCACCGCCACCTGCACATCCGGCCAGCGCACGCCGCCGAGGCTGCCGAGCAGCCAGAACATCACGCCCCGCGCCTGCTCGGCATTGGCCGAGGTGGTGACGATGGTGGAGGTCAGCGCGTTGAACAGCTGCGACCCGGCGACGCCGGCCAGGATCACCCGGTCGATGCCGCCCCCCACGCCGGCCGCCAGCAGCGAGACCAGCAGGAAGGCCAGGACGGCGCCGATGAAGGCGCCGCCGGACAGCGAGAGCGCCCCACCGCCGATGCCGGCGATCATCACCGCCACCGCGCCGGTCGACGCGCCGGCTGAGATGCCGAGGACATAGGGCTCCGCCAGCGGGTTGCGCAGCAGCGCCTGCAGGATGGCACCGGACAGGGCCAGCGCCGCGCCGCAGCAGGCCGCCACCAAAGCGCGGCTGAGCCGGTAGTCCCAGATCACCCCTTCCTGGATCGGGCTGAGCGCGAAGCCGGCGCCGAACAGCCGGTTGGCCAACGCCTGGAATGTGGTGGTCGGCGGGATCGCCATTTCGCCGATCGACACGGCCAGGGCGATGGCCACGACCAGCGCCGCCAGGGACAGCGCCGCCAGCAGGGCGCGGACGCCCCAGCCGCCATCGAGGAGCGGTTTCACCCCCCGAGACCGAAGCTCTTGATGCCGCGGGCCAGCGCCTCGATGCCGTCGACGGCGCGGATCGAGGGCTGCATCGCCTGCACGTCCATCACCACAATGCGATTGTCCCGCACCGCCTCGAGCCGGCTGGCCACGGGGTCGGTGGCGAGGAAATTCAGCTTCACCGCGGTGTCGTCGGCCGGATAGCGGCGGCGGCTCATCTCCGCCATCACGATGATCGCGGGGTCGGCGGCGGCGATGCGCTCCCAGCTCACCAGCGGCCATTCCTCCTCCGTGGTGATGACGTTGCGGGCGCCGAGCTGCTGCAGGATGTAGGCCGGCACGCCGTTCCTGCCGGCGACGAAGGCCTCGCCCGCCACCTCCTTGCTGGAGAACCAGAACACCACCGGCACGCCCCTGGCCTGCTGCCCCGCCACCGAAGCGATGGCCGCGGCCTCGCGCTGCCGCAGCTCGGCGACCAGCGCCTCGCCCCGGTCGGCGACGTCGAAGATCCGGGCCAGGTCGCGGATCTCCTGATAGACGAGATCCATGCTGAACAGCTGCTTGCGCACGCCATCGCCGCCGCCGGAATTGTCCTTCGCGACGCAATCGGCCGGCGAGATGTAGGTCGGGATGCCGAGGGCCGCGAACTGCTCGCGCGTGCCGACCGACCCCTGCGGCCCGACATGCCATTCATATTGGGCCGCGACCAGCTCCGGCTCCCTGCCCACCACGGATTCGAAGCTGGGGTCGTTGTCGGCCAGGCGCGGGATCTTGGCGTTCGCCGCCTCATAGTCCTTCAGCACCGGGCCGAACCAGACGGCGGTGCCGACGATGCGGTCGGCCAGGCCGAGCGCCAGCAGGATCTCGGTGCTGCTCTGCCCGATCGACACGGCGCGGCGAGGGGCGTGGTCGAAGGTGACGTCGACGCCGCAGTTGCGGAGCGTCAGCGGATACTGCGTCGGCTCGGCCCAAGCCGCCGGCGACAGGACGAGAAGCGCCAAGCCTGCCAGGGCCAGGACGCGCGAAGGGAAGGACCGGTTTGCCGTCAAGAGAGCCTCCTGCCCGGGCCACCCCGCCCGGAAAACGGATTGCGCTGCGACGGCAGGTCTCCTGGCTCGCGGATCATGGCTTCGCGTCGGCCTTCCCACCCGCAGCGCGGGCAGTGGCCTGGCCCTTGAGGGGCCACGAGGGCGTTCGGCGATCCGCTGACAGTTGCGGGGGCAGCCACGGATTCCGCCTCCGGAGAGGCGCCACCGTGTTCCCTTTTGATCCCATGCGGGAACCGTCACCGGATGTGTATCAGCGCGGCGGAGAGCCGGTCAATCCCGCAGAAGCCTTGAGTTTCATGCCAAAAGACACATCTTAAGATATATCTTGAAACCCATCTGGATCAGCCATATCTTACGATATATCGAAACTGAAGGAGTGAGTTCGATGTTCGGACGACACCATCGTGGGCACCACGGCGATTGCGGCGAGGGCTGGGGCGGACGGCATGGCCGCGACAATGACGAGATGTGGGCCGGCGGCGGCCGTGGCCGCGGCCGGTGGGGCCATGGCGGCGGCTTCGGCGGCCGGGGCTTCGGCGGGTTCGGCGGCGGCGACATGATGCGCGCCGGCCGGATGCTGGCCCAGGGCGACCTGCGCCTGCTGGCGCTGGCCCTGATCGAGCAGCAGCCGCGCCACGGCTACGAGATCATCAAGCTGATCGAGGACAAGACCGGCGGCTGGTACAGCCCGAGCCCCGGCACGGTCTATCCGACCCTGACCTATCTCGAAGAGGCCGGCTACGTCACGGTCGAGGCTGCCGAGGGCAGCAAGAAGCTCTACACCATCACCGCCGAGGGCCGCGCCTATCTCGACGGCAACCGCGGCATCATCGACGCCGTGCTGGGCCGCCTGGCCGCGGCCGGCGAGAAGATCGCCTGGGTCAACAAGATGATGGGCGGCGAGCGGGAGCGCGAGCGCGACCGGTCGAGCCGCCTGCCCTCCCTGGTCGCCGCGGCGCTGGACAATCTGCGCGAGGCGGCGGAGCAGAAGCTGGACGCTGGCGCCGACCCGGACGCCGAGACCCGCATCGTCGAGATCCTGGCCCGGGCCGCGGCCGAGATCCGGCGCGGCTGAGGGCGGCGGCATGAGCCCCGCCTTCCCTTCTCCGGTCCTGGCCCGGCTGCGTGACGCCGGGCTGCGGCCGACCCGGCCGCGCCGCGTGCTGCTGGCGGTGCTGGCCGAGGCCGACCACGCGCTCGACGCCCAGGAGATCCTGGGCCGGGCGCGGCGGCTGGACCCGCGGATCAGCCTGGCCACCGTCTACCGCTTCCTGGCGGCGCTGCGCCGGACCGGCATCGCCGGCTGGCGCGACCAGGCCCCGCCGCGCCTGGCGGCCAGCGCGGCCGCCGAGCCGGCACCGCCGGTGGAGACGCTGACGCTGGGCGACATCCAGCTGCGCGCCGCCCTGGCCGACGTGCTGCGCCAGTTCGGCTACCGCCTGGTGCGCGCCCGGTTGGAGCTGCAGGTCGAGCGGCTGCATCCCGATGCACCGCTGGCCGACGCGGCGCCGGCCGGCGCGGCTTGGCCGGCGCCGTCCTGACCCTGGCCGCGTCGCCTGACGGTTGGCGTCGCTGCTGGCCCGAAGCTGCGACCGCCATGCTAGGCTCCGGCTCCATGGCACCGACCTTCCTGATCGACGGGCCTGCCGAGGCCCGCACCACCCTCCTGCTGGCGCATGGCGCCGGGGCGCCGATGGATTCGGCCTCGATGACCGCGGCGGCGAAGGCCCTCGCGGAGGCCGGGTTCCGGGTGGCACGCTTCGAGTTCGGCTACATGGCGGCGCGGCGCACCGGCCAGCGCAAGCCGCCGCCGCGGGCCGAGACCGTGATCCCGGAATTCCGGGCGGCGGTCGAGGCCCTCGGCGCCACGGGACCTCTCATCATCGGCGGCAAGTCGATGGGCGGGCGCGTGGCCTCGATGGTCGCGGACGAGCTGCACGCCGCCGGCCGGATCGCCGGGCTGCTGTGCCTGGGCTATCCGTTCCACCCGCCGGGCAAGCCGGCGCAGCTGCGCACCGCGCATCTCGCCGATCTGACGACGCCGGCGCTGATTTGCCAGGGCACGCGTGACGAGTTCGGCACCCGGGACGAGGTCGCCGGCTATGCCCTGTCCGACCGGATCGAGCTGCTGTGGCTGGAAGACGGCGACCACGACCTGAAGCCACGCAAGAGTGTCTCCGGCTTCACCGCCGCCGCCCATCTGCGGTCGGTCGCCGCCGCGGTGTCGGGCTGGGTGGGGCGGATCATCCGGCCGTTGGGGTGATCGCTGCCCTCGGCCGAGACAATTGGATAGGGTGGGGCCACCCCCTCACCCGAAATCGCTGCGCGATTTCGACCTCTCCCCAAGGAGAGGTGAAGGGGCACTGACCTTGCTTCCCTCTCCTCGGGGAGAGGGAGGGGCCCGCCGCGTTGGCGGCGGGAGGGTGAGGGGGATTCGGGCCGCGCCGCTGAGCCAACCCCGTCGCCTACGGCTCCCCGCCCTTCCTTCGCCCCGCCAGGGCGACGATCATGCCGTGCAGGGTGCGCACCTCCTGCTCCGACAGCTGGGCACGCTGCAGAAAGGCGCGGATGTTGCGCTGCATGCTGGGCTTCTTCTCCGGCACCCGGAAGAAGTGGCCGGCATCGAGCGCGTCCTCCAGATGCTCGAACAGGTTGACCAGCTGCTCCTTGCTGGCCGGCGGCGCGTCCTCCTCATAGTCCAGCCGCCGCTCCGGCGTCGCGTCGCCGGCGGTGAACCATTCATAGGACACCAGCAGCACGGCCTGGGCCAGGTTCAGCGAGGAGAAGGCCGGGTTCAGCGGCACGTTGACCACGGCATCGGCCAGGGCGACGTCGTCATTAGTCATGCCGGTGCGCTCCGGCCCGAACAGGATGCCGGCGGCCACGCCCGCGGCGTGGTGCGCCCGCATCTCCGCCGCCGCCCGGCGCGGCGTCACCACCGGCTTCAGCTGGTCGCGCAGCCGCGCCGTGGTGGCGTAGACGGCGCCGAGATCGGCGATCGCATCCTCGGTCCGCTCGAATACCCGGACATTGTCGAGCACGGCGGCAGCGCCCGAGGCGGTGGGCACCGCCTTCGGGTTCGGCCAGCCGTCGCGCGGCCGCACCAGGCGCAGGTCGGTCAGGCCGCAATTCAGCATCGCCCGCGCCGCGGTGCCGATGTTCTCGCCCATCTGCGGCTCGATCAGGATGATCGCCGGGCCGCCCAGCAGTAGGTCGCGGGTCTGGTCGGTGCCGGCCATCAGCGGGGCGCCGTGGCGCCGGCCCGCAGCAGCGCATAGGTGAAGCTGTCGCCCAGCGCCTCGAAGGAGGCGTCGATGACGTTGGTCGAGACGCCGATGGTCGACCAGCGGGTGCCGTCGGCATCCTCGGTCTCGATCATCACGCGCGGCATGGCGCCCGTGCCCTCGTTCGAGCGCAGGATGCGGACCTTGAAGTCGACCAGCCGCAGCGGCTTGAGGCCGGGATAGATCGGCTCCAGCGCCTTGCGCATGGCGTTGTCCAGCGCGTTGACCGGGCCGTTGCCGAAGGAGACCTCGTGCAGGGATGCCTGGCCGACGCGGACCAGCACCGTGGCCTCGGATTCCTGCACCACCTCGCCGCGGGCGTTGAAGCGCCGCTCATCGACCACGGTGAACCGGTCCATGGTGAAGAAGGACGGCACCTGGCCCAGCATGCGCCGGGCCAGCAGCTCGAAGCTGGCGGCGGCGGTGTCGTAGGAATAGCCCTCGAATTCGCGCTGCTTCACCAGGTCGACCAGCCGCTCGACATTGCGGTCCTTCGGGTCGATGGCGATGCCGATCTCGGCGAAGCGCGCCAGGATGTTGGCCCGCCCGGCCTGGTCGGAGACGACGAGATGGCGGCGATTGCCCACCCGTTCCGGCGCCACATGCTCGTAGGAGCGCGGGTCCTTGGCAATGGCGGAGACGTGCAGCCCGCCCTTATGGGCGAAGGCGCGGCCGCCGACATAGGGCGCGCCGGACAAGGGCGTGCGGTTCAGCCGCTCGTCGAACCAGTGGCTGAGATCGGTCAGCGAGGCCAGGCCGGCCTCGGTCACCCCGGTCTCGTAGCCCATCTTCAGCATCAGCGTCGGGATCAGCGTGACCAGGTTGGCGTTGCCGCAGCGCTCGCCCAGCCCGTTCAGGGTGCCCTGGATCTGGCGCACCCCGGCCCGCACCGCCGCCAGGCTGTTGGCCACGGCGTTGCCGGTGTCGTCATGGGTGTGGATGCCCAAG
>NZ_JBCNNF010000267.1:0-9671 GCF_039594555.1 Inquilinus sp.
CCGACGGCGAGGGCGATTGGCCGCCGGGTGGCGCGAGTCGCTGGTGGCTGCACCATTCGCTCGCCGCGCTGGCTGAGTCGCTGGCGGAGCGCGGCAGCCGGCTGATCCTGAGACAGGGCCCAACGACGAAGGTGCTGGCCGAACTGATCGAGGAGACCGGCGCTACAGCAGTGCTGTGGAATCGCCGTTACGAGCCGGCATCGATCGAACGCGACACGGCCATCAAGCACGATCTCACGCAGCGCGGCATCGGCGCCGAGAGCGGCAACGCGGCGCTGCTGTTCGAACCCTGGGAGATCCGCACCAAATCGGATACGCCGTTCAAGGTGTTCACGCCGTTCTGGCGCGCCTGCGTGGAGCGAGGCGGCATCGCCGCGCCGCATGCCGCCCCAAAGGAGATCCCGGCGCCCAGGCGCTGGCCACGCGGCGACGACCTGGCGGATTGGGCACTGCGGCCGACCACGCCCGACTGGGCCGGCGGGCTGCGCGAGACCTGGATTCCCGGCGAGGCCGGGGCCCGCAAGCGCCTGTCAGCCTTCCTGCGCCACGGCCTCGCCGACTACGAGGCCAGGCGCGACCGGCCGGACGTCGACGGCAGCTCGGCCCTGTCGCCGCATCTGCATTGGGGCGAGATCGGGCCGCGCCGGGTCTGGCAGGCGGTCGAGCATGCCGCCGCCGAGACGCCGAGGCTGCGCCGCGCCGCCGAGGCCTATCAGCGCGAGCTGGGCTGGCGCGAATTCGCGGCCCATCTGCTGGCCGCGCGGCCGGATCTGCCCACCGAGCCGCTCGACACTCGCTTCGCGGACTACCCCTGGGAGAAGGACCGGAACGCGCTGTGGGCGTGGCAGCAGGGCCGCACCGGCTATCCGATCGTCGATGCCGGGATGCGGCAGCTCTGGCGGACCGGGTGGATGCACAACCGCGTCCGCATGATCGCCGCGTCCTTCCTGATCAAGGACCTGCGCATCGACTGGCGCGAGGGCGAGGCCTGGTTCTGGGACACGTTGGTCGACGCCGATCTGGCGAACAACGCCTTCAACTGGCAATGGGTGGCCGGCTGCGGCGCCGACGCCGCGCCCTATTTCCGCATCTTCAACCCGGTGCTGCAGGGCGAGAAGTTCGACCCGGACGGCGCCTATGTCCGCCGCTTCGTGCCGGAGCTGGCCGGGCTGCCGCCGAAATGGATCCACAAGCCCTGGCAGGCGCCGGCCGCCGTGCTGGACAAGGCCGGCATCGCGCTGGGCAGGACCTATCCGCGGCCGATCGTCGACCATGGCGACGCCCGACGCCTGGCCCTCGCCGCCTTCGAGGCGCTGCCGAGATCCTAGCCCTGTCCCGCCAGGATCCCCCGCACCAGCGGCAGGGTGATCGAGCGGCCCTGGGCCAGGCTGGCGGTGTCGATCTCGGCCACCAGCCGCCGCGCTTCGGCGAAGCTGCGCTCCATCCGCGCCAGCATCGCCTGCACGATCTCGGGCCCCACCGCCAGCTGGCGGTCGGCGAACAGCTTGGCCAGCACCTGGGCCAACAGCACGTCGTCCGGCTCGCCAAGGCCCACCGCCGGCGCCGCCTTCAGCCGCGACGCCAGATCCGGCAGCGCCACCGGCCAGCGCGCCGGCGGTTCGCGCGCCGCCAGCAGCAGGAAGCCGCCGGCCTCCTTCAGCAGGTTGTGCAGGTGGAACAGCGCCCGCTCCGCCGCCGCGTCGCCGGCCACCCGGTCGGCATCGTCCAGCGCCACGGCCCCGGTGGCGGCGAGCTCGGCCGGATCGGCCGTCGTCATCGCACTGCCGGGCAGGACTTGGGCCCCGGTGCGCTGCGCCCAGATGCCGAGCAGATGGCTCTTCCCCGCCCCCGGCGCGCCATGCAGGGCGAGGGCCGGCCCCGGCCAGTCCGGCCAGCGCCCGATCCAGCCCGCGGCTTCGCGGTTGCTGTCGGCGACGATGAAATCCTCCGGCCCCAAAGCTGGAGGCAGCGACAGGTCGAAGACGAACTGGGCCACCGGGTTGGCAATCCTGCTCATGAAACCGTCGGAAGATCCGTGTCCGGCGGGTCGGCGGGCGGCTGCCGGTACAGCGCGCTCTGGCGATAGCGGTGCAGGGCGAAGCGGGTCAGCACGCCGATCACCGCCGCCATCGGTACCGCCAGCATCACCCCGGTGAAGCCAAACAGGCTGCCAGCGGCGAGCAGCGCGAAGATCACCCAGACCGGATGCAGGCCGACGGATTCGCCGACCAGCTTCGGGGTGACGAAGTTGCCCTCCAGGAATTGGCCGAGCAGAAAGATGCCCAGCACCAGCGCCCACATCGTCCAGTCGTCATACTGCACCAGGGCGATGCCGACCGAGCTGACCAGCCCGACCAGCGAGCCGACATAGGGGATGATCGATAGGATGCCGGTCATCAGCCCGACCAGCAGGCCGAAATTCAGCCCTACGATGGTCAGGGCGATGGCGTAGAACAGCCCCAGCAGCAGGCAGACGATCAGCTGGCCGCGGATGAAGCGGGACAGGGTGTGATTGACCTCGCGCCCCAAGCCGCGGACGGTCTCGCGCTGCGCCACCGGCAGGTTCTGGTCGATCACCCCGATCATGTGGTCCCAGTCGCGCAGCATGTAGAACGCGACCACGGGGGTGATGAAGACCAGCGACAGCAGGTCGATCAGCGCCATGCCGCCCTGCCACAGGCTGCCGATCACCGTGCCGATCCAGGACACGGCGCTGCCGGCATACTGGCTGACCGCCTTCTGGATCTCGTTGAAGTTCGCCGCCGAGACGCGATGGCGCAGCTCCTGGATCAGCGGCTGCAGCCGCGTCGCAGCCCGGCCAACATAATCGGGCACGGCCGAGAGCAGGCCGGTTACCTGATTCAGGAGGATCGGCAGGATGATCAGGGCCACCAGCACGGCGACCAGCACGAACAGCAGCAGCAGCACCGTCGTCGCCAGCCAGCGCGCCATGCCGATCGCCTGCAGCCGCCGGGCCACCGGGTCGAGCAGATAGGCGATGATCATGCCGGTGACGAAGGGCGCCAGCACGCCGCTGAGCAGCCAGACCAGCAGACAGAAGACGACGAAGCCGATCAGCCAGAAGCGGATTTGGACGGAGCCGTTCACGCGTGCGCCCCCACCGGCCCGAAGAAGCGGCGGATGGTCTCGCGCAGATAGCCGATCGCCGACAGGATCGTGGTCGCGGCCACCACCCAGACCAGTAGCGCGATAGCGCCGCGGGCGTCGACATGCAGGCCGGGGGCCGCCATCACCAGCCCCACCAGCGCCACCTGCATCACGGTATTAAGCTTGCTGATCAGCGATGGGGTCAGCGAGCGCGTGCCGCGGCCGGCGACGTGCAGCACCACCACGCCCAG
Source organism: Inquilinus sp. (assembly GCF_039594555.1). Taxonomy (GTDB): domain Bacteria; phylum Pseudomonadota; class Alphaproteobacteria; order DSM-16000; family Inquilinaceae; genus Inquilinus. The sequence goes on from NZ_JBCNNF010000267.1 coordinate 3,360, forward strand.
CACCAGGCCGATGTCACGCGCCACCACCAGCACCACCAGCCAGACCGGCAGGGCGGCCATCCAGCTCAGCGCCAGATAGGTCCCGACCACCAGCAGCTTGTCTGCGATCGGGTCGAGATAGCTGCCCAGCGCCGTGCGCGCCTCCAGCCGGCGGGCCAGGATGCCGTCGATCGCATCCGTCAGTGCCGCCACCACGAACATCCAGAAGGCGGTGACCAGGCGGCCGTCCAGGATCAGCCAGATGGTGACCGGGGCCAGGACAAGCCGGGCCAGGCTGAGCAGGTTGGGCAGGGATCGGACCAGAAGGCGCAAGTAGCCTGACCTCGGAAAAGTCGTCACGCCGGCGCCGTCACCCGCCGGTTCGGTGCAGCTCGAGCGCCTGGGCGCCCTGCTGCACGGTCAGCCCCTGCTGCGACAGGATCTGGTTGAGCTGGGTCTGGTCGCCGGGGAAATGCAGCTCCAGCACCGCCTGCCTGGAGGTCAGGCTGACCAGGGATGAGGTGACCACGCCGCCGAGGCGGGTCAGACGGCCCTGAACGTCGTACCAGTCGGCCGGCGCCGCGATCGGCACGGTGACGGTGACCGAGCCCCGCGCCGCGAAGCCGGGCGCGGCGCCAGGCTGCTGCGGGGTCCCCGGCAGCGTTCCCGGCGCCGTGCCGGGCGGAAGTGTGGCGGTGACCGGCGGGGCGGCGGAGGCGCCCGACAGCAGCTGCTGCACGCCGGAGCTGCGGAAGGTGTAGGCCAGGGTGGCGGCATAGTGGCCGGGCGAGGCCTGCTCCGACTTCACCTGGAAGCTCTGCACCAGCCGCTCGACATCCCCGTCGGACATGCGGGAGGCGCGGGCCGGGTCGGCGCCGATCTGCTGCAGCAGCTGCTGCAGCGCCTTGCGCGGGCCCTGGGCGAAGGCCTTGGTGCGGGCCTCGGTGGCGTTCGCCGCCGTCGCCTCGACCGCGACGTTGTCGACCGAGTAGCCGGAGGCGCTGCCCGCAATCGGCGCGCCGCCTGTGGTCTGGGCACGCACCGGCACCAGCCCGGCGCAGAGAAGCGCGGCCGCCAGAGCCAGGGTCGATCCGATGCGAAGCATCATTGCAATGCCTTCCGGTTTCGCTATGGTCCGCGCGCATCCGCACGGATAATCCGCCTTTATATAGCACCCCTCTCTGCGAGGTCATCATGTGCCCGCCGGTCGACCCCAAGGACAGCTCCGACGCCTATGCCCGGGCCGGTGTGAACATCGCCGAGGGCGAGGCCTTCGTCGGCGACATCAAGCCCCTGGCCGAGAGCACGCGCCGCAAGGGCATGATGGAAGGGCTGGGCGGCTTCGGCGCGCTGTTCGACCCGAAGGCCGCCGGCTTCCGCGACCCGATCCTGGTCGCCGCGACCGACGGCGTCGGCACCAAGCTGAAGGTGGCGATCGAGACCGGCCGGCACGATACGGTGGGCATCGACCTCGTCGCCATGTGCGTCAACGACCTGGTGGTGCAGGGCGCCGAGCCGCTGTTCTTCCTCGACTATTTCGCGTCCGGCAGGCTCGACCGCTCGGTCGGCGTCGGCGTGCTGCGCGGCATCACCGAGGGCTGCCGCCAGGCCGGCTGCGCCCTGATCGGCGGCGAGACGGCGGAGATGCCGGGCATGTACGCCGCCGGCGACTACGACCTGGCCGGCTTCGCCGTCGGCGCGGTCGAGCGCGAAGAGGCCCTGACCGGCCGCGACGTGCGCGACGGCGACGTGGTGCTGGGCCTGGCCTCGACCGGCGTGCATTCCAACGGCTACTCGCTGGTCCGCCGCACCGTTGCCGATGCCGGGCTGAGCTGGGACGAGCCGGCGCCCTTCGCCAACGACAGATCGGTCGGCGAGGCCTTCCTGACCCCGACCCGGATCTATGTGAAGAGCACGCTGGCGGCCATCCGTGCCGGCGGCGTCCATGCCCTGGCGCATATCACCGGCGGCGGGCTGACCGAGAACATTCCCCGGGTGCTGCCGGACGGGCTGGGCGTCGCCCTCGACGCCGGATCCTGGCCCCTGCCACCGGTGTTCCGCTGGCTGAAGGCCCGGGGCGGCCTCAACGCCGCCGAACTGGCCCGGACCTACAACTGCGGCATCGGCATGGTGGTCATCGTGGACCCCGCCCAGGCCGAGGCGGTGTCGGCCATCCTGGCCGGCCAGGGCGAGACGGTTCACCGGATCGGTCGGGTCGTCGCCGACGCCTCCCATTCGGTGGCGATCGCGGGCACGGGGGCGGCATGGGCCGTCTGAGGGTTGGAGTACTGATCTCCGGCCGGGGCAGCAACATGGCGGCCCTGGCCGAAGCCTGCGCCGCGCCGGACTTCCCCGCCGAGATCGCGCTGGTGCTGTCCGACATCCCCGGCGCCGGCGGTCTGGCCGTCGCCGAAGGACGGGGCATCGCCACCGCCACGGTCGACCGCAAGGCCTATCCGAACAAGGCCGCCTTCGAGGCGGCGATGGACGAGGCGCTGCGCGCCGCCGGGGTCGAACTGGTCTGCCTGGCCGGCTTCATGCGGGTGCTGAGCGCCGATTTCGTCGGAAGCTGGCAGGACCGCATCCTCAACATCCATCCGTCGCTGCTGCCGGCCTTCCCCGGGCTGCACACCCATGAGCGGGCGCTGGCCGCCGGGGTCAAGCTGGCCGGCTGCACCGTGCATATCGTGCGTCCGGTGGTCGATGACGGGCCGATCCTGGTCCAGGCCGCGGTGCCGGTGCTGGACGGCGACGACGCCGCCAGCCTGGCCGCGCGGATCCTGGTGGAGGAGCATCGCTGCTATCCGATGGCCCTGCGCTGGGTGGCCGAAGGACGGGTCCGGATCGTGAACGGGCGGGTCCAGATCGACGGCGCGGCGGCGGCTGCAGACACGATCCGCAACCCATTGTGATAATTGTCACAAAGCCCAACTCGACGCTGCGACAATTAAACCCTATTTCACTGGACAAGGTCGGGGGCCACCCGTAAATGGTCCTCGATCGCAAACATACGAAAGCGTGACGAGGATGGGCGCGATGGCCAGCGAAGGCACGAATCAGGTTCCCGATGAACTGCTGGCTTCGCGCAAGCAGATGTATGCCAGCTTCGTGCGCTTCAGCACCTGGGGCATCGTCGCCGTCGCCATCCTGCTGATCGGCATGGCGTTGTTCCTGCTCTGATTTTCGCCATCGGCACGAAAAAGGCCGGTCCCGACGGACCGGCCTTTTTTGTTGCCCGGGGCTGCCCCCGGCCGTCCCTGCCGCAGCAAGGACGGCCGAACGCGCGTCGGATCAGCCGACGATCTCGGTGCCCGCGAAGAAGAAGGCGATCTCGATCGCCGCGTTCTCCAGCGAATCGGAGCCGTGGACCGAGTTCGCCTCGATCGATTCCGCGAACTCCTTGCGGATGGTGCCCTCGGCGGCGTTGGCCGGGTTGGTGGCGCCCATGATCTCGCGGTTGCGGGCCACGGCGTTGTCGCCCTCGAGGACCTGGACCACCACCGGGCCCGAGGTCATGAAGGTGCAGAGGTCGTTGAAGAACGGCCGCTCCTTGTGCACGCCGTAGAAGGCCTCGGCCTGGGCGCGGCTCAGCTGGACCCGCTTCTGCGCGACGATGCGCAGGCCGGCCTCCTCGAACTTGGCGTTGATCTTGCCGGTCAGGTTGCGGCGGGTGGCGTCCGGCTTGATGATGGAGAAGGTGCGCTCGGCCATTGGATCCTCGGTGTTCAGGCGTTGGCGGATCGGAATTGCGCGGCCTTATAGACGGGCCGCCCCGTTCCGGCAACCGGACTGCGCGAATCTGGTCGGGTCGTGCTATGACCGCGCCGCCATGCTTCAGATCCAGGACATCACCATCCGCATCGCCGGCCGCGTGCTGCTCGACTCCGCTTCGGTGTCGGTCGCGGCCGGACACAAGGCGGGCCTCGTCGGCCACAACGGCACCGGCAAGTCGACACTGCTGCGCGCGATCCGCAAGGAGATCGCGCTCGACGGCGGCCAGATCAGCTATCCCGGGCGGTGGCGGATGGCCAGCGTCGCCCAGGACGCGCCGGAAGGGTCGGCCAGCCTGCTCGACACCGTGCTGGCCGCCGATGTCGAACGCGCCAGCCTGCTGGAGGAGGCGGAGACCGCCGAGGATCCGAACCGGATCGGCGAGATCCACACCCGTCTGGCCGATATCGACGCCCACACCGCGCCAGCGCGGGCCGCAACCATCCTGGCCGGCCTGGGCTTCGACACGGAGGCCCAAGCCCGGCCGGTCGGCGACCTGTCGGGCGGCATGCGGATGCGCGTGGCCCTGGCGGCGACGCTGTTCCTGCAGCCCGACCTGCTGCTGCTGGACGAGCCCACCAACCACCTCGACCTCGAGGCGACGCTGTGGCTCGAGACCTGGCTGAAGAGCTATCCGCACACCATCCTGATGGTCAGCCACGACCGCGACCTGCTGAACCGCGTCGTCGACACCACCATCCATCTCGAGAACGGCAAGCTGACCGCCTATAGCGGCGGCTACGACCAGTTCGAGCAGACCCGCCGCATGCGGCTGGAGCATCTGGCGGCGCTGCAGAAGCGCCAGATCGCCCAGCGCGCCCACATGCAGAGTTTCATCGACCGGTTCAAGGCCAAGGCCACCAAGGCCCGCCAGGCGCAGAGCCGGGTGAAGGCGCTGGAGAAGATGGAGCCGATCGTGGCGCTGGTCGAGGACCAGTCGATCAGCTTCGACTTCCCGAAGCCGGAGGAGCTGGCGCCGCCGATCCTGGTGCTGGACAAGGTGACCGTCGGCTACGACGAGCGGCCGGTGCTGAAGAACCTCGACATGCGGATCGACATGGACGACCGCATCGCGCTCTTGGGCGCCAACGGCAACGGCAAGTCGACGCTGGTCAAGCTGTTCGCCGGCCGGCTGGAGCCGATGGCCGGGCAGCTGCGCAAGTCCGGCAAGCTCAAGGTCGGGTACTTCGCCCAGCACCAGGCGGAGGAGCTGGATTTGTCTCTGAACGCCATCGCCCAGGCACGCCGGGTGATGCCGAATTCGACCGACGAGAAGATCCGCGCCCATCTCGGCCGCTTCGGCTTCGTCCAGCGCCGGTCGGAGACGCGGATCGGCGACATGTCGGGCGGCGAGAAGGCGCGGCTGCTGCTGGCCCTGATGGCGCGCGAGGCGCCGCAGCTGCTGCTGCTGGACGAGCCGACCAACCATCTCGATGTCGACAGCCGCCAGGCGCTGGTGCAGGCGCTGAATGAGTATGACGGTGCCGTGGTGCTGATCACCCACGACCCGCATTTGATCGAGCTGACCGCCGACCGGCTTCTGCTGGTGAAGGACGGGGCCGTCAGCCCCTTCGAGGGCGATCTCGACGACTACCGCCGCCTGCTGGCCGAGCAGCGCCGGCAGGAGCGCGCCGGGCGCCAGGCGGACAAGCTGAGCCAGGCCGACCGCAAGGAGCAGCGCCGCGCCGCTGCCGAGGCCCGGGCCCAGCTGGCGCCGCTGCGTCTGGCGATCCGCGATATCGAGAAGCGGATCCAGGGGCTGGAGCGCGAGAAGAAGGCGATCGAGGCGAAGCTGGCCGACACCGCGCTCTACAACAATCCAGCGGCCGCGACCGAGCAGCAGATCGCGCTGCACGAGGTGCAAAGCAAACTGGACGCCGCCGAGGAAGCCTGGCTCGAGGCCAACGGCAAGCTGGAGGAAGCGCAGGCGCTGGCGGGCTGAGGCTCAGCCCGCAGGCTCGCCCGCCTTTTCATTGTCATCCTCGGGCTTGACCCGAGGATCCAGGGGCTTTCAAGAGCCGTTCTCGATGGCCCCTGGATTGCCGGGTCAAGCCCGGCAATGACAGAAAATGGAGACAGAGCGGGAGAACACTCCCTTCATACGGGAGTGTTCTCCCTCCTTTTACTGCAGTGCCTTCCACACCGTCGCCGGGGTCAGCGGCATCTGCAGACGGTTGGCGGCCGCGCCATGACCAGCGCGCGCCAAAGCATCGGCTACCGCATTCACCACCGCCGGCGTGGCGCCGATGGTGCCGAGTTCGCCCACGCCCTTCACGCCGAGCGGGTTGTTCAGGCAGGGCGTCGATTCATCCAGCACATGCACGAAGTCTCGGATGATGTCCGCCCGCGGCACGCCGTAATCCATCAGCGTGGCGGTCATCACCTGCCCGGTCTCCGGGTCGTAGACCATCCGCTCGCCCAGCGCCTGGCCGATGCCCTGGACCGCGCCGCCGTCGAGCTGGCCGCGCACGATCATCGGGTTGACCACGCGGCCGACATCGTTGGCCGAGACATAGGAGACGATGTCGACCGTGCCGGTCTCCGGGTCCAGCTCGACCTCGC
>NZ_JBCNNF010000268.1:0-9652 GCF_039594555.1 Inquilinus sp.
TTCGAGACCCACGGCTACTTCCATCTCGGGTCACGGTCGGAGGCGGCGCCGGTGCTGGTGCTGCGCTTCAATCTGGAGATGATGCGCGACGGCGGCATCGGCGTCGCCGTGGCCGACCGGGCCGACTTGGCGGTCGAGCGCGCGAAGGCGCTGGCGGCCGAGCCGGGCGAGGCCCCTGCCCTGCCCGGCCAGACCGGAGCCCAGGCCGGGGCGCTGGACGCGCTGCGCGACGTGATGGCCTGGAACACGGTGTGGGACGAGGTCAACCACCGGCCCTACACCTCGATCAGCCGCAACTGGAACCTGTCGAAATTCGGCGGCTTCGGCGTCTGGCTGAACGACCAGCTCTACAACGCCCTCCTCACCGGCTACCTGGACCAGGAGATGGCGCGCGAGAACCTGGCGGCGTCGCTGGCCAGCGCCACGCCGGAGGGCAACCTCGCCTGCCTCTTGACCGCCAACGACGCCTGGGTCGACCGCACCCAGCTGCCGATCGGGTCGTTCCTGCTGTGGCTGATCTATCTGCGCTCCCGCTCGCGGCCGATGCTGGAGCTGGCCTACGGCACCCTGGCGCGCAACCACGCCTGGTGGTGGCGCGAGCGCGACCCGCGCGGCCGCGGCCTGGTCTCCTACGGCACGTCGGATGTCGGCGAGGGGCTGTACAAGGGCACCTCCTTCGGCGCCCGCAACGAATCCAGCATGGACAACTCGCCGATCCACGACCAGGCGGCCTATGACCCGGAGACGCGGACGCTGCGGTCGGAGGATGTCGGGCTGAACAGCCTGCTGGCCTTCGATGCCGAGGTGCTGTCCTGGATCGCCGCCGAACTGGGCGACGACGACGCCGCGGCCGCCCATGCCGAGACCGCCGCGCGCACCCGGGCGAAGATCGGCGCCGAGCTGTGGGACGACAGCCGCGGCATCTTCGCCAACCGGCTGTGGTCCGGCGAGTTCGTGCGCAGCCTGGGGCCGACCAGCTTCTACCCGCTGATCTGCGGCGCGGCCTCCCCGGAGCAGGCGCAGCGGCTGCTGGCCCATCTCCAGGACCCCGCCACCTTCGGCGGCGAATTCGTCATCCCCGGCACCACGCGGGACGACCCGGCGGCCAAGGACAATTCCTACTGGCGCGGCCGGATCTGGCCGCCCCTGAACTGGATGGTGTGGCACGGCCTGCGCCGCAACGGCTTCGAGCGCGAGGCGACGAAGCTGGCCGAAGACAGCCTGCGCCTGTTCCGCGCGGCCTGGGACGAGCGCCGGCTGTGCCCGGAGAACTTCAACGCCGAGACCGGCGAGCCGATGGACCAGCCGGACACCGAGGGCTTCTACAGCTGGGGCGCGCTGCTGCCGGCGCTCGGCGTGGCGCGGGTGATGGACATCAACCCCTGGGGCGGGTGGGAGCTGGTGAATGACGGCGCCGACGCGACGCTCGGGCCGATCGCCAGCCCGGCCGGGCCGGTGACGGTGCGCATCGCCGGCGCCCTGCTGGCGCTGCAGCAGGGCCGCCGCACGCTCTTGGAGACCAACATCGCCGGCCGTCTGTCGCAGCTGCGCTTCGGCGCGGGTGACATCGCCGTCACCCTGCCGCCGGACCTGGCTGACGGCGCCTGGCTGCGCTTCCCGTCGCTGACACCGGGCCGGGTGCTGGACATTCGCCTCGGCGATGCATCGTTTCCCTGGCGGGACGAGGGCGGCGTCACGGTGGACCTGTCCGCCCACACCGCCCCCGGCACCCTGCGGGTGTTCATGGCCGCGTAGCGGGCCGGCCGCGGTGAGGGGCGGCGACATGCCGCACCTCCGACGGGGCCTGGCGGATCGAACGTGTTGAAGCGTATGCCGCTATCGGGAGTGGCCGGGCGGCCTCAACGGCAAGGGGGAGCGCTTCATGACCCGTCTCACGGCCAAGGACTTCCAGCCCGAGCTGCTGGAGCTCTACGACTATTACGTCCATGGCAGGATCACCAAGCGCGAGTTCCTGGACCGCGCCGGCAAGTTCGCGGTGGCGGGGCTGACCGCGGCGTCGATCCTGGCGTCGCTGAGCCCGAACTACGCGATGGCGCAGCAGGTGGAGTTCACCGACCCCGACATCCTCGCGAAATACATCACCTACACGTCGCCCAAGGGCAATGGCGAGGTGCGCGGCTATCTGGTTCGCCCCGCCAAGGCAACCGGCAAGGTGGCGGGCGTGGTGGTGGTGCACGAGAATCGCGGCTTGAACCCCTATATCGAGGATGTGGCCCGCCGCGTCGCCAAGGCCGGCTTCATCGCCCTGGCGCCGGACGGGCTGACCTCCGTCGGCGGCTATCCCGGCAATGACGACGAGGGCCGCGACCTGCAGCAGAAGGTCGACCCGACCAAGCTGATGAACGACTTCTTCGCCGCGGTCGAGTTCCTGATGCACAGCGACCTGACCACCGGCAAGGTCGGCATCACCGGCTTCTGCTATGGCGGCGGCGTCGCCAACGCCGCCGCCGTGGCCTATCCGGAGCTGGCCGCCGCCGTGCCGTTCTACGGCCGGCAGCCGAAGGCCGAGGACGTGCCGCGGATCAGGGCGCCGCTGCTGCTGCACTATGCCGAGCTGGACACCGGCATCAACCAGGGCTGGCCGGCCTATGAGGCGGCACTGAAGGCCTCGCACAAGACCTACGAGGCCTATATCTACCCGGGCGTGAACCACGGCTTCCACAACGACTCCACGCCCCGCTATGACGAGGCGGCGGCCAAGCTGGCCTGGGACCGCACGATCGCCTGGTTCAAGCGCTACCTGGCCTGAAATCTCGTCACATCCGTTTCCCCCGCCGGGCGGAAGACCGGCGGCTGGCCGGCTTGGTTACAATTGCAACACTACCGCCGGAACGCCGCCGGCCGGTTACGGCTGTAACCATCACGGGACCGGCATCCCCCCTGAAAGAAACGGCATGGCTGACCATCTGTGACGGCGGTCATCGGCAATATGTCGAAACCCATATGAAACAGATGTGTCGCTCGATCCGAACCTGAGGATGCATCGACCGGCAGCCGGCCTCTGTCCGGCGGCCGGTCGCCGAGCCCGTAGCCATGGTTGTCGATATGAACAGCGCCAGCAGTCAGCCAGTCTCCGTCCTGGTCGTCGACGACGATCCCGCCATGCGGCACATGATCGTCGACTATCTCGAGAACCATGACATCCGCGCCGTCTCGGTCGCCGGCGGGCAGGAGATGGCCCGGCAGCTGTCCGGCAGCGAGCCCGACCTGGTGCTGCTCGACCTGCGCCTGGGCCGCGAGGACGGGCTGGACCTGCTGCGCGACCTGAGGTCGCGGTCCGACCTGCCGGTCATCATCACCACCGGCCACCGGCAGGACGAGATCGACCGCGTGGTCGGGCTGGAGCTCGGCGCCGACGACTACATGACCAAGCCCTTCGGGCTGCGCGAGCTGCTGGCGCGCATCCGCGCCGTGCTGCGGCGGCGGGAGGCTGAGCGCCAGGCCCCGCAGCGCGACCGGCAGCACGGCCGCTTCCGCTTCGGCGGCTGGCAGCTCGACCGCCGGCTGCGGCGCCTGACCGACCCGAGCGGCGCCCCCGTGGCGCTGACCAAGGGCGAATACGCGCTGCTCGCCGCCTTCCTCGAGGCGCCGCAGCGCCCGCTGTCGCGCGAGCATCTGCTGCAGGCCACGCGCATGCATGAGGACGTGTTCGACCGGACCATCGACGTGCAGGTGCTGCGGCTGCGGCGGAAGCTGGAGGCCGACCCCAGCGCGCCCCGTGTCATCCGGACCGAGCGCGGCGTCGGCTATGTCTTCTCCCTGGCGGTGGAAAGGCTGTAGGGCGTCCGGTGCCGCGATCGTCGACATGACCGGCCCGTTGCGCCGGATCGCCGCCTGGAGCGCCCTGGGGCTGCTGTTCGCTGCCGCCGGCCTGTCCGCGCAGGTGCCGGAGCCGGCGGCGCCGTTTCCGCCATACACGGCCGAGCAGGAGCCGATCACCCCGATCCCGCCGCCCCCGGCCGCCGATCCGCTCAAGCTCGCCTTGGGGAAGAGCCTGTTCGAGGACCCGCGCCTGTCGCGCGACGGCACCCGGTCCTGCTTGTCCTGCCACGACATCCGGACCAACGGCGCCGGCAACACCCGGCGCGACATGTCCTTCGACGGGTCGCCGCTGCGGTTCAGCACCAGCACGGTGTTCAACGCGGCGCTGAGCTTCCGCCTTGGCTGGGCCGGCGGCTTCCGCACCCTCGAGGCGCAGGCCGCGGGCTCGATCGAGAGCCCGGACATCATGGGGACCAGCATCGACGACGTGCTCGGCCGGCTGCGGGACGATCCGGAGATGGCGGCGCGCTTCCGCGCAGCCTATGGCGGCGAGCCGGACCGGGCATCCCTGCTGGACGCGATCGCCACCTTCGAGCGCTCGCTGGTCACCCCCGACAGCCCGTTCGACCGCTGGCTGAAGGGCGATGACGGCGCCCTGCCGGCCGACGCGCAGGACGGGTACCGGCTGTTCAAATCCCTCGGCTGCGTCTCCTGCCACCAGGGCGTCAATGTCGGCGGCAACCTGTTCCAGCGGCACGGCATCTTCCACCCCCTCGCCTCTCCGGACCCGGAGGTCCTGCGGGTTCCGAGCCTGCGCAACATTGCGACGACGGCGCCCTACTTCCACGACGGCAGCGCCGCCACGCTGGAGGGCGCCGTCCGCAACATGGCCCTGGCCCAGCTCGACCGGACATTGTCGGACCAGCAGGTCACGGCCATCGTCGCCTTCCTGCGGTCGCTGACCGGCACCTATGAGGGCCATCCGGTGACGGCGAAGGTGCCATGAGGATCACCCCCGCCCTGGCGGCCGTGCCGCTGCTGCTCCTGCTGCTCACCTGGTTCCTGGTGCGCGGCGTCAATACCGAGGCGGAGATGTTCGACCGCGCCCTCGGCACGCTCGAGGACGTCGCCATGACCCAGGGCGCGCTGCGGCGCGACATCCTCGGGGCCCGGGCCGGGCTGCTGCGCAACTACGACCCGCTGGTCCGGGACAGCGCCGCGCTGCGCGACCTGCTGGGCCGCCTCGACGAGGCCGCGGCGGTGGACCCGCGCATCGCCGCGGCAGTCGCCGGCCTGGGCGCCCTGATGGTGCGGCAGGACGAGCTGGTCGAGACCTTCAAGAGCAGGAACGCCCTGCTGCAGAACTCGCTGGCCTATTTCGGCGTGCTGGGCTCCCGCCTCGGCGCTGCGGACGGTGACACGGCGCTGGCCGCGGATGTCGGCGCCCTGGCCGCGGCGATGCTGCGGCTGACGCTCGACACCTCGCCGAGCGTCGCCCGCGACGTGCAGGACCGGCTGGAGGCACTGGGCAGCCGCCCGCCACCCGGCGACCCTACGTCCCTGCAGGCGCTGCTGGCGCATGGCCGGCTGCTGCATGATCTGCTGCCGGCGACGGATGGCGTGCTGAAGACGCTGTTCGCGCTGCCGACCAGCCGGGACCTGGCGGAGATCCGCGGCATCGTGATCGAGCACCAGATCGCATCGCGCGACGATGCGCGGAACTTCCGCATCCTGCTGTACGGCGTTTCGGTCGTCCTGCTGGGGCTGCTGATCCAGGCCGGGCTGCAGCTGCGGGCGGGGGCCATGTCGCTGCGCCGCCGCGCCGCCTTCGAGCACCTGATCGCCGGCATCTCCGCCCGCCTGATCACCGCCCGGCGGCCGCAGGTCGGGGCGCAGATCGAACAGGCCCTCGCCGACCTGGCGGCGCATGTCGGCGCCGACCGGGCCTATGTCTTGTTCGGCGGCCCGGCACGCCAGCACCATGTCTGGACCCGGGCCGGCATCGACTGCCCCCCGAGATGGCCGGAATCGGCGCCGGCGCTCTCGGCCGGCTTCGACCGGACGGCGGACGGCCTGATCCATGTCCGGCACGTCGCCCGCCTGCCGGCCGGGCCGGCCCGCGACGCCCTCGCCGCCGCCGGGCTGGACGGCTGGGCCTGCGTCACCAGCCGCGGCGCCGACGGCACCACCGACATCATGGGCTTCGACGCGCTGCCGCCGTCCCGCATGATCGGCCCGGACCAGCTCAGCCTGCTGCGCACCGCCTTCGACGCGATCGCCAACGCCATCGGGCGGGACCAGCTCGAGCGCGAGCGCGGCCGGCTGGAGGAGCGGCTGCAGCAGGCCCGCCGGATGGAGACCGTCGGCGCGCTGGCCAGCGGCATCGCCCACAACTTCAACAACATCGTCGGCGCCATCCTCGGCTACACCGAGATGGCGGAGGCCGAGATCGGGTCCGGGGAGCGGGCGGCCCGCCATCTGCGCGGCATCCGCCGCGCGGGCGAGCGGGCACGCGACCTGATCGGCCAGATCCTGGCCTATGGCCGGCGCCGCGCCGCGCCCAGCCGGCCGGTCGACGTCCACGCCCTGGTCGTCGAGGCCGCCTCGCTGCTGCGCGCGTCGCTGCCGCCGGGGGTTCAGCTGGTCCTGGGGCAGGAGAACCACGCGGCCAAGATCGTCGCCGGCGAAGCCGCGCAGATCCAGCAGGTGATCCTCAACCTGTGCAACAACGCGGCCCAGGCGATGGACGGGGCCGGCCGCATCGGCCTCGACGTCGAACTGCACGATGTCGTTCACGCGCAGGCCCTCAGCCACGGCTCGCTGATGCCGGGGCGCTATGTCCGCATCGCCGTCAGCGATGCGGGCCGGGGCATCGACGCCGAGACCCTGGGCCGCCTGTTCGAGCCCTTCTTCACCTCGCGCCAGGACGGCAACGGCCTGGGCCTGGCGACCGCCCGCGAGATCGTGCGGGAGCATGGCGGCGCGATCGACGTCTGGACCCGGCCCGGCGAGGGCAGCCGCTTCGCCGTCTGGCTGCCCTGCATCGTCGAGGACGCGCCGGAGGCCCCCGTCGCCGCGTCGATGCTGGGCCGCGGCGAGGCGGTGCTGCTGGTCGAAGGCGACCGCAAGCTGATGCTGCGGGACGAGGAGATGCTGGCCGCGCTCGGCTACGAGCCGGTCGGCTTCACCAGCGGCGCCGACGCGCTGGCCGCCTGCCGGGAATCGCCCGACCGGTTCGATGTGCTGATCGTGAGCCACGGCTCCTCCGCCCAGGAGGCGCTCGATCTCGCCGCCGAGCTGCACGAGGCCGCGCCGCGGCTGCCGATCCTGCTGGCCCTGCCGTCGAGCGGGAGGATCGACGCCGATGCGCTGGCGGCCGCCGGGGTGTTCGAGGTCGTCCGCCGGCCGCTGAGCTCGACCAATGTCGCCGCCGTGCTGAGGAACGCGCGGTTCCGGCAGCGGGAGATGACCGGCGCCGCGGCCTAGCTGCCCCGGTCAGGGTGTGGCCGGGATCGGGATCGGCGCGATGAAGAGCGCGGTCTCGAAGGTGATGGTGCCGGTCACCGTGGCCAGCCAGGCCGCGCCGACCGTCATGTTGAGCGCCGCGCCGACGGTCATCTGCATGGCGGCACCGGCCGTCAGGCTCATCGCCGCCTCGCTGGTGACGCTGATCGCCGGGGCGACGAGCGAGATCGACCCCGGGGTCAGGACGATCCGGCTGGCCCCGACCCGCAGCGTGATCGACTGCATGGCGCTGATGGTGATCGACCCGGTCTCGCTGGTCACCGTCTGGTTGCGGTGGATCGTGACGTCCTCGTCGTTCTCGACCTCGACCTTGTGGTCCTTCTGGGCGTGCAGGAACACCAGCTCCTGCCCCTTCCTGTCGTCGATCGAGAATTCGGAGAAGTCCTGGGTGCCGCCGCGCAGGGTCGAGCGGGTGCGCAGGCCGCTCTTGGTCTGCTCCGACGGCACCGGGAAGACCGGCTGCATCACCTCGTTGTAGACGCCGCCCACCACCACCGGGTTGTCGGGATCGCCGCTCATGAAGGAGACGGCGACCTCGGTGCCGACCCGCGGCAGGTGCTGCCAGCCCCAGGTGTTGCCGGCCCAGGGCTGGATCACCCGGACCCAGATCGCCTTGCCCGCCACCGTGTCCTTGCGGTGGTCGAACATCAGCCGGACCTTGATCCGGCCCAGCGGGTCGGCGTGGATCTCCTCGCCGGCATTGCCCAGCACGGTCGCGGCGAAGATGCCGGCCATCACCGGGCGGGTGTTGCGGGCATCGTCGCGCCACGGCGTCTTCTGCAGGAAGCAGGTGAAGTCGTTCTCGTAGCTCGCGATCGCGGCTCCGGCGATCCAGCTGTCGTCGCTGGCCTTGTGGCGGACCGAGCGCAGGGCGTAGTCGATGCCCTCCGCCCGGGTGAACGGGTCGCGCGCCAGGGTGAAGCGGCGGCCCGGGGCGAATTCGTGGTCGTAGCCGTGGCTGTGGGTCAGGGCCGACACCACCTCGGCATGCTGGATCCGGAACTTCGCCCGGTCGGCCGCCACCTGGTTGTCCATGGTCGCCGCCGGCCAGTTGTAGACCTCGCGGCGGGCCGCGCCGGCGATCGGCAGGGTCGTGTCCTCCCGCCCGTCGACCGGCGTGTTCGGCTTGGTCGGGTCGTAATCCTGCAGCCAGACCTCGCCATAAGCGGTCGAATGCGTCTCCTCCCAGCGGTCGAAGACGTCGAAATTGTCGCCCTCGTGGATCACCCAGTGCGACGGCAGCGTCACCGGCTTGAACGCCTCGTTGCCGTCGGTGATCACCAGGGTGTGGGACGTCTTGGTGTGCTCGAAGAAGTAGAACCAGCCGCTCTCCTGCAGCAGCCGCTGGGCGAAGGCCAGGTCAGTCTCGTTGTACTGGGTGGTGTATTCGCGGACGGGGTTGCTGCGGTAAATCCGGAACTCGACCGGCTGGACGCCGTGCTCGGTGAAGATCGTCTGCAGGATCTCCTGCGCGGTCATGGCCTGGAAGATGCGGCTGTCCTCGGCCTGGCTGAGGAACCAGAGCCGCGGCACCACCTCCAGCCGGTAGGTCCAGCGGTCTCGCCGCGCCAGGCCGATCGCCTCCATCCGGCGGACCACGCCGTGGAAGAAGCGGTCCTCGGGCGGCCGGGTCGTCCCAGCCGTGTCGCCGCCGCGGGGAATGCGCCGGACCGTCAGCCCGACCGGCTGGTACAGCAGCTCCTGCGGCTGGATGCTGCGCTCGGTGGAGACGACGGTCAGCGTCAGCTCGTAGGGGCGGCTGAGCTCCTCGACCGCCGCCAGCTCGATCGCGTGCAGCGTGCCCTGCTGCACCGGCAGCGTGTCGTCGCCCAGCGGCGAGGTGAGCAGCAGCATCGGCTCGTTGCGGCTGTCAGCCGGCATTCCGTGTCTCCTGAATTCCGTCGGTCATCCCGCATCCCCGGACAGGTCGCGGACCGAGACCGGGAGGGTTCCCGGATAAGGCAGTCCGGTCAGCATCTCCTGGAACCGCTCGCGCTCCGCCGCGTCCTCGATCAGGGCGAGGCAGGCCTCGCGCAACTGGTCCAGCGTCGTTGCCCGGGCCAAGGCGCGCTTGACCAGCAGCCGGGCCACCGGCCCGGCGGAATGGGCCAGGGCCCGCGTCACCGCCGCCACCGCCTCCGCCCCCTGGCGCGGCCGGCCCGGCAGGGAGGCGAGCGACCCGGGCCCTGTCGCCTCCGGCGCATCCGCCGCCTGCTGCGCCCCCAGGCTGCCGCCCGGCCGCTCGGCCATCGCCTGCAGCGCGTCGCTGACGAACCGGTCGCGCAGGTCGCCCGGCGGCAGCAGGTCGCCCAGCAGGGCCAGCAGCTCGTCCGGCGAGCGCGCA
>NZ_JBCNNF010000269.1:0-9601 GCF_039594555.1 Inquilinus sp.
ACCAGGCGGAGTTGGGCATTGAGCAGGTTCTGCTGCTCGGTCAGCACGTCGAGCACGGTGCGCGACCCGACCTGGGCTTCCTGTTGCAGGCCTTCCACCGCCAGCTGCTCGGCCTTGACCGCAGCCTGGAACGACTTGATGGCGGCCCGTGCCGTCACCAGCGCCTGCCAAGACTGGACGGCGCTCTGGATCGCCTGGCGCCGCTGTGATTCGATCTGGATCCGCCGCTGGCCATGCGTGTAGCGGGCCTGGCGCACCAGGGATTCCTGATTGCCCTGCGAATACAGCGGGATGGTCACCTGGGCGACGATCGCCGCGGAGTCGACGCGCGACTGCGCCCCGAAGCTCGTCTGCTGCGGCCCGAAGAGCTGGCCGGACAGCCCGGGAGCCGTCTCAAATCTCGCCTTCGGATGTGAGACTGTCGAATATTGGCGCTGGAGCCGCGCCTGCACGTCGATCGACGGCAGCAGGGCGCCGAACTGCAGGTCGATGTTATCGGCCGCTGCACGCTCGGTGAACAGCGCAGCGACGATGCCCGGATAGTTCGCCTGGGCCTTCTGGATCGCCTCCTGCATCGAGGACGGCAGGCCAGCCGGCACCGTCGGCGTCTCCAGCGTTCCCGGCGGCTGGCCGATGAAGCGCTCGAAAGTGGCGCGGCTGGCGCGCAGCGTGCCCTCCGCCTCGATCCGCTGAGCCACGGCGCTGGCCAGGCTGGCCTCGGACTGGCTGACGTCGGTGCGGGTCACCTCACCGACATTGAACCGGTCCTGGGTCGCCTGCAGCTGCCTGCGCAGCACCGCCTCGTTGTTGCGCTGCACGTCCAGCGCCGCCTGGGCTTGGACCACGTCGGCATAGGCGGTGGCCGCGTCCAGCAGCACCGTCTGTTCGGTGGTCTGGACGACGGCGCGGGTCGCCATGATCGTGTTTTCGGCCCGGTTCACCGATGCCTGGGTCCGGCCGCCATTGTAGATGTTCTGCGTGACGGTGATGCCGAGCGTGGCCGGGTTGATCTCGTGCCACCGGCTGTCCCGCCCCCCGTTCGAGCTGCGAAGGGCAGTGCCCCCCTCCACCCCGTCGGTCTGCGTGTTGCTGAAGGTGCTTCCGATGCTGGCGCTGGCACTCACATCCGGCCGGTAGCCGGACAGGGCCTGGGCAATGCCCTCGTTGACCGCCTTCAGATTGGCGATGTCGGCGGCAAGATCGGGGTTGGTGGCGTAGGCCGACGCCAGCGCCTCGGCCATCGACTGCGCCGAGGCCGGGGCAATGCCCAGCGCCAGCACGGCGGACAGCACCGCGGTGGAGAGGCCGAACCGTCCATATCGTGTCATCGTCAATACCGTCCCATGGTTGGGTCGATCTCGCGCGCCCAGGCATCGATGCCCCCGCGCAGATTGACCACGTTGTCCATGCCCCTTGCCGAAAGCCACCGCACCACCTGCGCGCTGCGCCCCCCGTGGTGACACATGACGATCACCGGGCGATCGCCCGGAATGTCCTCGACCCGCCCCGGGATCTCGCTCATCGGGATGTCGAGCGACCCCTCGATCCGGCACACCGCCAGCTCCTGCGGCTCGCGGACATCGACCAGCACATGCCCCGTGCCGTCGCGCCGCCAATCCGCCAGGGTCGCCACGTCGATCTCGAAAAGCTGCACCCGATGCCCCGCTTCAGAACTGGAAGGCCGGCTTGCGCTGGAAGCCGGGCAGCATCGCCGTCGCCGCGTCGAACAGCGGGCGCTGCGACACGACTCCATCGACTGCACTGACCAGCATAGCACGGCCGACGCCGTCCCCGTCATCCACCACGGTGAGCAGCCGGCCGCCGGGCGCCAGCTGCGCGATCAGCGCCGCCGGCACCTCGGCTACCGCGCCGTCGACCAGGATGACGTCATACGGCCCCTCGGACGCCCAGCCCTCCGTCAGCCGCCCCTCGACCAGGGTGACGCGCTGGGCGCCGAGCTCGGACAGCGCGCCGCGCGCGGTGGCCAGCAGCGCCTTGTCCTCCTCCAGCGCCACCACCTTGGCGGCGAGGCGGGAGATGAGGGCGGCGCTGTAGCCGGTGCCGGCGCCGACGACCAGGACGCGGCTGTCGGGCGTGATGCGAGCGTCGTTCAAGAGCCGGCCCAACACCCGCGGCTCCATCAGCACCCGGCGGCCACCGATCGCGACATCCTCGTCGACATAGGCGACGCCGCGCCGGTCTGCCGGCACGAAGCGTTCGCGCGGGACGGCCATCATCGCGTCGATCAGAGCCTGGTCGACGACCTTGTTGGGCTTGATCTGCCCTTCGACCATGTTCAGGCGGGCGGCTGCGTAGTCGACCATGGGATTCCGCAATCTGGGGACGGCGAGGCGCAGCGGCCGGGCGGCCGCCGCGCGATCAAACGCAGCGGTTATATCGGCCTTCGCGCTTGCAACACAATCGGTCTGTTACCGACCAGTCCATCTGCCGGATGTCGGGCGACCCGAAACTTCCGCGCAATCATCCTTGACCCTGCTTCTCGGCGGGCGATATACGGGGGCCGCCGTCGGGGCGCGATGGCTGAGTGGTCAAGCAGCGGACTGCAAATCCGTGCACGCCGGTTCGATTCCGGCTCGCGCCTCCAAACGGCTCGTCCGAAATACCGGTCGGACCAGCATCTCCAAAAAGTGCAATCGGGGGTGCAAGTCAGGCTTGGCAGGGCGGGGCGAGGTTGCTATAAGCCGCGCCACCAACAGCCCGGAGCGATCCGGCGCTCATGTTCCCTGGTAGCTCAGTTGGTAGAGCAGCTGACTGTTAATCAGCGGGTCACTGGTTCGAGTCCAGTCCAGGGAGCCATCTTCCTCTTATCCCTTCGATCGAGCGGCGGTACATTCCGTCGCGCCCGTCTTGGCATCGGCGGGCCGTTATATTAAATCCATGGGGTTCCCGGGCGCTGTCTGACGGTCCCGGCTTTCGGAACCGAGATGGCCCTGTACGACACATCCCGCACCGGCCTCCTGCCCCAGGCACCGATCGAGACGGCGTCCAGCCGCCCGGTTGTCATTGGCTCGTACAACGTGCACAAATGCGTCGGGCTCGACCGCCGCTTCGATCCGCTGCGCATCGCCGCGGTGGTCGACGAGTTGAAGGCCGACGTCGTGGCGCTGCAGGAGGTGGATCGCCGCTTCGGCCGGCGCTATGGCCTCTTGGATGCCGAGACGCTGCGCCGCGACAGCGGCCTGCATTTGGTGCATGTCTCCGACCTTCCCGACGGCCATGGCTGGCACGGCAACGCCCTGCTGGTGCGCGAGGGCGAGGTCACCCGCCTGCGCCGGCTGACCCTGCCGGGGGCCGAGCCGCGCGGCGCCATCATCACCGAACTGGCGCTGCCCGCCGGCCGTCTGCGGGTGGTGGCCGCCCATTTCGGGCTGCTGCGCCGCTGCCGCATGCGCCAATCGGCCATGATCCTCGACGAGATCGCCGCCGGCGAGAGCATGCCGACCCTGCTGGTCGGCGATCTTAACGAGTGGCGCCCCGGGCGACGGTCCTCGCTGCGGCCGCTCGGCGCGCTGTTCGGGCCGCTCCAGGCCAGCCCGCCCAGCTTCCCGGCGCCGCTGCCGCTGGTCTCGCTCGACCGCATCCTGGGCTGGCCGCAGGGCGTGCTGCGCCAGGTCGAGGTGCATCGCAGCCCGCTGTCGCGGATCGCCTCCGACCACCTGCCGCTCAAGGCCGAGATCGATCTCGGCGTTGCCCTGCCGGCCGGCACCGCGCCGCTATCCCAGGCCGCCTGACGCGCCGCCTCGCTCCGTTTCCTGTGCTGTGGCATCGTGAAGCCGCATCACAGGGAGGGGAGCGATGCCGAAGATATTCAAGCCCGGAGTGGTCTTATGGTCTGCCGTGGCGCTCTTGGTCCTGGCCGGATGTGCCAAGCCGAAGGCATCCGACGGCACGACGCCGATCCTGTC
Organism: Inquilinus sp.; assembly: GCF_039594555.1. Taxonomy (GTDB): domain Bacteria; phylum Pseudomonadota; class Alphaproteobacteria; order DSM-16000; family Inquilinaceae; genus Inquilinus. The sequence goes on from NZ_JBCNNF010000269.1 coordinate 3,927, forward strand.
CAAGCCGGGGGAGGTCACGGCCGAGGGCCGCTACGTCCATGGCGGCTCAGGCATGGTCTTTCCGACGGAAGGGATGGCCGCAGGGGCCCGTTTCGTCCGCATCACCATCACGCAATTCGACGACAAGGGAGGGGATGTCAGCGCCAACTACGATGTGCCGACTCCCTCGGGCCGGATGCGGATCTCGGCCTATGTCTATCCCGTCCCGCTGGCCTTCAGGCTGCTCTCGCCAACCGCAGCCGCCGATAGCACGGTACGTGATCTCGACTCCGGGCTCCGGGACACCGTTTGCCAGCAGGAGGTGGGACGGCGCGAAACCGAACTCACAACCCTCCATCCCGAAGCGAAGTTGGTCCGGGAAGATACCGTCGCGGCGCCGTCGGGCGAGGCCAAGGTCCCCGGAACTGTCGCGGTTTACGAGACGAGCGACTTTATCAACAACACCCCGGGACGGGTCCGGTCGGACCTCTATATCTTCTGCTATGTCCGGGATTTGTGGATCGTAAAGTACCGCGTCACTCCGGTCCAGGACAGGACGTCTGAGGCGATTCTCGCCGACTTCATGAAGCAGGTGCCGTGGACGCCACGCCGGCCGCAATAGGCCGCCCTCCCCCCTTGGGGTGATGGCGCCGGCCGGCGCCGGCTTCCCATAGTTCTCCCCGCAATCACCACGACGGGGCTTGCCGACCGCAGCGACAAGGCGGCGGCCGGCCCGGGGAGGACGAGATGACGGACCAGCCATTCGGGCTCACGCGGACGCTGCGGCTGCCTTCGGTCGTGCTGTTCGGTCTGGCCTACATGACGCCGATGATCGTGTTCGGCACCTTCGGCATCCTGGCGCAGAAGACCGGCGGCGCCGTGCCCACCGCCTATCTGGTGGCGCTGGTGGCCGTGCTGCTGACCGCCTGGTCCTATGGCCGCATGGCCGCCGCCTATCCCGTCGCCGGATCGGCCTACACCTACACCCGCCGCGCCTTCGGCGGCCATGTCGGCTTCCTGGTCGGCTGGGCCATCCTGCTGGATTATTTCTTCCTGCCTATGGCGATCTGGCTGATCGGCGCCGCCTATCTCTCCGCCGCCTTTCCCGACGTGCCGCAATGGGTCTGGATCCTCGCCTTCATCGGCGTCACCAGCGCCATCAACATCGTCGGCATCAAGCTGGCCAACGGCGTCAACATCGTGCTGATGCTGGTCCAGTTCGCGGTGCTGGCCGCCTTCGTCGCGCTTTGCGTCCGATACGCCCTGGCCGGCGCCGCGGCCCGGCCGCTGTTCTCGGCCAACCCGTTCACCGGCAGCGGCACCCTGCCCGCCTATCTCGCCGGGGCCGCCATTGCCGCTTATTCCTTCCTCGGCTTCGACGCGGTGACAACGCTCACCGAGGAGACGGTGGAGCCGGCGCGGACCATCCCCAGGGCGATCATGCTGATCGCGCTCCTGGGCGGCGGCATCTTCATCCTGGCCGCCTATTTCACTCAGCTGGCCTTCCCCGGCGGCGACGTCGCCAATGTCGACAGCGCCGCCTTCGACATTGCCAAGGCGATCGGCGGCGACGTCTTCGTCATGCTGTTCCTGGCCGGGCTGATCGTGGCGCAGTTCGCCTCCGGCCTGTCGGCCCAGGCCAGCGTCGGCCGGCTGCTGCTGGCGATGGGCCGCGACGACGTGCTGCCGCGGTCCGCCTTCGGCTATGTCCACCCGATCCTGCGCACGCCGGTGTTCAACATCGCCCTGGCCGGGGCGGTGGCCTTGGCGGCGCTGAGGCTGGACGTCACCACCTCGACCTCCTTCATCAATTTCGGCGCCTTCGTCGCCTTCATCTTCGTCAACCTGTCGGTGATCCGGCTGCTGTGGCTGCGCGCGCCGCAGCGCGGCCTCGGCACGGTGATCGGGGCGCTGGTGGTGCCGGTGCTGGGCGCCTTGTCCAATCTGTGGCTGCTGGTCAGCCTGGACGAGCACGCCAAGGTGCTGGGGCTGATCTGGCTGGCGGTCGGCATTGTCTACCTCGCCTGGCTCACCCGGATGTTCAGCCGGCAGCCGCCGGAGACGCAGTTCCGCGAGGTCGCGGAGGCCCCTATCCCGGCGGCATCGCCAGGAAGGCGGTGAAGCGTGCGAACAGCTCGGCCTGCGAGGCAATGCCGAGCTTGCGGTGGATGCTCTTGCGGTGGGTCTTCACCGTCTCCTGCCCAAGCCCGAGCAGGGCGCAGATCGAGGGAGTGGAATGGCCCTTCAGGATCAGCCCGACGATCTCGGCCTCGCGCCGGGTCAGTCGGCCGCCGCCCAGATCGACGATGCGGGTGACGAGATCCCCGGTCCCGGCCGGCTCCGGCACCCCGCCGAAGCCGGCCCAGTGCCGCTCGCAGAGCGCGCAGACCATCGGCGCCGCGTCGCGCAGCCGGGCGATCTCGGCTTGGCGGAAGCGGGTATGGCCGCGCCGCCGGGTCACCGACAGCACCCCGGTCACGCCTTGGCCGAGATCGAGCACGTAGCCGACCTCGTCCAGGATGCGGGTGCGGATGTAGTGGCGGTTGTAGTACTCGCTCTGCGCGAAGCGGTCGGGGGCGAGGTCGGCCATCACCAGGAAACGGTCGGCCGTGCCGCCCCGCACCGCCTCGAAGAACGGGTCCAGCAGATAGGAGCCGGCGATGTAGCCGTCGACGATGATGGCGGCGAGCTCCGGCGCTTGGCGGTTGTGCAGGTCGAGCGGTGGCGCGTCGCCGCGATAGGCGAAGCCGTTCAGCATGTCGAATGGCACCAACGCCGCCAGCGCCTCGCCCAGCCGGTCCGGGAACGCCGCGGTGCCCATCGCCGCCATCGCCGCCGCGAGGCCGGCGTTCCAAGCCGCAAACTCCATGCCCTGCCTTTCCGCTCCAGGCCGCTATCCTTGGGCCGAGCGGCGCCGGCCGCAAGCCGTCCCTGAGGATCGAGAGATGCCCGACACGCACCCGCCCAGCGCCCGTACCATCGCGGACGACATCGCCGCCGGCCGGACCAGCGCCCGCGCGGTGATCGCCGACGCCCTGGGCCGTGCCCATTCGGCCCAGGCCCGGCTAAACTGCTTCACCCTGATCCTGGACGAGGAGGCGATCGCCAAGGCCGAGGCCGCAGATGCGGCGATCGCGGCCGGCCAAGCGCCGGGGCCGCTGCACGGCGTGCCGGTGGCGATCAAGGACCTGACCCCGACCCGCGGCCACCTGACCACGCTGGGGTCGCATTCGACCGGCGACTGGATCCCGGACCGGTCGGCGCTGGTGGTGCGGCGGCTGGAGGCGGCCGGCGCCATCGTGATCGGCAAGACCACCACCCCGGAATTCGCCCATTCCAGCTTCACCTATAGCCCGCGCTGGGGCGTGACCCGCAACCCGTGGGACCCGGAGCGGTCGCCGGGCGGGTCCTCCGGCGGCTCCGGCGCCGCGGTCGCGGCAGGGGTGGTACCTTTCGCCGAGGGCACCGACATGGGCGGGTCGGTGCGCATCCCGGCCGCCTTCTGCGGCGTGGTGGGCTTCAAGCCCAGCCTGGGCCGGATCCCGATGACCATCCTGCCCAGCCAGTTCGACGACATCTCGCATTTCGGCCCGCTGGCCCGGACCGTCGACGACGCCGTCGCCTTCATGACCGCGGCCGCGGGCCCGAGCGACGAGGACATCAACTCCCTGCCTCTGCCCTTCGACCTGGCGGCGACGCGGATCGACGGGCTGGCTGGCCGGCGCTTCGCCCTGTCGATGGACCTCGGCTACTACGCCGTGGACCAGGCGGTCGAGGCCGCGGTGCTGGCGGCGGCGGAGGCGCTGCGCCGCGCCGGCGCGGTGGTCGAGGAGGTGCGCCTGCCCTGGACCCGCGCGGTGAGCGATCGGTGGCTGGACCTGTGGTGCGTGTTCATGGCGGCGTTTCAGGGCCATACCCTCGCGGGGTACCGCGACCGGATGGATCCGATCCTGGTCGGGCTGATCGACCGCGGCCTGACGCTGGGCGCCGCCGAGGTGAAGCGGATCGAGATCCTGCGCAGCCGGATGTGGGACGAGTTGGCCGCCATTCTGGCCGGCCGCGACGCCCTGCTGTGCCCGACCTGCGCCGTGCCGCCCCCGCCCGTCACCCTGACCGACGACGATTTCGCGGCGGATCGGCCGGACGGGCGCTATGGCGGCCTCGACCTGACCGCACCGTTCAACCTGCTGTCGCCCTGCCCCGCCCTGTCACTGCCGGCCGGGCTGACGTCGGACGGCCTGCCGGTGGGGCTGCAAATCGTCGGCCATCGCCATGCCGACGAGGCAGTGCTGGGCCTGGCCCGGGCGATGGAATCGGCGCTGCTGGAGATCGGGCTGACCGAGGCGGTGCGCCGCGGGCCGCCGCGATAATAGCGGCCCGGCCCGCTTCGCTCTTGGAACGGAGCGAGGCCGCGCCAGATTGTTGAGTCAGGACCGGCATTGAGTCAGTCTTTCCCTGTCGCCGACCGCGCCCGCGCGCCCGGCCAACATGGAGTCGATGGCATGGCCAAGATTCTCGCCTGTATCGACGGCTCGATCTACTCCCACAGCATCTGCGATCTTTCGGCCTGGGCCGCTTCGCGGCTCCATCAGCCGGTCGAGCTGCTGCATGTGCTGGGCCGCCGCGAAGTGTCGACCATCCCGGTCGACATCAGCGGCACGCTCGTCGCCTATTCCCAGGACATCCTGGCTGAGCTGGCGGCGATGGACGAGCAGCGGGCCAGCCTATCGCAGAAGCGCGGCCGGCTGATCCTGGAGGAAGGCGCGGCCCGGCTGAAGGAGGTCGGCGTCACCGAGATCGACACCCATCTCTACAATGGCGACCTCGTCGAGACGGTCGCGGAGTTCGAGCCCGACACCAGCGTCATTGTCATCGGCAAGCGCGGCGAGGCGGCCGATTTCGCCAAGCTGCATCTCGGCTCGAATCTCGAGCGGGTGGCGCGGGCGGCGAAGAAGCCGGTGCTGGTGGCCGCCCGCGCCTTCAAGCCGATCCGGCGCTTCCTGATCGCCTTCGATGGCGGCCCGAGCGTGACCAGGGCGGTGGAACTGATCGCCAAGGGCCAGCTGCTGCGCGGGCTGGAGGGCCATCTGCTGATGGCCGGCAGCCCGGATGAGGAAGCCGAGGCCAAGCTCGACGCCGCCGAGACCACGCTGCGCGAGGCCGGCTGGGACGTCCGCGCCCGGATCCTGCCGGGCGAGCCGGAGACGGTGATCGCAGCCGAGGTGGCGTCTGCGTCGATCGACCTGCTGGTGATGGGTGCCTATGGCCACTCCCGCATCCGCAACCTGATCATCGGCAGCACCACCACGGCGATGGTGCGGTTGTGCCTGATCCCGGTGCTGATGATGCGGTGAGGCCGCTCACACCCCGCGCCGCATCAGCCACAGGCCGACCGCGCAGCCGAGCACGCACAGCGCCAGCATGTAGTAGAGATGCGCCAGCGGGTTCAGGACCAGCAGCGCCGGGATCATCAGCGGCGTCAGCCCGCCGAACACCGCGTAGGAGATGTTGTAGGAGAAGGACAGGCCGCTGAACCGGACCGCTGCCGGGAATGCCTTGACCATGACGTACGGCACCCCGCCGACGACACCGACCAGCAGGCCGGTCAAAGCGTAGGTCGGCAGCAGCAGGCCCGGATCGGCGGCGCCGCGGGTGTAGAACAGCCAGGTGGCGCCCGCGAGCAGCACGCTGCCGAT
>NZ_JBCNNF010000027.1:0-30146 GCF_039594555.1 Inquilinus sp.
GCGGCCTCGTCGGCGGCCTGCATGCCGGCGGCCTTGGCCCGGGCGACGGTGGCGGCACTACGGCCGTCCAGCAGGGTCGGGACGACGGCGCCATGGTCGGCCAGGCGCCGGGCGACGCCGCTGCCCATCGCCCCGGCGGCGATGACGGCGATGATCGGTTGCATCGGATGTCCTCCGGGTTCCTCCGCCGGCGGCCGCCCCTTCCGGGCCCCGACCGGGGGATGATGGCCCGATCCCGGAGGCGCGGGAAGAGGTCAGCTGGCGGTGTTCGCCCCGGCGACGGCGCCGACATAGGAGCGGACTCGCGGCCGGCTGCGCTCCGCGTCGCGGCGCCAGATCGTGTCGTCCTCATTGGCCGCGGTCAGCGGAACCGCCGGGCCGGTCCAGCCGCCGGCGCGCCAGCGGTCCTCGCGCGCATCCATGTCGACCGTGCCCTCGTCGTCCAGGATGTCGAGCGCGCCGTCATGCTCCGCATCCGTGACCTGGACCGAGACCAGGTAGCAGCCGCGGCGGAGGTGCTCGCCATAGGTCAGGCGCTCATCGTCCGGGAAGAACAGGCCGCGCAGGGATTCGAGGATCCCCATCCGCTGCTGCGGCGTGGGCGCCTCCTCGCGCCAGGCCTCCGGTTCGTCCTTCGGGTCGATCTCGTTGCCCGGCACCAGGCGGATCCGGTCCTTCGGGATGCGGCTGGCGATCAGCCGCTCGACCGCATCCTCCGCATCCTTCCGGGCATCGAACAGCGCGGTGAGAGTCCATTCACGGGCCTGCGACATCGCATCGTCTCCTCGGCAGCCCCCTCCGCCGAGGCAACGGGGCGCGGCGTCCCGCCGTTCCGCCCCTCCCTATCCGCGCCGGAAGCGCAGCACTCGGCTGCGGTTCAGCGCCATCCGCATGGTGTCGCCGTCGACGGCCAGGCCGATGCGCAGCGGCCAGGCGCCCTCCTTCCCCTCGGCCAGCAGCCGGCCGCCGCCGAGCGGCAGCAGCGGCGCCGAGATCCGGACCGGGCCGGCGCCCAGTTGCAGCCGCTCGCCGGCGATGGTGAAGCCGGCATGGAAGTCGGGGCAGCGCCATTCGCCCTGCACCCGGTCCAGCACGTCGTCCGGCGCGATCGGGCGGAAGCGGCGCGCGGCATGGCCGATCTCGCCCTCCACCGCCTCCCCCGTCCAGCGCAGCCGCATCGGGAAATGGGCCGAGAGCGAGACCGACCAGCCGTCCTCGCCGGGATAGAGGGTCTCGCCGGAGCCGAGGAAGCTGGCGACGCCGTCCTTCAGCTCGAGCCATTCCGGCCCCTGCTCGACCACATACAGCCCGTCCGGGATCGGCGTGCCGCGCTGCGGCAGGTCCTCGCCCAGCAGCGCCGCCATCAGCTTCAGCGCCGTGCCGTGCGAGACTGTGTCCTCGCGGTTCGAGACCACGGCGGCGCCGACGCCCTGCTCCGGGTCCAGCAGGAAGTGGGTCTTGTAGCCGAGCAGCGAGCCGCCATGCCCGACCAGCCGGCGCGCGCCGAGCCGGGTCCAGGCGAGGCCGAGGCCGTAGCCGGTCGGCCGTCCGTCGGCGAGAGGACGGGGCGCGCCGAGCCGGGCCAGCACGCCCTGCCCCGGCCCGCGATCGGCCAGCACCGCCTGCTGCCAGCGCACCAGGTCGTGCAGGCTGCCGGTGAGGCAGCCCGAGGCCGAGAGGTGGCGGCCGGAGGTGGCGAGCTGCCAGGCGCCGGTGCCGTCCTTCCAGTAGCCGGGGGCGAGGCCGCGGATCGGGTCGACCCAGGTCTCCGGCACCCGGAAGCCGATGCCCAGCGGCCCGGCGATGCGGTCGCGCACCAGGTCGGCGAAGGCGGCGCCGCGCCGCAGCAGCGCCGCGTCGAGCAGCCGGTAGCCGGTGTTGGAATAGGAGATCTCGTGCCCCGACGGGAAGTTGAGGTCCGTGAGGCGGTACAGGACCTCCAGGCTCTCCTCCCGGCTCACCGCCGCGCCCTGCGGCACGCCGAGCAGCGACAGGGTCTCGCCCAGGTCCGGCAGGCCGCCGGTCATGTCCAGCGCCCGGCCGGCGGTGACCGCCGCCAGGTCGCCGCGCAGGGAGGGCAGCAGGTGGCCGAGCCGGTCATCGAGGCCGATCCCGCCATGGGCGAGCGCCAGCGCCGCGAAGACATGCTTGGTGACCGAGGCGTAGCGCACCACCGTGTCGCCGGAGAAGGCGTTGCCGCCGGCCAGGCTGTCGACGCCGCCGCAGGCCTCGGCCCGGATCTCGCGCGCGTCGAACACCGCGACTCCGCCGCCGGGCTCGCCCGGCCCCCAGGCCGCGGCGATTCCGGCCGCCGCCTCCGCCGCCGCCGACCAGTGCAGCTCCGCCATCATCGCCTCCCGTTCCGCCGGATTCGGCCGCCGGCCGTCCGATCACGCTCCCTTATAGGCAGGATCACGGGATTTGGCTTCCGCGATCGGTGATCCGTTCCTACGCTCGGCGACGAGTCGCCGAAACCAGGCGTCGAAGGGGGAGGATCGAAGTGCCGGAAGCCGATCGCGAGGCGCTGTACCGCAAGGTCAGCCTGCGCCTGATCCCCTTCATGATCCTCCTGTACCTGGTCAGCTTCCTCGACCGGGTGAATGTCGGCTTCGCCGCCCTGACCATGAATGCCGATCTGGGCATCACGCCCTATGTCTTCGGCTGGGGCGCCGGGATCTTCTTCTTCGGCTACTTCCTGTTCGAGGTGCCGAGCAACGTGATCCTGGAGAAGGTCGGCGCCCGGCTGTGGATCTGCCGGATCATGGTGACCTGGGGGCTGATCTCGGCCGCCATGGCCTTCGTCCAGGGGATCTGGGGCTACACCATCCTGCGCTTCCTGCTGGGCGCGGCCGAGGCCGGGTTCCTGCCCGGCATGATCCTGTACCTGACCTACTGGTTTCCGGCGGCGCGGCGGGCCCGCTTCGTCGCCCTGTTCATGGCCGCGGTGCCGCTGGCCAGCGCGGTCGGCGCCCCGGTCTCCGGCCTGATCCTCGACAGCACCCATCTCTGGTTCGGGCTGAAGGGCTGGCAGTGGCTGTTCATCATCGAGGGGCTGCCGGCCTGCGTGCTGGGCCTGCTGGTGCTGGCCTGGCTGCCGGACGGGCCGGCCAAGGCGCCCTGGCTGAGCGAGCGGGAACGCGCCGCCATCGCCGCCGACCTCGAGCGCGACCGCGCCGCCGCTTCGCATCCGCCGCTGCACGCGCTGTGGCCGGCGCTCGGGGATGTTCGCGTCATCCTGCTGGGCCTGGTCTATTTCGGCATCGTCATCGGCCTTTACGGCATCGGCCTGTGGCTGCCGCAGATCGTCAAGGGCATGGGCTTCACCACGCTGCAGACCGGCTGGATCATCGCCCTGCCCTATCTGGTCAGCGCCGGCGCCATGCTGGTCTGGGGCCGGCACAGCGACCGCACCGGCGAGCGCGTGCTGCATGTCGCCCTGCCCGCTTTGGTCAGCGCCATCGGCTTCGCCGGCAGCATCGCCGTGTCCTCGACCATCCTGCAGCTGGTCTTCCTCGGCGTTGCTGCGATCGGCATCTACGCCACGCTCGGGCCGTTCTGGACGGTGCCGCCGGTGTTCCTGGGTGGCACCGCCGCGGCCGGCGGCATCGCCCTGATCAACTCGATCGGCAATCTCGGCGGCTTCGTCGGGCCCTATGCGGTCGGCTGGATCAAAGAGTCGACCGGCAGCTTCACCGCCGGCATGGCCCTGCTGGCCGCCAGCCTGGCCGCCGCCGCGGCGATCGCCCTGGTGGTCGGCCGCCATCTCCGCCGCGCCCCTGTCTGAGGAGTCCCGCCATGCCCTCTCCCACTCCGCAGCTTCGCCTCTGGGGCCGGGTCAATTCGGTCAATGTGCAGAAGGTGCTCTGGTGCTGCCAGGAGCTCGACCTGCCCTATGAGCGGATCGACGCCGGCATGCAGTTCGGCGTGAACACCGAGCCCGACTACCTGGCGAAGAACCCGAACGGCAAGGTGCCGCTGCTGATGGACGGCGACTACGTGCTGTGGGAGTCCAACGCCATCATCCGCTACCTGGCCCAGCAATATGGCGAGGGCGGAACCCTCTACCCGCCCGACCCGAGGATCCGCGGCGGGGTCGACCGCTGGCTGGACTGGACCCTGTCGACCCTGCAGCCAGCCGAGCGGCCGGTGTTCTGGGGCCTGGTCCGCACCCCGCCGGCGGAGCGGGACATGGCCGCGATCCAGGAAGCGGCCGACGCCGTGGCGGCGCTGTGGGGCATCGTCGACCGCCACCTGGCCGGGCGGCGCTTCCTGGAGGGCGAGGTCTTCACCCTGGCCGACATCGTGCTGGGCGCCTATGCCCGCCGCTGGTTCGGCATCGAGGGCTTCGCCAAGCCGGAGCTGCCGCAGCTGGAGCGCTGGCACGCGCGGCTGGCGGAGCGCGAGGGCTACCAGCGCTTCGTCGCGCCGCCGCTGACCTGAGCGGATGCCGGCCATTCCGCCGCGTCCCGTTTCCGCCTAAGCTTCGGGTATCTCTCGCCACTGCCGACGATGCCGAACCGAGCCCGCCTCCGCCCCGCCTGCCTGTCGCTGCTGCTGGCCGGGCTGTTCTGGGCGGTGGCCCAGCCCGCGGCGGCGGCGTCGATGACCTTCAAGCTCCAGGGTCCGGCGCGGGACTGCGCCACCTGCTTCTGGATCCTGGCCGAAGGCGAGATCGACCGCAGCACCCCGGAACGGTTCGAGGCCTTCCTGGCGCGGACCCCAGATCCGCCGCGGCTGGTCCGGCTCAACTCCCATGGCGGGCTGATCGTCTACGGCACGCGGCTGGGCCAGATGATCCGCGAGGCCGGCTTCGACACCGTGGTCGGGCGGGTCAAGATCCGTCACATCGACGGCCGCGACGAGACCCAGTTCTCCAACTGCTTCTCCGCTTGCACCCTGGCCTTTCTCGGCGGCGTCCGGCGCCGTGTCGACGGCGGCGACTTCGGCATCCACCGCCCGGCAGTCGACCAGGCCCGGGTCGGCCGGGCGGTCGATGCTGAGGAGATCCGGCAGGCGATGCGGCTGTCGGGCTATCTCATCGCCGCCTATGTCGCGCAGATGGGGGTCGACCCCGACTTCATCACCCGCAGCTTCGCCGGGCCGGAGATCCGGCTGCTCGACCATGATGATCTGGTCCGGCTGAAGGTCGTGACCGACGGGCCGGGCACCCCGGGCTGAACCGCCGGCTTGCGGTTTCCCGGCACGGCCGGTATCCAGATGTCACATTTCAAGACAAGGCATTGTCCGGGCCGAGATGAACGCCTCCGACCACATCGATTACCTCAAATCCATCAATCAGACCTTTCACGAGCAGATCAAGATCGCCGACCAGAAGGCGGCCTATATCTTCACGTTCCTGATCGCGCTGGTGGCCTGGTCGCCAGAAATGCGGTCGGTCTTCACCTGGACCCGCAGCGTTCCCTTCCCTTCGGCGAAATGGGTGCTGTGCCTGGCGCTTGTGGCGGCCCTGTCGGCCGGGCTGGTCTGCGTGGCGCTGGTGCTGCTGCCGCGCAAGCGCAACGGCGGCGCCTGCCTGTACTGGGCGGCTTGGCCGCAGGCCGGCGAGCGGCTGGAACACGCCGCCCGCCGCACGGAGCCCGGCTTCATCGCCGCGGAATACACCGCCAACGCCCGCAATCTGGCAGCGATCTGCCAGGCCAAGTACCGCTATGTCGCCTGGGCCTTCCGGTGCCTCGCCGTGGTCATCCTCTGCTACGTCCTGCTGATGGCGATCGGCTAGAGGTACTTCCCTTCCATGATCGCGAGCGTGTAGTCGCGATAGCTCATGCCCAGCTCCTCGGCCCGCGCCAGCCGGCGCAGGGCAATCTCGCGCGGCGGCGTCTTCCAGGCGGCGGCATGCGCCTTCTTCCAGCAGAAATGCCGCCAGGACGTCGCGGAATCCGGATGCTCCTCCTCCAGCGGCGGGCCGCCATTGTGCCCGAGGCCGGAGAGGAGCTGCGATGGAGTCGAATCTCTCATATCCGGGATCATATCCCGATATCGAGAAGACACCAGAGCCAATCTGTCTATCGTCATGGCGAGCCCCGCAGGGGCGTGGCCATCAGCGGCACCGCCCCGTGGATCGCCACGTCGCTTCGCTCCTCGCGATGACGCCGTGGTCAGGCCGGCGTAGACGCAATGTTGCATCGCGATTGACAGGGACCGGCCGGCCCGTATCCTGAGAGGAACAACACGATATCTTCTTGCCCGCGGGGCAAGAGCGGCAATGAAGCCCCATCCGCAAGCCGGCGACGGCAGGCGATGGGGTTTTGTGCGTTCAGGGGGCTTTGTTTGCGTTCAGTGGGGCAGGACGTGCGGGCGAGCTACGCGATCGGTCTTCTCTATTCGACCACCGGGCCCTATGGCGCCATCGGGCGCGAGGCGCTGGACGGCGCGCTGATGGCGCTGGAGGAGGTCAATGCCGATACGGGATTCGGCTTCAGCCTCTCCCCCGTCGCGGCCAATCCCGAAGGCGTGATCGACCGTTACCACGCCCTGTGCGAGGCGGCGATCCGCGAGGGCGGCTGCCGCCAGATCGTCGGCACCATCACCTCGCTGTCGCGCAAGGAGGTGCTGCCGACCATCGAGAAGCACGACGCGCTGCTGTGGTACATCTGCCCCTATGAGGGTTTCGAGAGCAGCGAGGCCGTGATCTACACCGGCGCCGCCCCGAACCAGCACATCGTGCCGCTGTTCCAGCATGTGCTGCCGCGCTGGGGCACCCGCGCCGTCCTGCTGGGCTCGAACTACATCTGGGGCTGGGAGGTGAACCGCGTGGCGCGCGAGCTGATCGGCGCCTGCGGCGGCGAGGTCCTGGCCGAGCGCTACCTGCCGATCGGCAGCGAAGATGTCGGCCGGTTGGTCCAGGAGGTGCGGGAGAAGCGGCCCGACTTCATCCTGAACAACCTGATCGGCCCGTCCAGCTACGCCTTCTTCCGGGCCTATCGGGCGCTGGCCGACAGCGACCCCGCCTTCGGGCCGGACCGCTGCCCGATCGTCAGCTGCAACCTGACCGAATGCGAGTTGGGGCTGATCGGCCCGGCCGGCGCCGGCCATCTCAGCAGCGCGATCTATTTCGAGGGCGTCGACACCGCCGAGAACCGCGCCTTCCGCGGCCGGGTGCACGAGCGCTTCGGCGCCGGTCGGCGCAGCTCGGCCTTCCTCGCCGGCGGCTATGCCGCGGTGCGGATGCTGGCGGAGGCGATCCGCGAGGCCGGCACCGATGCGCCGGAGGCGCTGCGGCCGGTGCTGCATTCCCGCCTCTTCGCCACGCCGCTGGGGCCGCTGGACATCGACCCGCGCACCAACCATGCGGCGCTGACGCCGTGCCTGGGCCGGATCGGCGCCGATGGCGGCTTCGAGATCCTGGACCGTGCCGCCGCGCCGGTGGCACCGGACCCGTACCTTGTCGAATTCGACGCCGCCGCCCTGGCCAGGCGCGTGCTCAAGCCCGGCGCCGCCCCGCGGCTGAAGCGGGTGAAGTGAGCATGCGCCGCGTCTCCACCCCCAACTTCCGCGGCCGCAGCGCCGTGGTGCTGCACCGGCCCCACCCCGCCGCCGACGCGGTGCTGCGCCAGCTCGAGCGGCTGGGCATCGCCGCCCGCGCCGCCTGGCCCGCGCTGGCCGAGGCGGATCTCACCGCCGATTTCGTGCTGTTCGACGCCGACACCGCCCATGACGGCCAGTTCCCCTGGGCCGCCGGCGCGCCGCCGATGCCGCTGGTCGCCCTGATCGGGTCGGAGGCGCCGGGCCGGCTGGACTGGGTGCTGGCCCAGGGCGCCACCGGCCACCTGCTGAAGCCGGTCGCCTCCGGCGGCGTGTTCAGCGCCCTGGTGATCGCCGAGCACGGCTTCGCCGAGCGCCGCGACCGCGAGGCCCGGATCGCCGATCTGGAGACGAGACTGCGCCTTCGGCCGGTGGTGGTGCGCGCCATCCTGACGCTGATGGCGCAGCGGGGGCTGAGCGAAGCCGACGCCTTCCGCGAGATCCGCAGCGCCGCGATGCAGCGCCGCCGCAGCATCGAGGAGCATTGCCTCGACCTTGCCGCCGGCCCGATCGACCCGGCCGCCGGCCGGCGCGGAGGCTGAGCCGTGGCGATCCTCAAGCAGCTCCTGCGCCGTAAGCTGGCCCTGTTCGGGCTGGTCGTGATCCTGGTCGTGGTCGCCGCGGCCCTGTTCGCCCCCTGGATCGTGCCCTTCTCGCCCGACGAGCAGCTGTTCGACGGGCTGACGCTGGAGGGCGCCCCGTTGCCCCCGGACGGCCGCTTCTGGATGGGCACCGACCTCTTGGGCCGGGACATGTTCTCGCGCCTGGTCTACGGCGCCCAGACCTCGCTGATCATCGGCGTGGTCGCCAATGGCGCGGCGGTGCTGATCGGCACCTTCTTCGGCGTCGTCGCCGGTTTCGTCGGCGGCTGGCTGGGGGCGGCGATGATGCGCTTCACCGACCTGATGATGGCCTTCCCCGCCCTGCTGCTGGCGATCGTGCTGGCCGCGATCTTCAAGCCGTCGCTGTGGATCGTGGCCCTGGTCATCGCCATGGTGAACTGGGTGCAGATCGCCCGCATCATCTACACCGAGACCCGGTCGATCGCGGAGCGCGACTTCATCGAGGCGGAATGGGGCCTCGGCGCCTCCCGCGGCCGGATCCTGCTGCGCCACGTGCTGCCGCATCTCCTGTCCAGCACCATCGTCTGGGGCACGCTCGGCATCGCCACCACCGTGCTGCTGGAGGCGACCTTGTCCTTCCTCGGCATCGGGGTGCAGCCGCCGACGCCGAGCTGGGGCAACATCATCTTCGAGAACCAGACCTATTTCTCGACCGCGCCCTGGCTGGTGTTCATCCCCGGCGCCGCCATCATCCTGCTGGCCCTGGCCTTCAACCTGGTCGGCGACGCGCTGCGCGACATCCTGGACCCGACGCAGAAGGGGCGGCACTGATGGGCGCCTATCTGCTCCGCCGCCTGGTCCAGGCCGTGCTGATCCTGCTGGGGGTCAGCCTGGTCACCTTCGTGCTGCTGTACCTGCTGCCGGCCGACCCGGCGCGGCAGATCGCAGGGCGCAGCGCGACGCCGGAGGTGGTGGCCAATATCCGCGCCCAGCTCGGCCTCGACCGGCCGTTCCACGAGCAGTATCTGCGCTATCTCACAGCATTGCTGCAGGGCGATCTCGGCCGCTCCTACCTGCAGCGGACCGAGGTGGCGACGCTGATCCTGAGCCGGCTGCCGGCCAGCCTGCTGCTGATGGTCGGCGCCATCGTCTGCGAGCTGGCGCTGGGTCTGACCATGGGCGTGGTCGCGGCGCTGCGGCGCGGCCGCGCGACCGACCACGCGCTGATGCTGACCTCCTTCATCGGCGTCTCGGCGCCGCAATTCGTGGTCGGCATGCTGCTGCTCTACGTCTTCGGCTGGCAGCTGGCCTGGTTCCCGCTGAGCGGCTACGGCACCTTCGCGCATCTTGTTTTGCCCTCGCTCACGCTCGGGCTGCTCGGCGCGGGCTGGTATTCGCGGATGATGCGGTCGGCGATGCTGGACGTGCTGCGCCAGGACTACATGCGCACCGCCCGGGCCAAGGGGCTGGGCGCCTGGCGCGTGGTGCTGGCGCATGCGCTGCCCAACGCCCTGCTGCCGATCATCGCCATGATCGGCATCGATATCGGCCTGTTCATGAGCGGCATCGTCGTCGTCGAATCCGTGTTCGGCTGGCCCGGCATCGGCCAGCTGACCTGGCAGGCGATCCAGCGCATCGACATCCCGATCATCATGGGGGTGACCCTGGTCTCGGCCGTCGCCATCGTGCTGGGCAACCTGCTGGCCGACCTGATCGCCCCCTTCATCGACCCGAGGATCAAGCTGCGGTGACGGATAACCGCGCCGAACCAAAGACAGGAGGTTTCATGCTGAAGTCGTTGCTGCTCGCCGGCGCCGCCGCCCTCACCCTGGCGCTCGCCTCACCCGCGATGGCCCAGGACATCAAGCAGGGCGGCACCATGACCGTCACCTACAAGGACGACGTGTCGACCCTCGACCCCGCCATCGGCTATGACTGGCAGAACTGGTCGATGATCAAGAGCCTGTTCGACGGGCTGATGGACTACAAGCCGGGCACCACCGATCTGGTGCCGGACCTGGCCGAGAGCTTCACGGTTTCCCCGGACGGGTTGACCTACACCTTCAAGCTGCGCCAGGGCGTCAAGTTCCACAATGGTCGCGAGCTGAAGGCCGCCGACGTCAAATACTCGCTCGACCGCGTGGTGCAGCCGGAGACGCAGAGCCCCGGCGCCGGCTTCTTCGATTCGATCCAGGGCTTCGAGGACGTGTCCAAGGGTAAGGCCAAGGAGCTGAGCGGCATCGAGACGCCGGACGACTACACCGTCGTCTTCCGCCTGACCCGGCCGGACGCGCCCTTCCTGCACAAGATGGCGCTGAACTTCTCGCATGTGGTGCCCAAGGAGGAGGTGGAGAAGTACGGCGCCGATTTCGGCAAGCACCCGGTCGGCACCGGCGCCTTCCGGATGACCGAGTGGACGCTGGGCCAGCGCATCGTGTTCGAGCGCAACCCCGACTACTTCCACAAGGGGCTGCCGCATCTCGACAAGATCGTGTTCGAGGTGGGCCAGGAGCCGGTGGTGGCGCTGCTGCGGCTGCAGCGCGGCGAGGTCGACATCGCCGGCGACGGCATCCCGCCGGCCAAGTTCCTCGAGGTCACCCAGGACCCGGCCTATAAGGGCCTGATCATCCAGGGCAGCCAGCTGCACACCGGCTACATCACCATGAACGTCAAGGCCAAGCCCTTCGACGACGTGCGGGTGCGCCAAGCGGTCAACATGGCGATCAACAAGGATCGCATCATCCGCATCATCAACGGCCGCGCCAAACCCGCGAACCAGCCGCTGCCGCCGTCGATGCCGGGCTATGCCGCCGACTACAAGGGCTATGCCTATGATGTCGAGGGCGCCAAGAAGCTGATGGCCGAGGCCGGCCAGGGCAGCGGCTTCACCACCGACCTTTACGTCGCCAACACCGACCCGCAGCCGCGCATCGCCCAGGCGATCCAGCAGGATCTGGCCCAGATCGGCATCAAGGCCGAGATCAAGGCCCTCGCCCAGGCCAACGTCATCGCCGCCGGCGGCGACGAGAAGCAGTCGACCATGATCTGGTCGGGCGGCATGGCCTGGATCGCCGACTTCCCCGATCCGTCCAACTTCTACGGCCCGATCCTGGGCTGCGGCGGTGCCGTGCCCGGCGGCTGGAACTGGTCCTGGTACTGCAACGCGGACCTGGACAAGCGCGCGGCCGAGGCCGATGCGATCGCCGACCCCGCCAAGACCGCCGAGCGCGAGGCCAAGTGGCGGGACATCTTCCTCGACGTCATGAAGGACGCGCCCTGGGCGCCGGTGTTTAACGAGCAGCGCTACACCATCCGGTCCGAACGGATGGGCGGCGACGACGCCCTATTCGTCGACCCGGTCCACATCCCGGTCAACTACGACAACGTGTACGCCAAAGATGCCCAGTAATCCCCACCACCATCACCACACCATCCACGGCGCGCACCACCATTTCGGCTGGAACCGGGACTTCCCGCCGGTGGCCACGGTGGCGCCGGGGACGACGCTGGAGTTCGACTGCCTGGACAGCTCGGCCGGGCAGCTGACGCCCGCCAGCACGGTCGCGGATGTGGCGACGCTCGATTTCGGCAAGGTCAACCCGGTCACCGGGCCGATCCTGGTCGATGGGGCCGAACCAGGCGACGCGCTGAAGATCACGCTGGAC
This sequence comes from Inquilinus sp., assembly GCF_039594555.1. Classification (GTDB taxonomy): domain Bacteria; phylum Pseudomonadota; class Alphaproteobacteria; order DSM-16000; family Inquilinaceae; genus Inquilinus. Next base: position 11,774 of record NZ_JBCNNF010000027.1, read on the forward strand.
CAGTACGCGCCCTCGGGCTTCGGCTGGACCGCCAACATCCCCGGCTTCGGCCTGCTGGCGGACCAGTTCAAGGACCCGGCGCTGCATGTCTGGCGCTATGAGGCCGACGCGCTGGCCCCGGCCCTGTTCTCGACCCTGGCGAAGGTGCCGCTGAAGCCCTTCGCCGGGACCATCGGGGTGGCGCCGGCCGAGCCCGGGCTGCATTCGGTGGTGCCGCCGCGGCGGGTCGGCGGCAATCTCGACATCCGCGACCTGGCGGCCGGGGCGACGCTGTGGCTGCCGGTCGAGGTGGCGGGGGCGCTGTTCTCGATCGGCGACACCCATGCCGCCCAGGGCGACGGCGAGGTCTGCGGCACCGCCATCGAGAGCCCGATGAAGGTGACGCTCAAGCTCGACCTGGTGAAGGGCGCCAATCTGCGGATGCCGCGCTTCAGCACGCCGGGCCCGGTGACGCGCCATCTCGACGCCAAGGGCTATGAGGTGACGACCGGCGTCGGTCCCGACCTGATGGAGGGGGCGCGCATCGCCGTCGCCGAGATGGTCGAGCTTTTGTGCCGCACCCGAGGCATGGCGGCGGTCGACGCCTACATGCTGTGCTCGGTCTGCGGCGACCTGCGCATCAGCGAGATCGTCGACCAGCCGAACTGGGTGGTGTCGTTCTATTTCCCGCGCATCGTCTTCGAATGAGCGGCGGGACGACGCCCCTGTTGAGCGTCCGCGGCCTGCGCACGAAGGTCGCGACGCCGGCGGGGCCGAAGCTGGTGGTCGAGGATCTGAGCTTCGACCTGAACCCCGGCGAGACCCTTTGCATCGCCGGGGAATCGGGCAGCGGCAAGTCGATGACCTCGCTGTCGATCATGGGGCTGCTGCCGCAGCCCATGGCTCGGGTCGCCGGCGGCCACGTGCTGCTGGAGGGCCGGGACCTGCTGGCGCTGCCCGAGCGGCAGATGCGGCGGGTGCGCGGCGGCGAGATCGCGATGATCTTCCAGGAGCCGATGACCAGCCTGAACCCGGTGATGTCGGTCGGCCGGCAGATCGCCGAGGCGATCCGCGCCCATCGCAAGGTCGACGGCGCCGGGGCTCGCAAGCTGGCGCTGGAGGCGCTGGAGGCGGTGCGCATCTCCGAGCCCGAGCGCCGGCTGCGGCAGCATCCGCACGAGCTGTCGGGCGGCATGCGGCAGCGGGTGATGATCGCCATGGCGTTGGCCTGCCGGCCCAAGCTGCTGATCGCCGACGAGCCGACCACGGCGCTGGACGTCACCATCCAGGCCCAGATCCTGGAGCTGATGCGCGACCTGCGGCGCCAGTTCGGCACCGCGCTGATCCTGATCACCCACGACATGGGCGTGGCGGCCGAGATGGCCGACCGGGTGGTGGTGATGCACCAGGGCCGGGTGGTCGAGAGCGGCCCGGTGGTGCCGCTGTTCGAGGCACCGCGCCAGGAGTACACGAAGGCGCTGCTGGCCGCCGTGCCGAAGCTGGGCCAGATGGCCGGCCGCGACGCGCCGCTGCGTGCCGATGCCCCTGCCCTGCCCCAGGCGGCGGCCAATGAGCCGGTCGTCGCCGTGAAGGACCTGACCGTCCGCTTCGACATCGCCGGCGGGCTGCTGCAGCGCACCGTCAGGCGCGTGCATGCGGTCGAGAATCTTTCCTTCGCGCTGAACCCGGGCGAGACCCTGGCCCTGGTCGGCGAGAGCGGCTGCGGCAAGTCGACCACCGGCAAGGCGCTGATGGGGCTGGTGCCCTGGCGCGGCTCGATCCGCATCGCCGGGGCCGAGGCCGCCGGGCTGGGTCCCACCGCGCTGAAACCGCTGCGCCGGAACATCCAGATGGTGTTCCAGGATCCCTACGCCTCGCTCGATCCGCGCATGACCGTGGGCGAGCTGGTGGCCGAGCCGCTTGTGATCCACGGGCTGGCCAAGGGCGGCGAGCTGGCCGACAGGGTCGAATGGTTGTTCCGCCGCGTCGGGCTGGCGCCGGAGCTGCGTCACCGCCACCCGCATGAATTCTCCGGCGGCCAGCGCCAGCGCATCTGCATCGCCAGGGCGCTGAGCCTGTCGCCCAGGGCGATCATCGCCGACGAATCCGTCTCGGCCCTCGACGTCTCGGTCCAGGCCCGGGTGCTGGACCTGCTGCACGAGCTGCAGGCCGATCTCGGCCTCGCCTATCTCTTCATCTCGCACGACATGGCGGTGGTGGAGCAGATCAGCCACCGTGTGGCGGTGATGTATCTCGGCCAGATCGTCGAGACCGGCACCCGCCGCCAGATCTTCGAGGATCCGCGCCACCCCTATACGAAGAAGCTGATGCAGGCGGTGCCGGTCGCCGATCCGCGCCGCCGCCGCGACCATTTCCAGCGCCTGTCCGGCGAGGTGCCGAGCCCGGTGCGGCCGGTCGACTACCGCCCGGTCCTGGTCGACCTGGCCGATATCGGCGGCGGGCATCTGGTGGCGCGGGAGGCCGCCTGAGCGACCTCCCGCCGCCGACCTACTCCTTCTTCCCCTGCCAGAAGAAGTCGTTCTCCGTGCCCGGGCCCCAGACCAGGCCCTGGACATTCTTCCGCGCAGCCACCGCCTCCACCTGCTGGAACATGAAGGCGTAGGGGCCGGTGTCGCGGATCTGGCGCTGCAGGTCGGCATACATCGCCTGGCGCTTGGCCGTGTCGGTCTCCAGCACCGCGGCCTCGGTCTGCTTGGTCAGCTCCGGGATGTCCCAGGCCGTCCGCCAGGCGGTGGTCTTCATCGGCGGGTTCTCGCCGTTGTCGAGATTCATGCCGAAGTTCTGGGCATTGGTGTGCGGGTCCTGGTAGTCCGGGCCCCAGCGGCCGATCGCGGTCTGATACTTGCGGCTGCGGACCTTGCTGGTCTGCTGCTTGTCGTCCGAGGCGATGATCTGCAGTTCCACCCCCGCCTTGGCGAAGGTCGCCTGCAGCGACTGCGCCATCTCCAGATAGGGCGACCCGTTCGGCACGTCGATGCTGATCTGGAAGCCGTTGGGATAGCCACCCTGGGCCAGAAGCTGCTTGGCCTTGTCGACGTCGAGCTTGAACGGCAGGTCGTCGAGGGCGCCGAGGAAGCCCTTGGGCAGGAAGTTCTCATGCGGGACCGCGAGGCCCTTCATGAAGCTGTCCGCCATGCCCTGATAGTCGATCAGGTTCTTCAGCGCCTGCCGCACCTCGACCTTCTTCAGCGGCTCGGTCTGCGTGTTCATCGACAGGTACCAGAGGGTGCCGCGTGGCACTTCCTGCACCGTCACGTCCGGGTTCGACTTTAGCGATTCGAGCTGCTCGCCGGTCAGGCCACGGGCGATGTCGACATCGCCCTTCTGCAGCAGCAGCAGCTGGGAGGTCGGGTCCAGCACATGGCGGAAGAAGATCCGCTTGAAGCCCGGCTTGCCCCGCCAGTAACCATCGAACCGGTTCATCACCAGGCTCTCATTCGGCTTCCAGCCGCCGAGTTCGTAGGGGCCGGAGCCGGCGGAATGGGTGTTCAGCCATGCATGGCCGAAATCGCCGTCCTTGGCGTTCGCCTCCACCACCTTGCTGTCGACCACCGAGGACACTGTGGCACTGAGGCAGTTGAGGACGAAGCTGGGCGCGTAGGCCTTATCGGTCTTGAACACCAACGTCCGCGCATCCGGCGCCGTGACCATGGTGTCGACATTCTCCGCCGTCAGGCCGAACTGGCCGACGATGAAGGCCGGCGACAGGTTCAGCTTGATGGCGCGGCGGATCGAATAGGCCGCATCCTCCGCCGTCAGCGGGTTGCCGGAGTGGAACTTGACCCCATCCCGGATCTTGAAGGTGTAGCTCTTGCCGTCATCGGCGACGGTCCAGCTCTCGGCGATGCCGGGCAGGAAGTTCGCCGGGTCCTGGGCGTTGTAGTAGATCAACCGGTCATAGACCTGGTTGATGTACTCGGTGGTCGAGAACTCGAACACCTCGGCGGGATCGAGCGTGATGATGTCGTCGATGCGGTAGGCCTGGACCAGCGTGTCCTTCGGCGTCTCCGCCCCGGCCGGCAAGGCCGCGCAACCGATCAGGATCGCGGCTATGGCGCCGCGGAGCATTGTTCTCACTGGATGCACCCCCTGTTTGATGGGCGGGGTGATCCTAGGCCGGGCCGGCGGCGCCGACTAGGCGGATTCGCTCAGAATTTCGCGGATACGTCTATTTCCCGCGACGACTGAAGAAGGCATCGGCCTCGACCGTCTGCGCGGCCCCGCCCGGCGCTTCGATCCGGGCCGACTGCGCCGGGAGGGTCGCGCCGCCGGGCAGCGTTCGCGGCCTGGTGTCGAAGTTCACCGTGACGGCGGTGCCGTCGCCGAAGGCCGAGCGCTGCAGCAGCCGGTCCGGCGCCAGAACGGCGAAATCGGTCATCGGCTGGGTGAATACTTGCTTATGTAGCGGCCGGAACACCCGGTCATAGGCGGCGATCACCGGCAGGTCGCGGTCCAGCACCGCCGCGTTCAGGTGGTAGAGCGGCGGCACGGCATAGAGCAGCTGCAGCAGCGCCGTGGTCTCGCGCTGGTCCGAGAACTTCAGCGAGCCGTACTCCCAGTGATGGGTGGTGACGACGCTGTCGTGCAGCGCGATCTCGTAGAGCGGCAGGCGGAAGCGCGGATCGGCGACCACACGCGCGACCTCCGGCTTCAGCCGGACCGGGCTGAAATAGAGCGACGGGGTGTCCGGCGGCCAGTAATTGCCGCGATAATAGGGCGAGGCCTTGTCCTTCATCTCCGGCACCATCCAGGTGAAGGGCTGGGTGGTCATGCCGTGGGCGAAGGCGATCTGCGGCGCGAACAGGGCGGAGCCGCCCTCGCTGCCGACGACGAGGCCGAGGGAGGCCGCAGTGGCCAGGCGGCGGCGCCTCGCGTCCGCGTCCTGCGCCTCGCTGGTCTCGCGGCCCGGCGCATAGTCGTCGAACACCAGGCCTGTGGCGTCGACATCGAGGAACAGGCTGTCCAGCCCCGCCGCCTTGGCCACCGCCGCGATCCGCCGCTTCGCATAGGGCTCCGCCGCCACCGCGCTGGCATAGACGCCGCGGCCGGCGAAGCCGGTGACGGTCCGGCCGTCCTTGTCGACATAGCCGGCGGCGGCCAGATCGGCGCCCATCTGCGCCGTCGGCCAGGTCTGCGGCAGGTCTGGCGGATGGGCGCTGCCATAGCTGTCATAGGCGCCGACCAGATAGCCGGTGGCCTTGGCCGCGGCCACAGCCTCCGGGTGCCACAGCGCGTCGCGCCAGTCCTCCACGCCCAGCCAGGCGCGGGTCAGGCCCGCCTTCCGCAACGCGGCGACAGTGTCGAGCGACAGCCCGCCGCCCCAGCGCTCCGGCGGCGCCAGCATCGGGCCGAAGGCGCCGGTCAGCGCGGTCCGCAGCGGGCCGGCCGCCCAGGCGGCCTCCGCCGCCGGATCGTGCCCGCCCGGCAGCGGATCGACCGGCGCCATCGGCACCGCCTGGCGCAGAGCGTCGTTGACCACGCGGGTCAGCGCCGTCCGGCTGTAGGCCGAGACGAAACCGCCGGTGCCGGCGGCATCCTTGAACGCCGCCTCGAACTCCCGGCGGCCTTCCGCGTCGAAGGCCTGCCACAGCCGTCCGGCCAAGTGGGCCGGATCGTCCTTCTTCTGCTGGACCAGCCGGACGAAGGCGCGCCATCGCAGCACGTCTTCCGGCTTCAGCGGGCCCTTGCCCCAGAGATAGATGTGAGAGGCGCCGCCGAGCCGGGCAACATCCGGCAGCGCCTTGATCTTGTCCGCGAGGGAGACGAAGCCGCCGCCGGCCTGCAGCCAGGCGCGATAGGCCTTCGCCCCCGTCAGCGGGTCGGCCGGCCCCGGCACGATGCGGACGACGTAAGGCGCATCAGGCGCCAGGCGGGTGAAGTCATGCGCCAGCGCCGGGCGTGGCCGGCCCGCCTCCACAGTCACGGCGAAACTGGTGTTGAACGGGGTCTCGACCAACCAGGTGACCGACAGGCCGGCGCGCAGCTCGGTCCAGAAGGGCATCGACAGCTGCTCGGTCATGCTGGCGGGCTCGTAGCGCCGGGTCAGCCAGTCGAGCCAGGCAGGATCGTCAGCCGGGATGTAGCTGCCCTCGCCGAAGGGCACGGCGTAGGCGGTGATCGCGGCCGGGTCGGCAGCGCGCGGCCAGGCCAGCGTCGCCGGCCGGTCGGACCGGATCGACAGGCGCAGCGCCCCGTCCCGCACGCCGGCCTCGACCGTGAAGGCGTCGCTGCCCGAGACCACGCGCCAGCGATCGCCGCTGCGGTCGCTGACCTCGCCGGGGGCGAAGGCGGGCGCGGCCAACGCGGTCCCGGCCCCATCGGGACCGCGCAGCGACACCGCCAGGGTGGCCGGGTCGATCCGGAACTCGCCGGCCGGCGTTGCCAGCACCACTGTGTCGGCAGCGCGGACCGGCCCGGCAGCAGCCATCACCGCCAGGACCGCAGCCAAGCGCCGCATGAGCGCAGCACCCCCGTCCCTGCCCGCGCCCACTGTGACGTGGAATCTCAACAGCGACCTGCAACTATCTCTATTCACGGGCGATTTTCAGCGCGCCTGAAGCGCTGTCCGCTGTCGACAAGGGCAGCCCGGCCAGCATTTCGGGGTCCGTCCGGGTGAAGGGGCCGAGGGCCAGGCCGGCGAAGGTCTCGACCATCCGGCGGCGCAGCCAGGGCAGCCGTGTCGACGGGTGGAACGTCCGGTCGCGCAAGGCCCCGATCCAGCGTCTGTCGGACTGGAAGGCCGGTGTCAGCAGCGCGCTCATGCGCTGGTAGAAGCGGATGTGCCGCCGGCGCCGCGCGGCATAGGCGGCCAGGGCAGCGGGAATGTCCGTCGCGGCCGCCAGCGCATCGGCCAGGGCGGCGCCGTCCAGCATCGCCATGGTCACCCCGGCGCCGAGCTGCGGGCTGGTCGAATGGGCGGCGTCGCCGATGAAGGCGATGCGATCGCCGAAGGGATGGGGCAGCGTCGCCTGGGCATAGCGGGCGAGCGTCAGCTGCGCGGTGTCGGTGATGCCGGCAATCGTCGGCTCGATCTCCGGCCACAGATCGAGGACGCGGCGCCGCCATGCCGCGATCCCCGCCGCCATCAGCGCCGGGTGGTCCGCCACCCGCAGGCTCCAGAACAGGATGGCGCGCGGCACGCCGTCGCCCGGCATGCGCCCGACCGGCAGCAGGCCCAGCATCTCCCGCGCCGAACGGAAGCGCTGCTCCAGCCGGTCCAGGCGCAGGCCCGCGGCCGGCACCGTGGCCCAGACCGCGCCATAGGCGTAGGGACGCGGCCGGACCGGAGCGTGCGCGAGCGGGCGCAGCGCCGAGCCGCTGCCGGTCGCGTCGACCACCAGATCGACCGGCTCCAGGCGGCGGCCGGCGGCGGTGACGGGGACCGGCCGGCCCGCCGCATCGACCGCCAGGGTGGTGACCTCCACTCCGGTCTCGACCAGGATGTGCCGCGACGCCGCCGCCTGCCACAGCACGTCGAAGATCGCGGCGCGGTGGATCGCCAGGCCGTGCAGCGCCGGATCGACCACGGCGTAGCGCAGGTCGAACACCACCCGGCCTGAGGGCTGCGACCGAGCATACAGCCCGTCGATGCGCTGGCCATAGCCCAGGGCAGCATCGAGCGCGCCGATCCGGCCCAGCGCGGCCAGGCCCGCCGGCTGCAGCATCAGCCCGGCGCCGATCGGCCGCGGCGCCGGCACGCGCTCCAGCAGCCGCACCCGGTGGCCGGCATCGTGCAGGAAACAGGCGGCGGCCAGCCCGGCCGGGCCGGCGCCGCAGACGGCGATCGACAGCGGACCGGCCACGATCGGCTATTCGTTCTCCAGCGCCGCGCGGGCGGCCTGCAGCTTCTCGCTGATCCCCGGCTCGACCTTCGGATAGGCCAGGTCCAGCCCGTCCATGGCGTCGACGATCGCGGCGGCGACGGCCAGGCGGGTGAACCATTTGTTGTCGGCCGGGATGACGTGCCAGGGCGCATGCGGGGCGGAGGTCGCCCGGATCATCTCCTCATAGGCCTTCATGTAGTCCGGCCACAGCTGCCGCTCCGCCACGTCGGAAGGCTGGAACTTCCAGTGCTTCTCCGGCTCGTTCAGCCGGTCGAGGAAGCGCTTCTTCTGTTCCTCGCGCGAGACGTTGAGGAAGAACTTCAGGACCAGCGTGCCGTTGCGGGCCAAATAGCGCTCGAAGGCACCGATGTCCTCGTACCGCTCCTTCCAGATCTTCTTGGTGACCAGCTTCGGCGGGATGCGCTGGTTGCCCAGCACGCCGGAATGGACCCGGACGACCAGCACCTCCTCGTAGTAGGAGCGGTTGAAGATGCCGATCCGGCCGCGCTCCGGCAGGTGGCGGGTGGTGCGCCACATGAAGTCGTGGTCCAGCTCCTCCGCCGAGGGTTGCTTGAAGGCGGTGACCTGGCAGCCCTGCGGGTTGATGCCGGACATCACGTGCTTGATGGTGCTGTCCTTGCCGGCCGCATCCATCGCCTGGAAGATCAGCAGCACCGACCAGTGGTCCTGGGCGTAGAGCTTGTCCTGCATCTCGGCCAGCTGGGCGACGCTGTCGGCCAGCGCCTCCTCCGCCACCAGCTTGTCGTCCAGCCAAGCGGTGTCGCCGGGATCCCAGTCCTTCAGGCGGAAGCCCTCGCCATCCTCGATCCGGTACCGCTTCGCCAGCTTGCCCAGCTTGACCATCCGTTCCCCCTCCCGATCGATGCGACCGCGCCGATGAACCATGATCGATGCAGGAATTTCACCGGTCTGGCAAATCGGAGATGATGCCGCATCTTCCGGAACGAGGACCGCATGGCCCGGCACGTCTACCTGATCACCCATCCCGATGTGCTGATCGACCCGGCCGTGCCGGTGCCGGAGTGGCCGCTGTCGCCGCGCGGCCGCGAGCGGATGCGGGCGGCCCTCCGGCAGCCATGGATGGCGGGCGTACGGGCACTGTTCAGCAGCACGGAGCGGAAGGCCGTCGACGGCGCCGCCATCCTCGCCGAGGCTCTGAACCTGCCGGTCACCGAGCTTGAGGATCTCGGCGAAAACGATCGTTCCTCAACGGGTTATCTGCCGAAGCTCGAGTTCGAGGCGATGGCCGACGCCTTCTTCGCCCGGCCGCAGGAGAGTGTGCGCGGCTGGGAGCGGGCGATCGACGCCCAGCGCCGCATCGTCGCGGCGATGGAGGAGGTACTGCGCCGGGCGCCGGCCGAAGGCGACGTCGCCGTCGTCTCGCATGGCGGGGTCGGGGCGCTCTATCTCTGTTACCTGCAGGGGCGCCCGATCGGTCGCGATGCCGACCAGCCGCCGACCAACGGCGGCAACCACTATGCCTTCGATGCACAAGTTCGCCGGTTGCTGCACGGGTGGCGCAGCATCGATGGGGCGTGACCGGGCGCGACGGAAGCCGGGATCCGCCCCGTGAAGTGTTCATGCCATCCAGGCATGACTTCGTCCGAAGGTCTCAAATGATTTCGAAGTTCACCCGCACCCTCCTGCTCGCGAGCGCCGTGATCGTCGCCGTGCCGGCGACCTTCGCCTCGGCGCAGGCCTATGACGGCCACCGGCATCATCGCGAGACGCTGCAGCACCGGCAGCAGGCGGCCTGCGGCCATATCCATTCCCACAAGGCGCGCAACAGCTGCGAGGCCCGCGTCGCCCATGACTGGTACCGCCCCCGCCACCGCTAACCGGTGATCCGAAGCGAGCCTCTGCCGCTCACCCGGCAGGGGCTCGTTTGCTGAGAGAACGATCCCCCACGGCCGCTGTTGCCTTCCGGCCGCCCCGGTGCGATGACGCCGGAATGATCCCCGCGCCGACAGATAACGAGATCCTGGCCCGCCTGCTGTACCGGGACGGGCTGATGCTGATCCTCGACAAGCCGGCCGGCCTGCCCGTGCATGCCGGGCCGAAGGGCGGCCCGGTGCTGGACCACCATCTCGACGCGCTGCGCTTCGGGCTGCCGCATCCGCCCGCCCTCGCCCATCGGCTGGACAAGGACACCAGCGGCTGCCTGGTGCTGGGCCGGCACCGCAAGGCTACCGCGACTCTGGGCGAGCTGTTCGCCTCCGGCAAGGTGGCGAAGACCTACTGGGCGGTGGTCGAGGGCGGCCCCGCCGCGGATGAGGGCCGCATCGACCTGCCGCTGGCCAAGCGGTCGGCGCAGCGCGGCTGGTGGATGAAGGTCGACCCCGCCGGCCAGCCGGCGCAAAGCGAGTTCCGCGTGCTGGGCCGCGCCGGGGGCCTGGCCTGGCTGGAGCTGCGGCCGCTGACCGGGCGCACCCATCAGCTGCGCCTGCACTGCTCCGCCTCCGGCTTTCCGATCCTGGGCGACGCGATCTACGGCACCGCCGGCCGCGGGCCGGAGGCGCCGCCGCTGCACCTGCACGCCCGCGCCGTGTCGGTGCCACTCTACCCGAAGAAGCCGCCGGTCGCCGCCGAGGCGCCACCACCGCCGCATCTTGCCGAGACGCTGCGGCGATTCGATCCGAGTTCCGCAGGCTGAGTCGCCGCCGCGGTTGCGGCCGACATATCGCCTCCCGACTCCGAGTCGCCCCGCACTCCGTCTCGCTTGCCGTTGTCCCGGGAGCCGTAGGTCGTCGGCGCGTCCGCCGCCCGGCCGCCGGTGCGGGCGGCGAAAGCTCCGCAAACCGGCCGCGACAGGATCCATCAGGACACAACAGATGGCAGCCCGCGCCTCTGGGAACCACAACCTGTTGCATATCCGGATCGAACCGGGTTCAATGGTCGAGAACCCCTGTGTTGACGGCCGGATCGCGCCCGGCTACGCCCCTGACCGTGACAACAGCAGCCCGCACCACCCGCCCCGCCATCCGCTTCCGTGGTCGCTCCTTCATGGCGCTCGTCCTGGCGCCGGAGCCGCCGATCACCGATTGGCTGGCCGAGCTCGACGCCCAGATCCAGCGCTCGCCGGCCTTCTTCCAGGGACGACCCGTGGTCGTCGACCTGTCGGCCCTGCCGATGCGCAAGCAGGACCTCTCGGCCCTGATCGAGGACCTGCAGCAGCGCGACATCCGCCTGATCGGGATCGAGGGCGCCGACCCGTCCTGGCTCGGCTCTGAGGCCTGGGGCCTGCCGCCGATGATGACCGGCAGCCGCCCCGCCGGGCTGATCGAGGTGCCCGACGGTGCCCAGGCCGCGGTGGCATCGGCCGAGCCGCGTCCAGCCGCCTCGCTGCTGCTGGACCGGCCGGTGCGCTCCGGCCAGTCGGTGATCTTCCCCGAGGGCGACGTGACGGTCGTCGGGTCGGTCGCCTCGGGCGCGGAGATCATCGCCGGTGGGTCGATCCACGTGTACGGCACGCTGCGCGGCCGTGCGATCGCGGGATCGACCGGCAACGGCCGGGCCCGCATCTTCTGCCGCAAGCTCGAAGCCGAGCTGCTGGCCATCGACGGTCTCTACAAGACCGCGGACGACATGGAGCCGAAGCTGCGCGGCAGGGCGGTGCAGGCTTGGCTCGACGGCGACGCCATGGTTCTGGCAGCCCTGGACTGAGGCATTAGAGGAGAGACGCGAATATGGCCAAGGTCTTGGTCGTGACATCCGGAAAGGGCGGCGTCGGCAAGACGACCTCCACCGCGGCGCTGGGCGCGGCCTTGGCCCAGAGCGGGCAGAATGTCGTCGTCGTCGACTTCGACGTCGGCCTGCGCAATCTCGACCTGGTGATGGGGTCCGAGCGCCGTGTGGTGTTCGACCTGATCAACGTGGTCCAGGGCGACGCCAAGCTGCCGCAGGCGCTGATCCGCGACAAGCGGGTGGACACGCTGTCGCTGCTGGCCGCATCGCAGACCCGCGACAAGGACGCCCTGACCATGGAGGGCGTGTCGCGGGTCATCGGCGAGCTGAAGGAGAAGTTCGACTGGGTGATCTGCGACAGCCCGGCCGGCATCGAGAAGGGCGCCGTGCTGGCCATGCGCCACGCCGACATGGCTGTCGTCGTGACCAACCCCGAGGTTTCCTCGGTCCGTGACTCCGACCGCATCATCGGCCTGCTCGACTCGAAGACCGAGCGCGCCGAGAAGGGCGAGCGCGTCGAGAAGCATCTGCTGCTGACCCGCTACGACCCAGCGAGGGCCGAGCGCGGCGAGATGCTGAAGACCGAGGACGTGCTGGAGATCCTGTCGATCCCGCTGCTCGGCATCATCCCCGAGAGCGAGGAGGTGCTGAAGGCGTCGAACATGGGCGCGCCGGTCACCCTCAACGCCCCGCACAGCGCCCCGGCCCGGGCCTATACGGACGCCGCCAAGCGCCTGAGGGGCGAGACCCTCGAGATGACGGTGCCCAGCGACAAGAAGGGCATCTTCGCCAAGCTGTTCGGCCGGAGGGTTGCATGAGCCTGTTCAGCTTCTTCACCAAGCGCAACTCCGCCCCGGTGGCGCGGGAGCGGCTGCAGATCCTGCTGGCCCATGAGCGATCGGTGATCGGCGGACGCTCCGACCTGGTGGCGACGCTGCAGGAGGAGATCCTGGCGGTGATCGCCAAGCACATCGCAGTCGATCGCGAGAAGGTGCAGGTCAAGCTCGACCGCGGCGATTCCGTGTCGACTCTCGAGGTCGACATCGAGATCCCCACCCCGTCGGGCCCGGCCCGGATCGCCGCGCGGGGCTAAGCGCCGCCGGCCTCACCTGATAAGGGGCGATGCGGAAAGCCCCGGTGAGACGCCGCCCCCGGCCACGGTTCAGCCGATCCGGCCGATTCCCTCAGGACAGGACAGCCTCGACGGCGCGCCTCAGCCCTTCACCGCCTCGATGGTGAGGCTGAGCGGCAGGTTCGGCCGGTCCGCCGGCATCCGCCAAAGCCCGTCCGACCCCGGCACCAGGCAGGGCCACATCTGCCAGGCCGCGGCGTCATGCTCGCGCAGCGCCGTCAGCCGTATCCCGGCCGCCAGCAGCGCGCCGACGATGGCGCCGAGCGGATGGTCCCATTCCACCGAGCGGGTATGGGTGAAGACGGCATTGCGATCGGCGTAGCTGCCCTGCCCGTCATACTCGATCGGTGTGTCACGGAAATAGGAATAGGTCGGCAAGATCGGCGCGTCCGCCCCGGCCTGATCCAGTGCCCGCGCCGCCGGATGGCCGTCGAGGAAGTAGAGCCGGCCGCCAGGCTTCAGCAGCGCCGCCACCGCCCGGGCCCAGCCGGCGACGTCGGGCAGCCAGATGATCGTGCCCCAGCTGGTGAAGACGAGATCATAAAGGCCCTCGCCGAGCAGGCGCGGTGCGTCGAAGACGTCGCCCTCGACGAAGGCGGCGCTGCTGCCGGTCTCGGCCGCCAGCATCCGTGCCGCCGCGATGGCGTCGGCGGAGAAGTCGAGGCCGGTGACCTGCGCGCCGCGCCGGGCCAGATACATCGTGTCCATGCCGAAATGGCACTGCAGATGGGCCACCCGCAGCCCGGCGATGTCGCCGATCTCCGCCGCCTCGATCGGCCCGAGATCGGTCTCGCCGCGGCGGAAGCCGTCGACATTGTAGAAGGCCGAGCGGAGATGCGTCGCCACCCGCTCGTCCCACATGGCCCGGTTGAGCGCCACGCCCTCATGCATCGGTTCCTCCCCCTCCCCCATTCTATGCGGGTCGGTTTCTACCAGACGGCGCAGCGGGCGGACAGATTCAAGCCCCGGAGCGGCCCCTCTCCCGGACCGGCGCCTGGAAGCACAGGCCGTAACCATCCGGGTCGCGGAGAGTGAGCTGCCGCATGCCGTAGGGCGTATCGGCCGGCGGCTGCAGGCCGGGCAGCCTGGACCGGAGATCCCGATGGACGGCATCGACATCGTCGACGCTGAGATAGAGGCAGGTGTCGCCATGCCAGCGCTGCCGGTCCTCGACCCGCTCGGCCGGGCGCTGCCCGTCATCATAGGCGGTGTTCAGCATCAGCTGGGCCGGCCCGAGCGCCAGCCACACCCAATGCGGGAATCGCCCCTCCGGCGTCTCGACCACGGGCGAGGCGTCGACGATCGCGAAGCCCAGCACTTCGCGGTAGAAGGCCAGCGACTGCGGCATGTCGTGAACCTGTAGCAGCGGCGTCATGCCCCGCGCGGTGACGGCCATCCTCCGCCCCTCCTCTCGCAGCACCTCCGCGATGACGTATCTTGCCGCGGCGGAGCCGATACGGAACCGTGCGACGTCAGAGCGCCGGAAGCCATGGCCGATCACGGCGTCACCCCGCCATCCGGCGCGCCGGCATCGCCGACATGCCGTCGACGGCCCGCAGCATCCCGGCATAGAGCATCCGGGTCATCCGGGCCGAGGTCAGGATCGCGTCGATCTCCGCCGGGTCGTCGAGCGCGGGCAGCGCCGCCGCGAGCGTCCGCACATGGCCCTCTCGCGCTTCGACCCGGTTGCGCAGGAAGCCGAGCGCCCGGCGGATGCCGGCGATCCGCGCCGTGCGCTGCAGCCCGTCCACCGCCGTCCCGGCGCAGGTGGCGGCGAGATATTCGAGCAGATAGGCGACGCCGAGGAAGCCGGCGGGATGGTCGCTGCGGCCGAGGAATCGGAACCAGGCGATCCAGGCCTGGGTCGGCGGCGCCGGCATCGAGGTCGCCACGTCGGCCCGGCTGAAGCCCAGCGCCTCGAGATCGTCCAGCACCTTCAGGTCCAGCCCGGCCACCTCCCGCGCCTTCTCCTGCAGCAGCAGCGCCAGCGGCATGTGGCGGCCGTGATCCAGCATCCGCTCCGCCGCCAGGGCCAGGGTCGGCTGCAGCGCGTGCTGGTAGTGATAGGCCTCGCGTAGCGCGTTGGCGTAGGTCGCGATCCCGGCCGACCCATCGAGCAGACTGCGGGCGCTGCGGGTCTGCCGTACCGCCGCGACCAAGGCCACAGCTTCGGCATGAAGCGCCTCGAGGAATGCCGCGCCCATGTTCCCACCACCATTTATACGATACGAACAAACCATAAACACTATTTATTAGGAAGACAATACCATTTTTGGTGGTGCATCCCGCGGACCTTGCCCGTCGCCGCTACGCTTGCCCCGCAGACCGCGCAACGATACGAATGCCGCCCATCAGCGCCTTCGGCGCTTCAAGTTCTCCGGAGTTGGTTTCATGGAGCTGCACGATCTCATCCGCAGCCTCGGGCTCGATCCCGACGCCCTGACCGGCGGCACGCTGGTCGTCCGATCGCCGGTCGACGGCACCGAGATCGCCCGCCTGCACGAGAATACCGAGGCCGACGCCGCCGCCGGGATCGAGCGCGCGTCGAACGCCTTCCTGAACTGGCGCACCGTGCCCGGCCCGCGTCGCGGTGAGCTGGTGCGCCTGTTCGGCGAGGAGCTGCGCGCCCACAAGGCCGAGCTGGGGCGGCTGGTCTCGATCGAGGCCGGCAAGATCCTGCAGGAAGGCCTGGGCGAAGTGCAGGAGATGATCGACATCTGCGACTTCGCGGTCGGCCTCTCCCGCCAGCTCTACGGCCTCACGATCGCGTCGGAGCGCCCCGGCCACCGCATGGCCGAGACCTGGCACCCGCTCGGCCCCGTCGGCGTCATCTCCGCCTTCAACTTCCCGGTCGCCGTGTGGTCGTGGAACGCGGCGCTGGCCTTCGTCTGCGGCGACCCGGTGATCTGGAAGCCGTCGGAGAAGACGCCGGTCACGGCGCTGGCCACAATGGCGATCTTCCGCAAGGCGGCCGAGCGCTTCGGCGGCGTGCCGGACGGCCTGGCCGAGATCCTGATCGGCGGGCGCGCCATCGGCGAGGCCCTGGTCGACAGCCCGAAGGTGCCGCTGATCTCGGCCACCGGGTCGACCCGGATGGGCCGCGAGGTCGGGCCGCGCGTGGCCCAGCGCCTGGGCCGGTCGCTGCTGGAGCTCGGCGGCAACAACGCGATGATCGTCTGCCCGTCGGCCGATCTCGACATGGCGGTGCGGGCCATCCTGTTCGGCGCCGTCGGCACCGCCGGCCAGCGCTGCACCACGCTGCGCCGGCTGTTCGTGCATGACAGCGTCTACGACAAGCTGGTCCCGGCGCTGAAGCAGGCCTATGGCGCCGTGCGCATCGGCAGTCCGCTGGAGCAGGGCACGCTGGTCGGGCCGCTGATCGACCAGGCGTCGTTCGACGGCATGCAGAAGGCGTTGGCCGCCGCGCGCGACCAGGGCGGCACCGTCACCGGCGGCGAGCAGGTCACGGCGGGCGTCCCGGCCGGCGGCTTCTACGTCCGCCCGGCGATTGCCGAGATGCCGGCGCAGAGCGACATCGTCAAGCACGAGACCTTCGCGCCGATCCTCTACGTCATGAAGTACCGAGAGTTCGGCCAGGCGCTGATGCAGCACAACGACGTGCCGCAGGGCCTATCCTCCTGCATCTTCACCACCGATATGCGGGAGGCCGAGACCTTCCTGTCGGCGGCGGGCAGCGACTGCGGCATCGCCAATGTCAACATCGGCACTTCGGGCGCCGAGATCGGCGGCGCCTTCGGCGGCGAGAAGGAGACGGGCGGCGGGCGCGAGAGCGGCTCCGACGCCTGGAAGGCCTATATGCGCCGGCAGACCGCGACGGTGAACTACAGCCGCGAGCTGCCGCTGGCCCAGGGCATCGTCTTCGACCTGGGCTAAGGCTTCGCTCTCGGATCAACACTGAAATCAGGCCAATCCCTCATTGTCATTGCCGGGCTTGACCCGGCAATCCAGAAGGTCTCGACGCTCTCTGGATGCCCGGGTCAAGCCCGGGCATGACACTGTTGGGTTCAGCTGTTGTTCCAGACGTCCTATGTCGGCCTGAAAAATCCGACAAAACGCAGGCGGGCGGCGGTTCCTTGACGGGTCACCGGCCGCCTGCGCTAATGCGCAACAGACGCCCGGCGACATCAGCCGGGGCACCAAACACGGGGGGATATTCATGCATATCAGCCGTTTGGCTCTGGCGGCCGGCGCGGCGCTGGCGCTGCTGTCCTCGGCGGCCGTCGCCGCCGACAAGGTCACCGTCGCGGTCACCCAGATCGTCGAGCATCCGGCGCTGGACGCCGCCCGCGACGGCGTGAAGAAGGCGCTGGAGGAAGCCGGCTACAAGGACGGCGACAACCTCGTCTTCCAGTGGGAATCGGCGCAGGGCAACCCGGCCACCGCCGCCCAGATCGCCCAGAAGTTCATTGGCGAGAACCCGAATGTGATCGTGCCGATCGCCACCCCCTCGGCCCAGGCCGTGGTCGCGGCGACCCAGGACATCCCGGTCGTGTTCACCGCGGTGACCGACCCGGCGGGCGCGCAGCTGGTCAAGAACCTCGAGCATCCAGGCGGCAACGTCACCGGCATCTCCGACCTGTCGCCGCTGGCCGATCACCTGAACCTGATCAAGGAGATCGTGCCGAAGGTGAAGACCATCGGCGTGCCCTACAATCCGGGCGAGGCCAATGCGGCGGCGCTGATCGCGGCGCTGCAGGAGATGGCGCCGGAGTGGAAGGTCGAGATCGTCACCGCCGCCGCCGCCAAGTCGGCCGACGTGCAGGGCGCGGCGCAGAGCCTGGTCGGCAAGGTCGACGTGATCTACGTCCCGACCGACAACACCGTCGTCTCGGCGCTCGAGGCCGTGATCCAGGTCGGCACCGAGAACAAGATCCCGGTCTTCTCCGGCGATACCGACAGCGTCACCCGCGGCGCCATCGCCTCGGTCGGCTTCGACTATTTCGAGGTCGGCCGCCAGACCGGCGCGGTCGTGGCCCGGGTGCTGAAGGGCGAGAAGCCCGGCGACATCGCGGTGAAGAACGCCAGCGGCACCGACCTGTTCGTGAACACCAAATCGGCCGCCGCGATGGGCGTCACCATCCCCGAGGCGGTGCTGAGCCGCGCCAAGAAGGTGATCAAGTAAGCGTCCCGAGCCCCCTTTCTCGCCCGCGGGAGAGGGGGTTTCCGGCCCTCCGCCCCGACCGGGCCGTCCGGACATGACAGGTCCGGCCGCAGCCCGTATACCGGGGCCTCTCGTGTTTCGCGGCCGCCGCCGGCCGCCCCGCAGGATGTGTTGATGAGTCTGATCGCCTTTCTCGGCGCGATCGAAATCGGGCTGATCTTTGCCCTCGTCGCGCTCGGGGTGTTCCTGTCCTTCCGGGTCCTGAACTTTCCCGATCTGACCGTCGACGGCAGCTTCCCGCTCGGCGCCGCCACCACCGCCACCCTGATCGTCGCCGGCCTGGACCCGGTGCTGGCGACCCTGGTCGGGGTCGCGGCGGGCGCGCTGGCCGGCCTGGTCACCGCCTGGCTCAACGTCCGCTTCGGCATCCTGCACCTCCTGGCCAGCATCCTGACCATGATCGCGCTGTTCTCGATCCTTTATCATTTATTTTTTTGAGAAAATCATTAAATTTCGTTGCATGTTTTTGATAAACCAACACATTAATTTTTTGTGGATGGTCTGATTTTATTGCGCGAAGTAACTCAATAT
>NZ_JBCNNF010000270.1:0-9597 GCF_039594555.1 Inquilinus sp.
ACCGCGGAGAGCCGCCATGACACACGCCGATTTCGTCCATCTGCGCGTGCACAGCGCCTATTCCCTCTCGGAAGGGGCGATCAAGATCAAGGAGCTGGTCGGCATCTGCAAGAAGATGCAGATGCCGGCCGTGGCGGTCACCGACACCGGCAACCTGTTCGGCGCGCTGGAATTCTCCTTCGCCGCCAAGGACTACGGCATCCAGCCGATCATCGGCACCATCCTCGCCATCACCCGGGCGGAGACCGAATCGGGCGCCCGCGTCGGCGGCCCGGCCATCGCCGAGCCGGACTGCCTGGTGCTGCTGGCCCAGAACGAGGCCGGCTACGAGAACCTGATGGCGCTGACCAGCCGCGCCTATCTGGAGACCGAGCAGGGCCTGGCGCCCCAACTGCCCTTGGAGGCGCTGGAGGGCCACACCGAGGGCGTGATCGCCCTGACCGGCGGGCCGCGCGGCCCGGTCGGCCGCTTGCTGCTGGCCGAGCATCCGGAGCGGGCGGCGGGCACGCTGCGCTATCTGAAGACGCTGTTCCCCGGCCGGCTCTATGTCGAGTTGATGCGCCACGGCATGGAGGAGGAGGACCGGATCGAGGCCGGCCTCATCGACCTCGCCTATCAGGAGGACGTGCCGCTCGTCGCCACCAATGACTGCTTCTTCGCCGGCGAGGACATGTACGAGGCGCATGACGCCCTGCTGTGCATCGCCGACGGCACCTATGTCGTCGAGGCCAACCGCCGGCGGGTGACGCGCGACCATCGCTTCCGCACGGCCGAGGAGATGCGGCAGCTCTTCGCCGACCTGCCGGAGGCGGTCGACAACACGCTGGTGATCGCCCGGCGCTGCGCCTTCATGCCGAAGAAGCGCAACCCGATCCTGCCCGCCTTCACCGGCGATGCCGGCCGCAGCGAGGCGGAGGAGCTGCGGGCCCAGGCGCATGAGGGGCTGAAGGCCCGGCTGGAGGCGCATGTCTACACGCCGGAGATGACGGCCGAGGCGCGCGAGGCGGTGCGGGAGAAATACACCGCCCGCCTCGACTATGAGCTCGACGTCATCGAGAAGATGGGGTTCCCGGGCTATTTCCTGATCGTCTCGGACTTCATCAAATGGTCCAAGGCGCACGACATCCCGGTCGGGCCGGGCCGCGGCTCCGGCGCCGGCTCGGTCGTCGCCTGGGTGCTGACCATCACCGACCTCGACCCGCTGCGCTTCGGCCTGCTGTTCGAGCGCTTCCTGAACCCCGAGCGCGTGTCGATGCCGGACTTCGACATCGACTTCTGCCAGGACCGGCGCGACGAGGTGATCTCCTATGTCCGCGACCGCTACGGGCACGACCGGGTGGCGCAGATCATCACCTTCGGAAAGCTGCAGGCCCGCGCCGTGCTGCGCGACGTCGGCCGCGTGCTGCAGATGCCCTATGGCCAGGTCGACCGCATCTGCAAGCTGGTGCCGAACAACCCGGCGAACCCGGTCACCCTGGCCCAGGCGATCGAGGGCGAGCCGGCGCTGCAGCAGGAGCGCGACAACGACGAGCGGGTGCGCCACCTGATCGACCTGGCGATGAAGCTGGAGGGGCTGTACCGCCACGCCTCGACCCACGCCGCCGGCGTCGTCATCGGCGACCGGCCGCTGCACGAGCTGGTGGCGCTGTACCGAGACCCGCGCTCGCCGATCCCGGCCACCCAGTTCAACATGAAGTATGTCGAGCAGGCCGGGCTGGTGAAGTTCGACTTCCTCGGCCTGAAGACCCTGACCGTGCTGCGCACGGCGGAGAACCTGCTGAAGGCCAGCGGCCTCGACATCGACCTGGCGAAGATCCCGCTCGACGATCCGACCACCTACGCCATGCTCGGGCGGGCGGAATCGACCGGCGTGTTCCAGCTGGAAAGCTCGGGCATGCGCGACGTGCTGCGCCGGATGAAGCCGAACCGGGTCGAGGACATCATCGCGCTGGTGGCGCTGTACCGCCCCGGCCCGATGGACAACATCCCGACCTACATCGAGGTGAAAAACGGCACGAAGGCGCCGGACTATCTGCACCCGTCGCTGCAGCCGATCCTGGAAGAGACCTACGGCATCATGGTCTATCAGGAGCAGGTGATGCAGGTGGCGCAGACCCTGGCGGGCTATTCGCTTGGCGGCGCCGACCTGCTGCGCCGCGCCATGGGCAAGAAGATCAAGGCGGAGATGGATGCCCAGAAGAAGACCTTCGTCGAGGGCGCGTCGGCGCGCGGCGTGCCGGAGGGGCAGGCCGCCAACATCTTCGACCAGGTCGAGAAGTTCGCCGGCTACGGCTTCAACAAGTCGCACGCCGCCGCCTATGCCATCGTCGCCTACCAGACCGCCTATCTGAAGGCGAACCACCCGGTCGAGTTCCTGGCCGCGTCGATGACGCTCGACCTCGGCAACACCGACAAGCTGAACGTCTTCCGGCAGGAGCTGACGCGCCTCAAGATCAAGCTGCTGATCCCGGACATCAACAAGTCCGACGCGGTGTTCGCGGTGGAGACGCTGCCCGATGGCGCCAAGGCCATCCGCTACGCCCTCGGCGCGATCAAGGGCGTCGGGCCGGAGGCGATGCGCAGCCTGGTGCAGGAGCGGGAGCGCGGCGGGCCCTTCAAAGACCTGTTCGACCTGGCGCGGCGGCTCGACCTCAAGCTGCTGAACAAGCGCCAGCTGGAGAACCTGGCCCGGGCCGGCGCCTTCGATTCGATCGACAAGAACCGTGCGCGCGTTGTCGCCTCCTTCGAGACGCTGCTGCGCTATGCCCACACCGTGGCGGCGGAGCGCGACAGCGGCCAGATCGGCCTGTTCGGCGGCCCGGCCGGCGGGGGCCTCAGCGCGCCGCCGCTGCCCAGCATCCCGGACTGGGATTCGATGGAGCGGCTGAAGCAGGAATTCGACGCGGTCGGCTTCTACCTCTCGGCCCATCCGCTCGACACCTACAACACCAAGCGCCTGGGCTCGGTGCGCTCGGCCGAGATCGGGCAGAAGATGCGGATGGGGCACACCCAGCTGCGCCTCGCCGGCATCCTGATGGCGAAGCGCGAGATGACGACCAAGACCGGCAACCGCATGTGCTTCGGCACCTTCTCCGACGCCAGCGGGGTGTTCGAGGTCACCTTCTTCGCCGAGACCCTGGCCACGGCCCGGCAGCTGCTCGAGGTTGGCGCCGCCCTGGCGATGGCGGTGGAGATTCAGAGCCGCGGCGAGGAGCTGCGGCTGACCGCGCTATCGGTCGAGCCGATAGATCAGGCCCTGGCGAAGAGCGCCGCCCGGTTCGTGATCTATGTCGACGGGGTGCAGGCGATCCAGCCGCTGCACGGGCTGCTGGACCGCGAGGGGCAGGGCCGCTGCAAGGTCAACCTGCAGCTGCTGCTGTCGCCGACCGAGGAGGTCGAGATCGAGCTGCCCGGGGGCTATGCGGTGGGCGGCAAGGCCAAGGCGGCGCTGAAATCGGTGCCGGGGGTGCTCAGCGTCGAGGAGTTCTAAATCCGCCCCGGTTCAAGGGGCGTAGCTGCGGTCCACCCGCCGGATGTGCAGGGCCTCGACCGCAGCGTCTCTCCAGCTCTGCGGCATCCCGCGGCCGAGGAACAGCTCGGCGCCAACGATCAGCAGGAAGACGAGGGCGCATCCCAGCCAAAGCCCGGCCATGGCGCGGGAGGCTCGCGGGCCGGCGAGATGCGGGTTGGTGGCGAAGCGCAGCAGCGCGATCAGCACCATGGTCCAGCCGATCCCGCCGGGGAAGACCAGGCCGTTGGCTCCGCCGATGTCCCAGGACAGCACCAGCATCCACGCGCCCATGAAAGCCAGAATCGGCACGTCGTAGCGCGGGGCCGGCGATGCCCGGTCGGCGGAGCGGTACGATGATCGATGATCCGGCATCGGCATTCGGCGTCGTCCCTCGCTGCCATGGCGACTGGACGATGATACCCGGACTCGGTGTCGCGCCCCTTGTTGCCTTGCCGCGCCTGCGCTTGAGTTGGGGCATCGCGGAGAATAGGGGTCGGCAGGCATGGCTGAGACCGCAGCGGAGATGGCGGCCGGGCCGCCGGGCCTGGGTCAGATCTTCCTGGCCTTCAGCAAGATCGGGCTGACCAGCTTCGGCGGCGGGCTGAGCGGCTGGATGCTGCGGGAGTTCGTGCAGAACCGGCGCTGGGTGTCGGAGGCCGACTTCCTCAACGGCCTCGCTTTGGCCCAGGCCTTTCCCGGCGTCAACGTCGTCAACCTGTCGCTGTGGATCGGCTTCCGCCTGCGCGGCGGGCCGGGGGCGCTGGCCGGGGTGCTGGGCATGATCGTGCCGGCGATGCTGGTCGCCATCGCTGCCGCCGCGGCCTTCGCCGAGGTGGCGCAGTATCGCTCCGTCCACCTGGCGCTCGCCGGTGCTGCGGCCGCCGCGGTCGGGCTGTCGCTGCAGATGGGCGTGCGCGCTGCGCGTCGGGCGGCGCGCTCCCTCGTGCCGGTGGCGATCATCATCGCCACCTTCCTGGCCATCGGTGTGCTGCGCCTGCCGCTGCTGCCGGTGATGGCGGTGCTGGCGCCGCTCAGCATTGCCTATGCCGCCTGGCGGCCGCGGAGGGACTGAGCGATGGACCGGCCACGGAGGGGCTGATGGACAATGTGCTGGTGCGGCTGCTGATCGTCTTCGTGCCGCTGTCCTTCCTCAGCGTCGGCGGCGGCCAGAGCATCGTCGCCGACATCCACCGCCAGTCGGTCGGCGTCTATGGCTGGATGACCGACGCCCGCTTCCTCGACCTGTTCGGCCTGTCGCGGATGACGCCGGGGCCGGGGTCGCTGCTGGTGACGCTGGTCGGCTGGCAGGCCGCCGGCTGGGCCGGGGCGCTGGTGGCGACGACCGCGATCTTCGTCCCGTCCTCGCTGCTGGTCTACGGCCTGGCCCGGCTGTGGGCCCGGTATCGCGGCGCGCCGTGGCAGCGGGCGGTCGAGACCGGGCTGGCGCCGGTCGCCGCCGGCATGGTGCTGGCCGCGTCTTTCACCCTGCTGCAGGCGGCGGAGGGCGGAGTGCTGGCCTGGGCCATCGCCGCGATCTCCTGCCTGTCCCTGCTGTTCACCCGGGTCAATCCCCTGCTGCTGCTGGGCGCCGGCGCCGTGCTGTTCCTCTTGGTCCAACCCTGAAGTCCCGGAGATTGCCACAATACCGGGTTATGCCCGATCCTCGGCGAAACGAGGGGAGGCGGCGATGGCTCGAGTCACCGGCGTGCGGGCTCTGCCCATTCTGGGATTGGTCTTCTTCGGCCTTGGCCTCGTCGGCCTGATCGCCGCCGGCGTGCTGGCGTGGCGGGAGAAGGACAGCAGCCGCACGGCCACGACCGACGGCGTGATCGTCGACTTCAACAATGGGCCGGTGGTCGAGTTCACCACGGCGGAGGGCGCGACGGCGCAGTTCCATAGCCCGGTGCGCAGCTCCTCCTTCGCCCGCGGGCAGCATCTGCCGGTGGCCTATGATCCGGCCGATCCCGGCGACGCGGCGGTCGACGGCTTCGCCGGGCGCTGGTTCCTGCCCAGCCTGTTCGGCATCATCTTCGGCGTGTTCCTGGTGATCGGCCTCGCGCTCTCGCTGCTCGGGCGGATCCTGCGGCCCCGCCAGGCGGCATGACCGCCCCGCGGGCCGCGACGGTGGCCAAGCCGGCCGAGTTGCGCTAAAAGCCCCACCGGACCCGGGCGCCGGATGGCTGCGCCGCGGGCGTTTTGCATTGGAAGAGCCTGTCTTGCGCACCGAAACCCGCGGCATGGGCCTGGCGCTGATCGCGATGATCGCCGTCGTGCTGGCCTCGAACTACCTGGTCCAGTTCCCGATCAACGACTGGCTGACCTGGGGTGCCTTCACCTATCCGGTCACCTTCCTGGTCACCGACCTGACCAACCGCTTCTTCGGTCCGCATCGCGCCCGCCAGGTCGCCTATACCGGCTTCGCCCTGGCGGTGGTGCTGTCGCTGTGGCTGGCCGACTGGCGCATCGCCGTCGCCTCCGGCACCGCCTTCCTGGTCGGGCAGCTGCTCGACATCCACATCTTCAACCGGCTGCGCCGCGCCGCCTGGTGGCGCGCGCCCTTCATCGGCTCGGCCCTCGGCTCGGTGGTCGACACCGCGATCTTCTTCACCATCGCCTTCGCCGGCACCGGCCTGCCGATCCTGACCCTGATGGCCGGCGACCTGTCGGTGAAACTGGCCTGCGCCCTCTTGTTCCTGGCGCCGTTCCGGGCGCTGATGAACCTGGTCATGCCGATGCCGGCGCTGCAGAACGGCTGACCCTGTTCCGATGCGTGTCGACGAGTTCGATTTCGACCTGCCGCGGCAGCTGATCGCCGACCGGCCGGCCGAGCCGCGCGAAGCCGCCCGGCTGCTCGAGGTCGCGGCCGACGGCCTGGCTGACCGGCATATCGGTGACCTGCCGGGCCGGCTGCGCGCCGGCGACCTGCTGGTGGTCAACGACACCCGCGTCATCCCGGCCCGGCTGCACGGCAAGCGCGGCCTGGCGGGGATCGAGATCATGCTGCACCAGCCGGCCGAGGCCGGGCGCTGGCGCGCCTTCGCCCGCCCGGCCAAGAAGCTGAAGCCAGGCGACGTGGTCCGGTTCGCCGACGACTTCGCCGCCACCATCGTCGCCAAGGGCGAGGCCGGCGAGGTCGAGGTCGCCTTCGACGATCCCGCCAACCTGGCCGCCCAGCTGCAGCGGCACGGCGAGATCCCGCTGCCGCCCTATATCGACCGGCCGGACGGGCCGGATGAGCGCGACCGCACCGACTACCAGACCGTCTTCGCCCGGCATGACGGCGCCGTCGCCGCGCCGACCGCCGGGCTGCACTTCACTCCGTCGCTGCTGGACGCGCTGGCGGCGCACGGCATCGAGACGGTCCGCTTGACCCTGCATGTCGGCGCCGGCACCTTCCTGCCGGTGAAGAGCGACACGGTCGAAGGCCATGTCATGCATGCCGAGCGCGGCGTGCTGACCGCCGTGGCCGCGGAGCGGATCAACGCCGTGCGCGCCGCCGGCGGCCGCATCGTCTCGGTCGGCACCACCAGCCTGCGCCTGCTGGAGAGCGCGGCGGCCGGGGACGGCACCGTGCGGCCTTTCGACGGGTCGACGGCGATCTTCATCACCCCGGGCTACCGCTTCCGCGCCGTCGACCTGCTGGTGACGAATTTCCACCTGCCTCGGTCGACCCTGTTCATGCTGGTCTGCGCCTTCGCCGGCATAGAGCGGATGAAGCAGGCCTATTCCCATGCCATTTCCGCGGGCTACCGTTTCTACTCCTACGGCGACGCCTGCCTGCTGCACCGGTCGGACAGAGATGACTGAGTTCCGCTTCGAACCCCTGGCGCGCGACGGCGCCGCCCGCACCGGCCGCCTGCACACCGCCCATGGCGTGGTCCAGACCCCGACCTTCATGCCGGTCGGCACCGCCGCGACGGTGAAGGCGATGCGGCCGGAGGAGGTGGCGGCCACCGGCGCCCAGATCGTGCTGGGCAACACGTACCACCTGATGCTGCGCCCGGGGGCGGAGCGGGTGGCCCGGCTGGGTGGCCTGCACCGCTTCATGAACTGGCCAGGCCCGATCCTGACCGATTCCGGCGGCTTCCAGGTGATGTCGCTGTCGCAGCTGCGGCGCATGGACAAGGACGGCGTAACCTTCCGTTCGCATCTCGACGGCAGCGAGCACCGGCTGTCCCCGGCGCGGTCGACCGAGATCCAGCACCTGCTCGATGCCACCATCACCATGGCCTTCGACGAGTGCACGCCCTTCCCGGCGGAGCCGGAGGTGGCGGCCAGCTCGATGCGGCTGTCGATGGGCTGGGCGCAGCGCTCGCGCGACGCCTTCGTCGCCCGGCCCGGCTACGGCCAGTTCGGCATCGTCCAGGGCAGCATCTACCCCGACCTCCGGCTGGAATCCGCGGCGGCGCTGACCGCGATCGGCTTCGAGGGCTATGCCATCGGCGGCCTGGCGGTGGGCGAGGGGCAGGAGCGGATGTTCGCCGCCCTCGACGTCACCGTGCCGGCGCTGCCGGACGACCGGCCGCGCTACCTGATGGGCGTGGGCAAGCCGTCGGACCTGGTCGGCTCGGTCCGCCGCGGCGTCGACATGTTCGACTGCGTGCTGCCGACCCGGTCCGGCCGCACCGGCCAGGCCTTCACCCGCCGCGGCACGGTCAATTTGCGCAACGCCCGCCACCAGGACGACCAGCGCCCGCTGGACGAAGCCTGCCGCTGCCCGGCCTGCCGGCAGTACAGCCGCGCCTATCTGCACCATCTGATCCGTAGTGAGGAGGTCTTGGGGCTGATGCTGCTGACCCAGCACAACCTGACCTATTATCAGGACCTGATGGCCGGGCTGCGCGGCGCCATCACCGCCGGCACGCTCGACGCCTTCGCCTCCGCCTTCGAGGCGGAGCAGGCGCAGGGCGACATCCCGGCCCTCTGAGGAGAGATCATGGCCCGCAAGGCAAAGGCGCAAGGCACGGAAGCCCTCACCCAGCTCGGCCAGGCCACGGCGCTGCCGGCCTCGCCGGAGGACGCGGTGCTGGAGACGGTGCCGAACCCGCGCCCCAAGCAGCTGTACCTGGTGCGCTTCACCGCGCCGGAATTTACCTCGCTGTGCCCGATCACCGGCCAGCCCGACTTCGCCCATCTGGTGATCGACTATGCCCCGGCGGCGAAGATCGTCGAGAGCAAGTCGCTGAAGTTGTTCCTCGGCTCGTTCCGCAACCACGGCGCCTTCCACGAGGACTGCACCGTCTATGTGGCGGAGCGGCTGATCAAGGCGATGAAGCCGCGCTGGCTGCGCATCGGCGGCTACTGGTACCCGCGCGGCGGCATCCCGATCGACGTGTTCTACCAGAGCGGGCCGGCGCCCGAGGGCCTGTGGCTGCCCGACCAGGGCGTGCCCTCCTACCGCGGACGAGGATGAGCGGCGCGGCCGACATAAAAGACCGTATCCGGGCCGAGGCCTTCGCCCTCGGCTTCGACACCGCCGGCTTCGCCGCCGCCACGCCCGACCCCAGGCTGCGGGAGCGGCTGGAGCTGTTCCTCGGCGAGGGCCAGCACGGCGACATGGGCTGGCTGGAGGCCAATACCGACCGCCGCGCCGACCCGCAGACGCTGTGGCCTGACGCCCTGACCGTGCTGTCGCTCGGCCTCAATTACGGCCCGGCCGAGGATCCGCTGCCGCTGCTCGAGCAGCGGGAGAGGGGGGTGATCTCGGTCTATGCCCAGGGCCGCGACTACCATGACGTGGTCAAGAAGAAGCTGAAGGCGCTGGGCGGCTGGATCCACCGCACCTTCAAGACCGAGCTGAAGGTCTTCGTCGACACCGCGCCGGTGATGGAGAAGCCGCTGGCGATGCGGGCCGGGATCGGCTGGCAGGGCAAGCACACCAACTTGGTGTCGCGCGACTGGGGCTCCTGGCTGTTCCTGGGCGAGATCTACCTGGCGATCGAGTTGCCGCCGGACGCGCCGGAGCGCGACCGCTGCGGCTCCTGCCATGCCTGCCTCGACATCTGCCCGACCTCGGCCTTCCCGGCACCCTACCGGCTCGACGCCCGGCGCTGCATCTCCTACCTGACGATCGAGCACAAGGGGCC
>NZ_JBCNNF010000271.1:0-9497 GCF_039594555.1 Inquilinus sp.
GCAGCCCGGCGGCGGGGCGAAAATGCCCCGCCGCCGCCCGTGACCCGGAGGGGGGATCCGGTCACGGGGTCCTGCATCGCACGGCCGCGGCGGGGAGGGATCCGCCGTTGCCGCCGAGACCCGCCACTGGCGGGCGACCGAAGCCGCTCACGAACCAGCGCCGTTGGGGCCTCAGGCTTCCTAACGGTGCGCGCCCCGATCGGTTCCCTGGAAATTTCCCTGCCGTCCTTTGGTCGTCCGCTTGCACTGCGCGACGCCCATGCGCGGGCCGCACATGACGCCTGCCGCCCCGTCTTGCTACCTTCCGCCGCAAAGACGGGGAGAGGTCAGCGTGGACGGACATATGGCGACGGGTCTTCTGGGCGGCATTCGCCGCGACATCGCGCGGCTGCCGGAGAGCGGCATCGTCGAGGTCGTCAATGCCGGGCGCGGCAAGCCCGACCTGATCCCGCTGTGGGTCGGCGAGGGCGACCAGCCGACGCCGGCCTTCATCGGCGAGGCGGCCAACCGTGCCCTGGCCGAGGGCCAGACCTTCTACACCTGGCAGCGCGGCATCCCGCCGCTGCGCGAGGCCCTGGCCGGCTATGTCGGCCGGGTGGCCGGCGCCACCGTGCCCGCCGGCCGGATCTATGTGACCGTCGGCGGCATGCAGGCGATCATGATGACCATGCAGGCGCTGGTCTCGGCCGGCGACGAAGTGGTGATGCCTGTCCCGGTCTGGCCGAACATCTTCAGCGCCGTCGAGATCGCCGGCGGCCGCACCGTTCCGGTGCCGATCGGGGTCGAGAACGGCCGCTGGCGGCTGGACCTTGACCGGCTGTTCGCCGCCTGCGGCCCGCGCACCCGCGCCCTGTTTCTGAACAGCCCGGGCAACCCGACCGGCTGGACCCTGACCGCCGAGGAGCAGAAGGCGATCCTGGAGTTCTGCCGCGCCCGCGGCATCTGGATCGTCGCCGACGAGGTCTATGCCCGCTTCGTCTATGACCGCCCGACGGCACCGTCCTTCCTGGCGATCGCCGAGCCGGAGGACCGGCTGGTGGTGGTCAACACCTTCTCCAAGAACTGGGCGATGACCGGCTGGCGCATGGGCTGGGTGGTGGCATCGGAGGAGCTGGGGCAGGTCTATGAGAACCTGCAGCAGTTCAACACCTCGGGCGTGCCGACCTTCCTGCAGTACGGCGCGGTGGCCGCGATCGAGCAGGGCGAGCCGTTCATCCGGAGCCAGGTCGACCGCTGCCGCACCGCGCGCGACCTGGTGATCAGCCGGCTGTCCGAATCGCCGCGGGTCCGGCTGACCCGGCCGGACGGCGCCTTCTATCTGTTCTTCCGGGTCGAGGGCGAGCCGGACAGCCGGGCCCTGGCGCTGCGGCTGCTGCACGAGGCGAATGTCGGCCTGGCCCCGGGCTCGGCCTTCGGGCCGGGCGGCGAAGGCCATCTGCGGCTGTGCTTCGCCGGATCGGTCGAACGGCTGCAGACCGCGATGGACCGCCTCCTCCCCGCCCTGTCGTGATCCGTCCATGATCGGGGGCCCGCGGTGAACCGGGCGCTGCTGCAGCGTCTGGTCCCCAACACGCTGGCGGCCGCGACCGAGGGGCGGCAGCGGGCCGATATCGGCCCCTTCGCGCTGTTCGTCTCCGACGCCAGCGACGACCCGATCCAGAGCTTCGCCGTGCCGGTCGCCCCAGCGCCGGACTGGCGCCCGGCGGTGGCCGAGCTGCAGCAGGCCTTCGACGCCGCCGGACGGCGGTTCCGCATCGAGTTCTTCCGTGAGCTGTACCCTGCCCTGTCCCCGACGCTCTACGCCATGGGCTATGAGCGGGAGATGGAGGCGCCGCTGATGTTGCTGCACCGTGACGCCTGGCGCCCCGGCCGCGAGGCCAACGCCAACGGGCCGGCCCGGCTGCTGGCGCTGGGGGACGAGGCGGCGATCGACGCGCTGATGCTGGTGCAGCACGAGGCCTTCGATCAGCCGCTGGACGAGGCCGGACAGGCGGATTTCCGTATCCGGCTGCGGCAGGGCCTGGCCCGCGGCACCCGGCAGGCCGCCCTGGCCCGGCTGGAGGGCGTGCCGGCGGCCAGCGGCCTGCTGCTGATCGGCGGCGACACCGCCGAGCTGGCGGCGGTGGGCACCCGGCCGGCCTTCCGCCGCCGCGGCTTGGCCGAGGCGGTGTGCCGCTGCCTGCTCGACTCGTATTTCGGAGAAGGCCACGACGTCGCCTGGCTGTCCGCCGCGGCGGGGGCGGAGATCCTCTATGCCAGGCTGGGCTTCCGCCCGGTCGGCACCCAGCTGAACTTTGGCAATCCGGGAAAAGAATGACCAGGAAGAGGACAACGCGGCGGCGCCGGCCTGCCGATCCGATGATCCGGATGGCCGAGATGGCCATTGCCGCCGGGCAGACGATCGGTCACCGCAGCCTGATGCTGGCGCAGGCCGCCGGCAATCCGGTGGCGCTGGGCAACCCCGAATTCACCCGCATGGTGGCGGAAAAGATGGCCGTCGCCGCGGAAACGGGCGCCGGGGTGGCGCAGCGCATGGCAGCCGCACAATGGGGCTGGGCCTTCTGGTTCGGCACCCAGGCCCAGCTTGCCGCCGCCGCTTGGACCAGCCCGGCGACGGCGTGGCAGCACTGGCTGCAGGCAGGCACGGACCAGGCCGCAGATGCCGGGCGACGGCTGGCGGCGGATGCCGCCGCCCTGGCCGATGCCAGCTTGGCGCCGGCCCATCGCGTCGCCTCCGCCAATGCCAGGCGTCTGGGTCGGAAGAAGCGCTAGGCCGCACCACCGAAAATAGAACCATTGGGTTCTATGCAAATTCCATAACGAAATAGTCGCTCCTGGAAGGAATTCGTCACCGAACCTTTATGGGAGCGGCGCCCGAACACTGCTAGGAGCATCCTGATTTCGCCGCATCGTTTCGGCGAAACCCATCGGACAAACATGGGGGACAGGATGATTCGTACCGCGAAGCGGCGCGCGCTGCGCGCCATCGGTCTGGTCTCGACCCTGGTTCTGGCGACGGCCGCCGCCGAGAACCGGGCCTGGGCCTGGGGCCATACCGGCCATGTCACGATCGGCGAGGTCGCCGCGGACAACCTGCCCTGGCAGATCAAGGCGATGCTGGGGTGGCAGTCGGACACCGCGATCTCCGAATGGAACGCCGAGCTCGACGTTTCCAAGGGCGCCGGCCAGACCCATGATTTCGAGCGCGACCCCGGCCACTTCATCGACATCGACGATTCCGGCAAGGTGCTGGGCGGCGTCGATTTCAACGCCATGCCGGTGTCGCGCCGCGACTTCGACACCGCGCTGCGCGCCGGCGGCCAGACCCAGTATGGCGCCGGCTACCTGTACTACAGCATCATCGACGGCTGGCAGCAGGTCCGCATGGATTTTGCCTGGGTGCGCGCCCTGACGGCCGGCCTGCGCACCGCCTCGAACCGCGCCGACCGCGAATTCTTCGCGGTGCAGCTGGAGCTGCGCCGCAAGCTGCTGCTGCGCGACATCGGCGTCTGGGGCCATTACGTGGCCGATGGCAGCCAGCCGATGCATGTCTCGGTGCATTTCAACGGCTGGGGCAACTACCCGAACCCGAACAACTACACCAACGCCCCGATCCATGCGCCGTTCGAGGGCAGCTTCGTCAAGAGCTTCATCACCGAGCGGGCGATCCGCGCCGCCCTGCCGCGCTATCGCGACTGCGGCTGCCAGATCGAGCAGCGCGTGCATGACTATCTGAAGGCGACCCTGGGCACGGTCGAGCAGACCTACCAGCTGGCCCCGGTCAGCAACAACTACACCACCCCGGCGCCGGCGGCGGTCGGCTTCGTCACCCAGCGCGTCGCGGCCGGGGCGGCGGAGATGCGCGACATGGTGATCGATGCCTGGACATCCAGCGCCGACTGGACCGTCGGCTATCCGGCGATCAAGGTCTCGGACATCGAATCCGGCAAGGTGAAGGTGACCCGAGACTCGTTCTGGCACGACTGAACGGCCGGTCCAGCGGCGCGGTCGCCGCGCCGCTGGACAAATCCTTGGGGCCATGGATTGCTGGCGGCTCGCCAAGAGGAGCCGTCGCCATGTCGCTGGACCTGTGGTTCGCCTTCCTGCTCGCCGCCTTCATCGTCCTGATCATCCCGGGCCCGACCGTCACCCTGGTGCTGTCCTACGCGCTGGGCCGCGGCCGGTCGCATGCCTGGTGGATCGTCGCCGGCGTGGCGCTGGGCGACCTGACGGCGATGACGCTGTCGCTGCTGGGGCTGGGCGCCCTGCTGGCCGCCTCGGCCACTGCCTTCACCGCGCTGAAATGGATCGGCGCGGCCTATCTGGTCTATCTCGGCATCAAGCTGTGGCGCGCCGCCCCCAAAGCCGATGGCCTCGTGGCGCCGGGGACCGAGCGGTCGCCCCGCGCCATGCTGCTGCACGCCTTCGCGGTAACCGCACTGAACCCGAAGAGCATCGTCTTCTTCGTCGCCTTCCTGCCGCAATTCGTGCATCCGGAGGCGCCGCTGCTGCCGCAGATGGCGGTGCTGGAGGGCACTTTCGTCACCCTCGCCGCGCTGAACGCCGCCGCCTATGCGTGGATCGGCGCCCGGCTGCGTGACACCATCGGCCGGCCGTCGGTGCTGCGCCTGATCAACCGGGCCGGCGCCGGCGTGCTGGTCGCCGCCGGCTTCGCCACCGCCGCCTGGAACCGGGCGAACTAGCCGGCCAGTCCCTCGGCGCCGCGCACCACCCCGACCGTCACGCCCTGCCGGGTCTTGATCTCCGGCGCCAGCCAGCGGCCAGCGGCGTCCTGGTCGGCATCGTCCAGCGCGCCGATCCGCTTCAGGATCGCAGCCATGGCGACATTCGCCGCCCGGTCCGCCCCGTCATCGATCTTGAGGGCGACGCCCAGGCCGTATTCCGGCAGCGCGGCGCAGAACACGCCCTCGGCCCCGACCTTGGTCATCACCCGGCCGTGGCAGGCCTGCATCATCTCGGTGTCGAAGCGGCCGGTGCCGGCCACCAGGAAGGGATGCGCCGCCCAGGCCTTGCGGATGCGCAGCACCGCGTCGCGCCGGCTCGAAGGCAGGTCGTCCGGGTCGGCGATCCGGGCCATGGCGAAGGCCAGCCCCTCCAGCGGGATGGCGATGGTCGGGATCGAGCAGCCATCGGCCGCCCAGGGCGCGTCGCCCAGGCCGCAGCCGGTCATCTGCTCGAGCACGCCGAGGATGCGTTGCTGCACCGGGTGGTCGTAGCGGATGTAGCCCTTGGTCTTCTCGCCGAGATGGACCGCGGTGGTCAGGAAGCCGGTGTGCTTGCCGGAGCAGTTGTTGTGCAGGGCCGACGGATGCTCGTGGCGGCAGACCAGCGCATGGGCCGAGCCTTCGTGGAACGGCAGGTGGGTGCCGCATTCCAGGTCGGCTTCGGACAGGCCGATCTTCGCCAGCCAGGCCGCCACGCGCTCGACATGCCCCGGCTCGCCGCCATGCGAGGCGCAGGCCAGCGCCAGTTCCTCGTCGCCCAGGCCGAAGGCGTCGGCCGCGCCGCTCTCGACCAGCGGGATCGCCTGCAGCGACTTGATCGCCGAGCGGGCATAGACCGGCCGGGAGATGTCGCCCCAATGGCCATGCACCCCGCCATGGCGGTCGACGATCAGGGCACTGCCGCGGTGGCGGCTTTCCACCACCGAACCGCGGGTGACCTCGACCAGGATCGGCGCGCCGCCGGCCGCGAGATCGGCAGTTCCGATGGCGGGGCCGTGGGCGTGCGCGTGGTCGTGATGATGAGGATCGGTCATGGTCGTCTCGACGGGATCAGCGGGGCCGGTTCCGGCGCGCACCTTGCCCTTCCGACCGGCGCGGGGCAAGGTCGCAGCCTGACGACACGGACAGGACCCGGATGAAAGGCTATTTCGCGATCGGCTGCGAGGGCATCAGCAAGCCGATGAATGTGGGCGCCCTGCTGCGCACCGGCCACGCCTTCGGCGCGGCCTTCTGCTTCACCGTGGCGCCGGTGGCCGAGACGGTGGATTTCGGATGGAGCGACACCTCCAGCGCCGCCGGCACGGTGCCGCTCTACACCTATCCCGACGTCGCTTCCCTGACCCTGCCGCAGGGCTGCGCGCTGGTCGGGATCGAGCTGATGGCCGACTCCGTCGCCCTGCCGAGCTTCCGTCACCCCCGGCGCGCCGTCTATGTGCTGGGGTCGGAGCGCGGCGGCCTGTCGCGCGAGATGATCGCGCGCTGCGACCATATCGTGCAGATCCCGACCCGCTTCTCGCTGAACCTGTCCCTGGCCGGGGCGCTGGTGATGTATGACCGGCTGATCTCGCTGGGCCGCTTCGCGCCTCGCCCGATCATGCCCGGCGGCCCGACCGAGGCGCTGCCGCCGCATGTCCATGGCGGCCCGATCGTGGGACAGGGCTGAGGCAGCAGGCTAGGACGCCAGCAGCGACCGCACGGTCGAGGCCAGGGCGTCGGCAGCGTAGGGCTTGCGCAGGGTGGGCAGGTCCTGGGGCACCCCGTCCTCTGCCCCATAGCCGGTGGTGAAGAGCACCTTCAGCGAAGGGCGCTCGCGCCGCACCTGGACGGCCAGCTCGGCGCCCGACATGCCCGGCAGGCCGACATCGGTGATCATCAGGTCGAAGTCGCCGCCATCGAGCAGGCGCAACGCCTCGGGCCCGTCCGCCGCCTCGGCGACATCGAAGCCGCCATCGATCAGGGCCTCCACGGCGAGGAGACGCACCAGCACGTCGTCCTCGACCAGCAACACACGTCCGCCACGCATCGGCCAGCTGTTCGCTTCCTGCTATTCCGACCCGATTCATGGCGGCAAACCGGATCGAGGGCAACCCTTGATGCCCGGTCCGGTCAGTGGATTGTCGTCCCGGCCGGGACGGCATGGGCCGCGGCCTCCAGCGGCACCTGGCCGGCGACCGGTGGCAACCCGATGCCGCCATCCTGCAGGGCGTCGGCCACGGCGGCGAAGATCGGCCCGCACAGCCGGGTGGCGGCGGGCGTCAGGAGGGCGCGGGCCAGGAACGGCACCCAGATCGTCTCGCCCTGCTGGTGCAGCGCCACGACATCGAGCAGCAGCCGCTCATCCTCCGTCACCTGCCGGCAGCGCGGGCAGTTCACCTGGATGGTACGGCCGGCGCCATTGGCGATGAAGCCCATCAGGTCGTCCACCGCCTCCGCTGCCGCCGGCGCGCCCTCGTTGCGGAAGGCGGTGCGGAGGTTGGCCAGCACCGGGATGCCATGGCGATGGCCGGCCACCCAGGCGCGGATCGCCCACAGCACCAAGGTCTCGGCCCGGGTCAGGGCCGGGGCGCCGGCATCATCACAGTCATGCGCCTCGTCGCTCATGACAGCGCCGCCCGGACTAGGCCGAAGGACGGGGTGTTCGCCGGGATCCGCAGCGGCCGCGGCGGCGCGGCCGGGCGCTGCAGCAGCATCCCTGCCCCCGCCAGCAGCTCGCCGAGTTCGGAACAGAGGCCGGCGGCGGCGCGGCAGGCGGCCGGCGACAGCATGCCGCGCAGCATCAGCGTGCCCACTACGCCCGCCTGGCCGATCGCCACCAGGTCCAGGATCCGGCGCTCATCCTCGGTGACGGTGAAGGCGCAGGGCACGCCGATCTGCACCCGCCGCTCGGCGCCGAAGCCGATGATGCGGGTGAGGAGGCCGACCCGCTCCGCCGCCGGCTCGGCACCGACCTTGCGGAAGGCCAGCAGCACCGGATGGTCGGTCGGCGCCCCGGTCTTCAGCCCGACGACGCTGAGGCGCAGCGCCCACAGCACCAGCTGCTCGGGGAAAGGCAGGGCGCGGCGGTCACTCGGCTCGGTGATCTGGTCCTTGTCCATTCTCGGCTCCCGTTGGAACGGCGAGTTGATTGAGAACGATTATCAGTCGCGAATCAAGAGAGGATGTGAGGCCCGGCTGAATCGCAGTTGTAACCCTGCGCCGGACCGGGCCGAACCGGAGACGGGACGCCGTTTGAGGGATACATCATGATCCGATCGCTTCTGACCGGCTTGCTGGCCGCAACCGCCCTGGCCGCCCTACCGGCCCAGGCCACCGAGCGGCCGGTGGTGGTGGAGCTGTTCACCTCGCAGGGCTGCTCCTCCTGCCCGCCGGCGGATGCGCTGCTGTCGACACTGGCCGACCGGCCCGATGTGCTGGCGCTGGCCTTCCATGTCGACTACTGGAACCGGCTGGGCTGGACCGACCCGTTCTCCGGCCCCTGGGCCACGGCGCGGCAGACCGCCTATGCCGCGCAGCTGGGCTCGGACCAGGTCTATACGCCGCAGGCGGTGATCGACGGCCGCGGCGACGTCGTCGGCTCCGACCGCGAAGCGTTGGACTCGGCGATCGCCACGGCCCGCACCGACCCGTCGGTGCCGGTGCAGCTCACCGCGTCCGGCACGGGGCTGCAGGTGGCGGTCGATCCGGCGGCCCCGGCCGACGCGGTGCTGTGGCTGGTCGGCTTCGACGACCGGCACGACACGCCGGTGCGGCGGGGCGAGAATGCCGGCAAGACCCTGGTCGACCGCAATGTCGTGCGCAGCCTGACCCGGCTGGACGGCTGGATTCCGGGCGGCTCTGTCGCCGCGGCACGGCCGGAGGGCGACCGGACGGCGGTGCTGCTGCAGGCCGCGGACGGCCATATCCTGGGGGCGGCCCGGCTGTAGCCGGGCCCTTCTGGTCAGCCGGCCGTCCGGGGACCGAACAGGCCGAACAGGCGCCGGTTGAACAGCGTGCCCAGCCCGACCAGCAGCGCCACCGCGCCGCCATGCCAGAGCAGCACCATCAGCGTCGCCTCGTCGCCATGGAACATGTCGACGGCGCAGGCGGACAAGGCCGACGCCGCCAGCATCCCGCTGGCGATCGTTGCGACCGGGCGCACCGGGCCGGCGAGGCGCAGCATCGCCAGCAGCACCAGGGACAGCGGCAGGCTGATCAGCAGGATCGAGCGGAAGCAGAAGAAGCTGACCCCGAAGGCGAAGCCCTCCGGCCCGTGGCGCACCCAGTCGGTCAGGCAGCCATAGCCGATCGAGAACAGCCACAGCGCCAGGCCGGGCAGCGGCAGCAACGCCCAGGCACGACCCCGGTCCGGCAGGCTGACATGGAAGGCTGCGATGGCCGCGAGGATGCCGGTCAGCATCGCGCCCGCCCATTCCAGCTGGTAATGGGTCTCGCCCATCTCGTCCATGAAATCGGGCCGGATCCCGATGGCCATGACGACGGCGGCGATCATCAGGACGGCGATGCCCAGCCAGAACAGGGCGCGCAGCATCGGCGGCCGAAGGGGGCGGACCGGCTGCGCATCGGCGGCCAGCCTTGCGATCAGGTCTTCGGTGCGAGTGTGCCCCGTCTCCGTCATTTCGGTCCCAAAGCCCCCTTCAGCGCCTTCAGCGCGCGGTGCATGGCGACCTTCAGCGCCGGCACCGACGCGCCGCTGGCGGCCGATGCCTCCTTCAGCGACATATTTGGCAATATCCCAGTTGTTGGGGAAAGGCC
>NZ_JBCNNF010000272.1:0-9462 GCF_039594555.1 Inquilinus sp.
GGCGGCAGGCGCGGCGCTGCTGCTGGTCATCCGCCCGATCTGCGGCTGGGCCAGCCTGATCGGCACGCCCCTGCCGCCGGCCGCACGCGGCCTGATGGCCTTCTTCGGCATCCGCGGGCTGGGCACCTTCTACTACATGGCCTATGCGCTGGGCCGGGCGCAATTTCCGGATGCCGGCCGGCTCTGGGCCATCGCGTCCTTCACCGTGCTGGCCTCGATCCTGCTGCACGGCGTGGCCTCGACGCCGCTGATGGCCTGGGCGGATCGGCGGCGCGCTGCCCACAATGCCGCTGACCAGGCCCGCGGCTCATAGCGAAGCACGGGACCCGCTGGATACGACGTGGTCCGTCGTTCCGCCGAGGGAGGAGGCTCACCCCTCCCCCCGTTTCTCCTTCTGGCGGTGGCGGTGGGCGGCCTGCTTGGCGCGGTTGCCGCACAGCGCCATGCTGCACCAGCGCCGCGCATGGCCGCGGGTGTGGTCGACGAACATCAGCGTGCAGGCCGGCCCCTCGCACGCCTTGATCTGGCTGAAATCCTCCTCGCAGACCACCCTTGCCATCGCCTCGGCGATCGGCAGCAGCAGGCTGTCCGGCGAGCGCCAGCGCCGGGACGGGGTCAGCGCCAGCCCGCCGCTGCCGGCAACGATCTGAGAGAACCTCTCGTCCCGCTCCAGCAGCCGGTTCAGCGGCTGCAGCTCCTCCAGCGCATCAGCCGCCAGCGGGCGGCCCCGGCGGCTTTGGACGAAGCCGCGGAACCATTCTCGCAGGCCGCGCGCCTGGGCCGCGACGCTGT
Source organism: Inquilinus sp. (assembly GCF_039594555.1). GTDB lineage: Bacteria > Pseudomonadota > Alphaproteobacteria > DSM-16000 > Inquilinaceae > Inquilinus. Next base: position 793 of record NZ_JBCNNF010000272.1, read on the forward strand.
CGAGTTCGACCGGCATCGCCCGCTCCCGCATCTCCGCCAGGACGGCGTCCGGCACCAGCCCGGCCTGGGCCAGCCAGGACAGAAGCCCGTCGCCATCCGGCAGCCAGTCGACCGGGGTGTCGACCGGCGTCGCGATCGAGTTGAGGAAGTCCAGGCCGAGCGCATCGGCGAGGAACATCGCGGGCGGAAGCTCATGGCTCACTTGGGGTCGGCCTCGGATGGGTTCGTTCAATCCAAACGTAACCTCGAAAATCCCCGTTGACAAGTTATCTCACCTTAGATCATAACCGCTTAAAAATATCTTTAGAGGTTACAAACGTGATCTTAGCCGACAACTCACCAGGACTGACGACCTTGGCCTGATCCGGGACGTCAGGGCAGACAGGTCATTCCGGAGCTGACCATCGTGCTGCCACGGTGTGGTGGCCGGGCCGTGATCTTGCGGACAGCGCCCCGGCCCACGCCATCACTGCCGTAACTTAGTTAATAGATTTAACTCGGTTATCAATGCGAAGTACCAGCCCCTCTTGCTCGGAGAAACGTCATGACGCAGATCCGCTACCGCACCGCTGATGTCGACGGCTTCAAGGTCTTCTACCGGGAGGCCGGGTCACCCCGCTCTCCGAAGCTGCTGCTGCTGCACGGCTTCCCAAGCTCCGGCCATATGTTCCGGGATCTGATCCCGCTGCTGGCCGACCGCTTCCACATCGTGGCGCCGGACCTGCCGGGCTTCGGCCAGTCAGACATGCCGGACCGCGCAGCCTTCCAGTACAGCTTCGACAATCTCGCCCGCGTCATCGACCGGTTCACCGAGGTGATCGGCTTCAACCGCTATGCCGTCTATGTCTTCGACTACGGCGCCCCGACCGGCTTCCGCCTGGCGCTGCGGCATCCGGAGCGGATCGCCGCCATCATCAGCCAGAACGGCAACGCCTATGTCGACGGGCTGAGCGACGGCTGGAATCCGATCCGCGCCTATTGGCAGGAGCCGTCCGCCGCCAATCGCGAGGCGCTGCGTGCCATCCTGACGCCCGAGACCACGCGCTGGCAGTACGTCCACGGCGTGGCCGACGAGACCCTGGTCTCGCCCGACGGCTATATGCTGGACAGCCACTACCTGGCCCGGCCGGGCGCCGACGAGGTGCAGCTCGACCTGTTCCTGGACTACGCCAGCAACGTCGCGCTGTATCCGGAATTCCAGGCCTATTTCCGCAAGCACCGGCCACCCTTCCTCGCGGTCTGGGGCAAGAACGACCCGTTCTTCCTGCCGCCCGGCGCCGAGGCGTTCCGGCGCGACCTGCCGGATGCCGAGATCCGCTTCTTCGACACCGGCCATTTCGCGCTGGAGACGCATGCCCGCGAGATCGCGGATGCCATCCGCGTCTTCCTGGCCCAGTAATCCCGCGCGACAGGAGAGAGCCATGCGCGCCATCGTGCTGGAGAAGTTCGGCGGGCTGGACAGCCTGGTCTATCGCGACATCCCGGAGCCCGAGCCTGCCGCCGGCCAGGTCATGATCGAGATCAAGGCCTTCGGCCTGAACCACGCCGAGATGCATATGCGCCGCGGCGAATGGGCCGAGGCGGCCCAGGTGATCGGCATCGAATGCGTCGGGCTGGTGAAAGCCTGCCCCGGCGGGGAGTTCCCGGTCGGCGCCAAGGTGGCGGCGCTGATGGGCGGGCTGGGCCGCACCATCAACGGCAGCTACGCCGAATTCACCCGCGCCCCGGCCACGAATGTCGCGCTGATCGACGCCGACCTGCCCTGGGCCGAGTTGGCGGTGATCCCGGAGAGCTATGCCACGGCCTGGACCTGCCTGTTCCGCAACCTGGAGATCGAGAGAGGACATCTGCTGGTGATCCGCGGCGCCACCTCCTCCTTCGGCCAGGCCGCGGTGAAGATGGCGGTCAATGCCGGGGCACGGGTGATCGCCACCAGCCGCAACCCCGACCGCTTCGCCAAGCTGACGGCGCTGGGCGCCGAGCGGGTGGAGCAGGAAGGCCCCGACCTGTCCAAGCGCATCGCCGAGGCAAAGCGGATCGATGCCGTGCTCGACCTGGTCGGCAACAGCACCATTCTCGACTCCCTCGCCATGCTGCGCCGGGGCGGCCGGGCCTGCCTGGCCGGCTGGCTCGGCGGCCTGGCCCCGATCGCCGATTTCAACCCGCTGCTGCAGATGCCGAGCGGCGTGTACCTGACCTTCTTCGGCAGCTTCGTCTTCGGCACGCCCGGCTTCCCGCTATCCGACGTGCCGCTGGGGCAGATCGCCCGCGACGTCGCCGCCGGCCGGCTGCAGGCCAAACCGGCTCGAGTCTTCGGCTTCGACCAGATCCATGAGGCCCATCGCGTGATGGAGGCCAACGAGGCCGGCGGAAAGATGGTCGTCGTCCTCTGACCGACGCCCCCCGCCCGGCGCCACATCCTATCGGGAGCAGACACCATGTCCGTCGCCATCGTCACCGGCGCCAGCCAGGGCATCGGCCGCGCCACCGCCATCCGCCTGGCGCGGGATTTCGACCGGGTCGCGCTGGTCGCCCGCAACCGTGACAAGCTGGAGGACACCGCCGCGGCAGTGAAGGCCGCCGGCGCCGAGCCGCTGGTGCTCGACCTCGATCTTGCCGAGCCCGCCGCCGCGCCGCCGGCGGTCGTCAACACCACGCTGCAGGCCTTCGGCCGGATCGACGCGCTCTTGAACATCGCCGGCGCGGTGCCGCAGATCGACCTGTTCGAGATGACCGACGCGCAGTGGGAGGACGGGCTGGCGCTGAAGCTGCACGGCGCCCGAAGGCTGACCGTCGCCGCCTGGCCGCAGTTGAAGCAGGCGCGCGGGTCTGTGGTGCTGATGTCCGGCAACTCGGCACTGTTCCCGAAGGCGCCCTATGCCGCGGTCGGCGCCATCAACGCCGCCATCGTCGCCCTGGCCAAGGCCTTTTCCGACCGCGGCATCGCCGACGGGGTGCAGGTCAACAGCGTGCTGCCCGGCCCGGTGATGACCGGCCGCCGCCAATCCTACCTGCAGCATTGGGCGCCGCTGCACGGCATGACGGTGGAACAGGCGACGGAAGCCTTTCCGAAGGAGGCCGGGATCGCCCGCTACGGCGAGCCGGAGGAGATCGCGGAGCTGATGGCCTTCCTGGTGTCGCCGGGCGCCCGGTGGATGACCGGGTCGGCGCTGCGCATGGATGGCGGCGAGGTCAAGTCAGTCTGACCGCCGGACCGGCCGGTCCGGCGCGTCGGCAAAAATAGGCTAAAAACGGCAGCCCGGCCATGCGGGGCCGAACCTCGACGCCGTCGCCGACCGGATCCGGACAGGGCCGGCATCGATGACGCCGGCCGCCCCCGATCCGGTCGACAGCCTCAGACCTTGGCCGCAGCGCGCTTGGCCGGAGCCTTCGCCGGGGCACTCTTGGCAGCGGCCTTGGCTGGAGCAGCCTTCGCGGGCGCGCTCTTGGCCGCAGACTTCGCCGGAGCCGCCTTCGCAGGAGCGCTCTTGGCTGCAGCCTTCGTCGGAGCGGCCTTCGCAGATGCACTCTTGGCGGCGGCCTTCGCCGGAGCGGCCTTTGCAGGAGCACTCTTGGCGGCAGCCTTCGCCGGAGCGGCCTTGGCAGGAGCGCTCTTGGCGGCAGCCTTGGCTGGAGCCGCCTTCGCGGGGGCACTCTTGGCCGCGGCCTTCGCCGGAGCCGCCTTCGCGGGGGCGCTCTTGGCCGCGGCCTTCGCCGGAGCGGCCTTCGCAGGAGCGCTCTTGGCCGCGGCCTTCGCCGGAGCAGCCTTCGCGGGAGCGCTCTTGGCCGCGGCCTTGCCCGGAGCGGCCTTCGCAGGCGCGCTCTTCGCCGCGGCCTTGGCCGGGGCGCTCTTTGCCGGCTCGCTCTTGGCGGCGGTCTTGGCCGGCGTGCTCTTCGCAGACGCGGTCTTGGTGGGCGTACTCTTCTTCATAGGGGCAACCTCCGCTGCAGCCTTGATGGGGGCACTCTTCACAGGGGCACTCTCGGCCCGGGCCGAAGCCCTCGCGACCTTGGCCGGAGCAGGTTTGGCGGGCGGGATCCTGGCCGCGGGCTCGCGCCACAACCCGGCGCCGCCCTCCAGCCCTGCCTCGTTCGAGGCGAGGACCACGCCCTTCGGCAGCTCGAAATCGATATGCTTCGCGTTGCCGCCGCTGATATGCACCCGGTCGGGGTGCATCAGGATGTCGAGCACCTCCAGCATCCGCTTCACGCGCTTGTTCCAGCGCTTCTTGCCCGCCTTCTCGAAGGCCGCGTTGCCGAGATACTCATCATAGGTCTTGTTCTTGTGCAGCGGGTGGTGCGCCAGTTCCAGATGCGGCGCCAGCACGCCATCGCGGAACAGCGCCGTGCCGACCCCGGTGCCCAGGGTCACCACCAGCTCCAGCCCCCTGCCCTCGACCAGGGCGAGGCCCTGCATCTCGGAATCGTTGATCATCCGCACCGGGGCGCCACCCAGCCGCCGCGACAGGGCGGAGGCCAGGGTGAAGCCGGCCCAGTCCTCGGTGCCGAGATTGGGGGCGGTGATCACCCGCCCGTCGCGGACCACGCCGGGAAAGCCGACGGCGATGCGGTCGAACTCCGGCAGCGGCTTGACCAGCACGGCGATGGTGTCGAGGAACAGCTTCGGCGGGCAGGGATGCGGCGTCGGCACGCGCTGCCGGTCCGACACCATCTCTCCGCGGTCATCGATCACGGCGGCCTTCAGCCCCGTGCCCCCGACATCGATGGCCAGGATTCCAGGCTTCAAGGCATTTCTCCCTCGTGGTTTTGGCGACGTATCGACGACAACGCCTTCATCGCATCGCCTGTCCCACCTTTGCGGGAGAAGCACGGAGGCTCATCCAGCTTTCACCCGATTGTCACACTGCCCCGACACAGAATGAGGGCTAGTCTTGCGAAGCGTCAACCTTTGACGACACAAAGGGTCAATCACCACTACTTGCCCCACTACTTTGCTCCCGCGACGGCATGGCCGGTCGCGACACCGGCCTCGCCGTCCACGGTCACCAGGAAGTCCGCCCCCTCCCACCGCTCGGGGTCGCGCCAGCGGAAGGTGAAACGAATCCTTGTGCCCGGCGGCGCCGATACTGTCGGCAGGTCGAGGACATGCAGTCCGAACGGCGTTTCCGCTGTGGCGTCGTCGTGGATCGTGCCCCAATCGTCGAGGGTCCAGTGCACCGTGGCAGCGGCTGGCAGCTCCAGGCGCAGGGCCTTGCCCGCCGGCAGCGCCCGCCGCTTCTGGTTGAAGCGCCAGCAGCGGACCGGTGAGGTGACGCGGTCGACCTGATAGCGCTGCACCGGCTGCGGCGGCAGGTCGAACACCCGCCCGTCGCGCAGCGAGCGCAGCAGCTTGATGTGCTCGGAATGCGCCCAAACCAACGGCATGGCGCTGCCCGAGGGGCGGCCGCGGAACAGCTCGCGTTCCGGCACGTCGTCGGCATCCCACACCTGCTCCGGCAGCAGCCCCCCCTCCCCGGCCGACCGCTCCAGCGTCGCCAGCAGCGCCTTGGCCTGATCGATCCGGCCGGCCGCCAGCTCGTAATGCGCCCGCTCGCCGGTCAACAGCGGCCAGGTCCGGCCGATGCCGGTGCCGTCGAAGGGCGCGCCGTCGGCATGCTCGCCATAGCCGTCATCGTTGTAGCGGTACCAGACCGGGCCCTGCGGCAGCTCTGCCTTCAGCGCGGCGTCGATAGCTTTGACCGTGTCGACGATGCGCGGGTCGTCCGCGGCGCGCAGGCCGAAGCGCACCAGGGCCAGCGCGTCGGGGCTGATCAGCAGCGCGGCCTTGCGCGCATCGTCGCCCGGCGGCCGGTTCTTCACCGGCACATAGCCGTCGAGCGGCGAGGCCGCATCCGCCGCGTCGGCCGGGGCGATGCGGACATAGTAGCCCTTGAGGCCGAGCTGGCTGCAGACTGCCGTGCCCTCGGCGAAGGTCCAGCGCTCGACCTCGTCGTTCCAGGCGTCGGCGGTCTCGCGCAGCCACCGCGCATCCTCCGCTTCGCCCTGCAGCTCAAGGATGTCCGCCGCGGCCAGCAGGGCCGCGATCTCCACCGCCAAAGTGAAGGGCGAATAGCCGGCATCCTCCTCCCACCGGTCCTGGCCGGTGACCGGGCCGTTGCGCAGGATGAAGCCGGCGGCGCGCCGCACCATCGGCACGAAGCGGGCCAGCCCCTCCCCATCCAGCGCCCCCTCCCGCCGCAGCATGTCGGCCAGCAGGATCGGGAAGGCGCATTCGTCCATCTGCACCCCGTTCCAGTACGGGGTACCATCGAGCCAGACATTCTGCGACCAGTGGCCGTCCGCCTCCTGGATCGCCTGCAGGTAGCCGAGGATGGCCTTGGCCTCGGCCACCGCGCCGGCGGCGAGAAAGCCGCCCGCGGTCTCGACCAGGTCGCGCGGCCAGACCAGGTGGTAGCCGCCGAGATCCTCGTCGCCCTTGTTGAAGCCCCAGGGGATCGACAGGCTGGCGATGAAGGCACCGGGGAACTCGGCCGCCTGATGGCTGGCCAGCACCGCGGTGCTGGTGCGGTAGATCGTCGGCTCCGACCCGGCGACACCGTCCAGCGGCAGCAGCCCGGCCTGCCAGTTTCGCCAGCCCTCGACATAGGCATCATGCGCCTCGGCGAAGCCGCGTTGCAGCCCGGCCAGGGCGTGGTGCGCCGCCTCCTCCGGCCGCTCGCCGAAGCCGAGCGCCAGCAGGAAACGGCCGCCCGGCGCCTCCGCGAGGTCGATCTCCCCGGCCAGGGCGATGTTGCCGTTCTCCGCCCGGCGCCAGGCCGGGTTCAGCTCGCCGCTGCGCGACAGCGTCTGCCAGCCGTCCGAGACGCCGACATAGCCGACCGACCGGGCACGCCACGGCACCGAGCAGGCCAGCGCCAGCGATACCCCGTCGATGCCGCGGGCCAGCAGCATCGGCGTGCCCTTGTAGTCGTCGACCCAGCCGGTGTTGTCGGCCCCGGCATTGACCAGATGCGGCGCCAGCAGGGCGAACAGCCGGTGGTCGGCGGGCTCACCCTCCTGCGGGGTGCCCTCGTGGACGGAAAACTTGATCTCCTGCAGCAGCACCGAGCCGCGCGGATGGGCCAGCACCGTCTTCTCGATGCGCCAGCGGCCGTCCAGCGCGGTGTTGACCAGGCGGAAGGCCGGCACCCCGGCTTCCAGCATCCGCGTCTCCGACCGGGCGTCGCGCTTCTCTTCGGCGAAATAGCCGCCCGGGCCTGTGACGATCAGCCCGAGGTCTCGGACACAGGCGCTGTCGATTCGCGGAAAGTAGATCTCGTTCAGGATGCCGTGGCTGAGCGTGAACCACACCCGGCTGGTGCCGGAGAGGGCGGTGCCGACGCCCGATTTGGCGCTGGACGTCCACCGCGCCGGCCCGCCGGGCGCGCCCGGCGGCTGATCAGCTCGATCCATCCCGTATCCTCCCTCGGGCGCCCGATCGACGCGCCCCGGCTTTCGGACTCGAAACCGGCGCGCCACGGGCGCACCATCGCTATGCTTCACGCGGTCTACGCTAGCACCACCGCACCGGAAGAAAACGAGAGGATCGACGGAATGCAGCTCGGGATGATCGGACTCGGCCGCATGGGCGGCAACATTGTCCGGCGGCTGATGCGCGCCGGCCATGACTGCGTGGTCTATGACCGCAGCGCCGAGGCCATCAAGGCGCTGGCCGCCGAGGGCGCCAAGCCGGCCGCCGACCTGAAGGCCTTGGTGGCCGGGCTGGCGGCGCCGCGCGCGGTCTGGGTGATGCTGCCGGCCGGGGCGCCGACCGAGGACACGGTGACGGCGCTGGCGGGCCTGCTGAGCCCCGGCGACATCATCATCGACGGCGGCAACAGCTTCTACAAGGACGACATCCGCCGCGCCGCGGCGCTGGAGCCGAAGGATTTGCACTATGTCGATGTCGGCACCTCCGGCGGCGTCTGGGGGCTGGAGCGCGGCTACTGCATGATGATCGGCGGCACCAAGGCCGCGGTCGACCACCTGGACCCGATCTTCGCGGCGCTGGCGCCGGGCCTGGGCACGGTGGAGCGCACGCCGGGCCGCGAGGGCCGCGATGAGCGGGCGGAGAAGGGCTACATCCATGCCGGGCCGGCCGGTGCCGGGCACTTCGTCAAGATGGTGCACAACGGCATCGAGTACGGGCTGATGCAGGCCTACGCCGAGGGCTTCGACATCCTCAAGAACAAGGATTCGACGGAGCTGCCGGAGGCCGAGCGCTATTCGCTGAACCTCGCCGACATCGCCGAGGTGTGGCGCCGCGGCAGCGTCGTCTCCTCCTGGCTGCTCGACCTCAGCGCCATCGCCCTGGCGGAGAACGAGACGCTGTCGAACTACACCGGATCGGTCGCCGATTCCGGTGAGGGGCGCTGGACGGTGATGGCGGCGCTGGAGGAGGCGGTGCCGGCCGACGTGCTGTCGACCGCCCTCTATGTCCGCTTCCGCTCGCGCCAGGAGCACACCTTCGGCGAGAAGCTGCTGTCGGCGATGCGCAACAAGTTCGGCGGCCATATCGAGCGGCCGGCGGGCGGCTGAACCATGGCCGCGATGATCTCGCCCTCCCCCGCGAAGCCGGCGGGCACCCCGCCGGCGCCGCCCTGCACCTTCGTCATCTTCGGCGCGTCGGGCGACCTGACCGGCCGCCTACTGACCCCTGCCCTGTATCAC
>NZ_JBCNNF010000273.1:0-9407 GCF_039594555.1 Inquilinus sp.
ACTTTCGAGCACTCGGTCTCCACCCCCCGGGCCAACCGGCTGGCCTGGCTGACCCAGCCCTCGCGCTCGATCCGGCCGGGAAAGGCCAGAAAGGAGCCGACCCAGTCGACATTGGCCCCGGTCCAGGCCGCGATCTGGTCGAAATGCCAGATCCCGAGCCCGTGCAGCCGGCCTTCGTTCTGCGGGCCGATGCCCTTGATGCGCTTGAGGTCGTCGGCCTTGCCGCCGCGCGGGGCGGCCAGACCCAGAGGCTTGGCGCCGGGATGGCCGTCCTCCTCGGCCGGCGCGGCGGCGGGCTGGGCCGGAACAGCCGGGGCGACCGGCTCCACCGCCACGACCGGGACCGCTGTGAGCGGCACGACCGTCGCGGCCGGCACCGTCACCGGGGCCACGGCCGTCGGCGCCGCAGCGGCCATGGCCGGCTCGGCCGCCGGTTCGGCCGGCCGCTCCGCGTCGCCGAGCAGGCTGCGCAGCCACGCTCCGGCGACGCAGCCGACCAGATAGGCGACGAAGAACAGCAGCGCCGTCTCCAGCAGCAGGCCGCTGCGCCCGCCGAACCAGCGGAACAGCGCGACCACCAGGCCGAGAAGCCAGACCAGCGCGCCCCATTTCAGCCAGTCCGGCAGCCAGGGCTCGTCGGCCCGCTGAACCTCCCCGGAGACCGTCATCCAGCCGATGACCGCCCCGAGCACCAGGGCGAGGAGGCTCCAGAGCCAGTAAGTTTCGATCAGGTAGACCATGGTCCCGCGCCTCCCTCAATTCACCAGGAAGTCGATCCGGCGGTTCTGGGCCCTGCCCTCCTCCGTCTCGTTCGACGCGACCGGACGGGTGCTGCCATAGCCCTCGGCCGTCAGGCGGTTGCCGGCGATGCCAGCCGTCTGCAGATAGTCGGCCACGGCCTCCGCCCGCCGCTTCGACAGGTCGAGATTGGCCGCGGCGTCGCCGGAAGCATCGGTGTGGCCGGAGATCTCGATCCGCGCCTCGGGGCAGCGCTGGGCTACGACCACGAGGTTGTCCAGCAGCCCGGCGGAATCCTTGGAGATGACCGCCTTGCCGGTGTCGAACAGGATCGTGCCCCTGGCCAGCAGCGCGCTGAACAGGCCCTGGCAGGTGGCGGCGTCCACCGCCGGTTCCGGCGGCTTCAGCGCGATCCAGGCATCGGCCATGTAGCGGTGCGGCAGCGCCGCCGCGAAGGCCCCCTGGATGTCGATCACCGCCTTCTCGTACAGCGCCTGGCCGGACAGCCTGGCATTGGTGCCGGACAGGGCCAGCGTGCCCTGGGCCAGGCGCGAAAGCTGGCCCAGCCCGGCCTGCACCGCCTCGGCGAAGCCCTCGGGCGCGCCGGCGCCGGGGGCCAGCTGGTCCTTCACCGTCTCGGCGAAGAACAGCCGCCGCGCCGCGTCCAGGATGCCCTGATGCGTGCGGTCGTCCGGATAGTAGCCGGACAGGGTCAGGCTGCCGCCCGTCTTCTCCGCGGTCAAGGTGTAGGGCGAGATCGTCGCCGGGGTGATGTCGACCGAGGCCAGCTGGAAGCCCTGCGGCAGCCCGGCGCGGATCGCCGCCGCGACCCCTTCGCTGCTGACCCCGGCCTTGCCGGCGCCGCTGACCGAGAGCCGGCCATCGTCGAGCGTGGCCTTGCCATCGGCCAGCCGGGCCAGCTGCGCCAAGCCCAGCTTCGCCGCCGCCAGGAAATCGCCGGCCGGCGCGCCGCGGGCGATCTGCAGCTCATCGATGATCCTGACCCCGGGGAACGAAGCGGCCGCGGCGCCGGCCAGCGCGGCCCGCGTCTCCTCCGACGGCACCGCGCCGCCGAGGCTCAGCGCGTGCCCGTCATTCTCCGCGCTCCAGGCATAGGGTTTCAGCTCCGGCGGCAAAATCTCCGCCTTCGCCAGGGTCAGGCCGGCCGGCAGCGTCTTGGTCGCCGCCATCGCCGCCTGATAGACGGCCTGGGTCGACGCCTCGCCGGCGATCGAATAGCCGGCGTCGCTCAGCGACACGCTGCCCTGCGACAGCGTCGCCATCTGGGCCAGGCCATAGGCCGCAGCTGCGGTGAAGCCGCCGGGCGCGCCGGAGGCGTAGGTTGCCTCATCGCGGATCTCGGTGTCGGGAAAAGCCGTCCGGGCCGCCGCCAGGATCGCCGCGCGCGCCTCCGGCGTCGGCACATGGCCGGACAGGACCAGCGCGGTCCCGTCGCGCTTCGCCGACCAGTCGAAGGGCTGCGCGGCGGAGGGCGTGGTCACCGCGCTGCTGACCAGCCGCACGCCATGCGTCGCTTCAGCCGCGGCGACGGCCGCCGCCGTCCGCTCCGGCGAGAAGGTCAGCCCGGCGACGGCGACGTCGCGGCCGGCGACCACGGCCCGCGGCGAATCGAGCGCCGTGGTCGCGGCGATCGCGGCGCCGGCGCGGTCGGCGAGGTCACGCTCGACCGCCCCGGTCTGGAGCCAGCCGGCGAGCAGCCAGAGGATGAGAAGCGGAACCAGCCCGAGCCACCATCGTTTCGGCTGACTCATGTTGCTCTCCCATGTCGCGACCGGAACGCAGGTCCAAACGGGAAAACTCAGCCCCGCCGCGATGACACCGGTTCGGCAAAGGAGGCCGGGCCGCGGCCAGGAAATCGGCTGCCGACACTTGCCGGCAAAAAGTGGACTTAGCCGAAACAGTCACGACCCGGGTCGCGACGACATCAACCGCACAATGAAATCACTCTCGATACTTGCCTCCCCATAGAATGGTATGCTTTGGGACACGACCAATCAAGAGGTGCAGCGCGGCGGCAGTCCGGCTGCGGCGGCCTCTTGCCGGGACCATGGCCGCCGGTCTAGTCAACGAGACGGTAAACCCGTCTGGAGAGATCCCATGAGCGTCGAGATCGGCAAGCCCGCCCCCGACTTCACCCTGCCCAAGGCCGGCGGTGGCACGGTCACGCTCTCCGCCCTGCGCGGCAGGAAGGTGATCGTCTATTTCTATCCGAAGGCCGACACCTCCGGCTGCACCAAGGAGGCCTGCGGCTTCAACGACGCGCTGCCGGAGTTCGAAGGCGTCGATGCCGAGATCATCGGCATCTCCAAGGACCCGGTGCCGGCGCTGAACAAGTTCGCGGCGAAATACGGCCTGACCTTCACCCTGGCCTCTGCCAAGGACGACGACACGGTCGAGCGCTATGGCGCCTGGGTCGAGAAGTCGATGTACGGCCGGAAATACATGGGCATCGACCGGTCGACCGTGCTGGTGGACGAGCAGGGCATCGTCCGCGGCCTGTGGCGCGGCGTGCGCGTGCCCGGCCATGTCGAGGCGGTGCTGGCCGCCGCGCAGGGCAAGGCGGCGGCCTAGCCGGCCGCCTCCGCCAGGAAGTCGATGACCGCGCGGACGGCGGGAAGCTGGCCACGCCGGTGCGGCGTCAGCAGCGTCGTCCACACCGTGCCGGCCTCCCACTCCGGCAACACCGGCGCCAGCGTGCCGGCAGCCCGGGCCTCGGTGGTCATGGTCTCGGGCAGGCAGGCGATGCCCAGCCCTGCCGCGGCCGCCCGCAACAGCACGACCGATTCATCCGCCACGAAGCTCGACACCGGCGCCGCCTGTGCCTCGCGGCCTTCGCGGTGGCGCAGCCGCCAGACGGTGGCCGACGGGCCGGTCAGCAGGCCGTCATGCTCTGCGAGATCCGCCGGTTCACGCGGTGTGCCGCGCCGAGCCAGATAGTCCGGCGCCGCCACCAGGGCGATCCGCTCGACCGCCATCCGCCGCTGCACCAGCTCCGAATCCGGCAGTGGCGCGAAATGGCTGCGCACGGCGATGTCGAAGCCCTCTTGCACCAGGTCGACGAAGCGGTCGGTGACGTGCAGTTGCAGCCGGATCTTCGGATAGGCCCGGGCCAGCGCCGGCAGCAGGCCGGCGAGGCGGAACTGGGCGGTCGGCACCGAGGCGGTGATACGCACCGTGCCGCTGGGTTCCGCCAGCCGGCGCCGGACCACGCCTTCCGCCGCCTCCGCCTCGATCATCGCGCCCCGGGCATGGTCGTAGAAGTCGCGCCCGAGCTCGGTCAGCACGAAGCTGCGCGAGGTGCGGTGGATCAGCCGGGCGCCCAGTGCCGCCTCCAGCTCCGCCACCCGCTTGCTGAGGGTCGATTTCGGCAGGCCCAGCCGCCGCGCGGCCGCGGCGAAGCCGCCGGCATCCACGGCCCGGACGAAGAGGATCAGATCATTGAGGTTGAGCACACCCATCGTCCATAGCTGTGGACCTTGGGTTCACACATGCACGGCTACAGGCCTGAAGTCCACAGGGGCATCTTTCCGGGGCAACCGCAACACGGGACCCATCATGGACCAGATCCTCTTCTACGGCGTGCCCTCGGGCTGCTCCTTCGGCTCGATCGTGGCGCTGGAATGGCTCGGCCTGCCCTACCGGCTGAGCCGCGTCGAGATGCCGGAGGTGGTGCAGAGCGAGGCCTATCGCCGCCTGAACCCGGTCGGTGAGACGCCGACGCTGCTGACGGCGGACGGCCGGGCGATCAGCGAGAGCCTGGCGATCCTGAACCACCTCGGCGCGCAGGGGGTCGACACCGGCCTGGCCTTTCGCCAGGGCACGCCGGGCTTCGACCGGCTGAACCAGGCGCTGGGCTTCCTGAACACCAGCTTCTTCAACGCCTTCAGCCCGCTCTGGTACACCCTGGAGCATGGCGTGGCGGGGCCGGAGCGCGACGCGCTGCGGGCCTATGGCGCAGCCAAGGTGGCCAAGGCGCATGCCGATCTGGAGGCGATGCTGGGCGGCCAGGACTGGCTGCTGGGCCAGCGCAGCCTGGCCGACGCCTACTTCATCGGCATCGCCCGCTGGACCAAGTATCACGACGTGGTCGACCGGCGGGACTATCCCGGCCTGCAGCGCCTGTTCGAGCGGCTGGAGGCTGACCCGGCGGTGCAGTTCGCCCATGCCATCGAGCGCGGCGAGCCGGCCCGCAGCACCCGCGGCTTCCACGGGGAGGTCAGCCTGGAGGAGGCTCTGGGCCTGGTGAAGCAGGCAGCCTGACGGCCGCCAGCGACATCCCGCTCAGAACGAATAGGCGTCCATCGCCAGCGCGCCCATGGTGACGCTGGCATGGAGCCGGCGGCCCGGCAGGTCGCCGGCCCCGAGGGCGACGAAGAACGGCAGGAAATGCTCGTCGGCCGGATGGTTCTTGACCGCCTCGGGCGCCAGGCGGCGGTAGTTCAGAAGGTCGTCGACCCGGCCTTCGGCCACTGCCGCCGCCACCCAGTCGATGAACACCTGGGCCCAGCCGGAGACCGGGGCGTCCGGTCCGCCGCGCCAGTCCAGCGCGCGGAGATTATGGGTCAGCGAGCCGGAGGCCAGGACCATCACCCCCTCCTCCCGCAGACCGCGCAGCGCCTGGCCCACCGCATAGTGGTGCGCCGGGTCGCGATGCGGCTGGATCGACAGGGTCGCGACCGGGATGTCGGCCGCCGGATACATCCGCCGCAGCGGCACCCAGGCGCCATGGTCCAGGCCGCGGGTCTGGTCGATCTCGACCGGCAGGCCGGCCGCGGCGATCCGCTCGGCGGCGAGGCGCGCCAGGCCGGGTGCACCGCTGGCCGGGTACCGGACCTGGTACAGCGGCTCGGGGAAGCCATAGAAATCGTGGATCGTCTCGGGCTGCTGCACCGCGCCGACGGTCGGCACCTCGGTCTCGAAATGGGCCGAGGCCAGCAGGATCGCGTCCGGGCGCGGCAGCGACGGGCCGAGCGCGTCGAAGAACCGCCCCGCCGGCTCGTCCGACAGCGCTAGCATCGGCGATCCGTGGGAGACGAAGAGTGCGGGCATCGTGGACATGATCGATCTCCAGGGCGTGGCGGCACGGGACGGCCGGACCTCCGCTAGCCCTCATATTGCGCCTGCGACCGATTTTGATAATCCGGCGTGACATCAAAAGATTGTTGATCCACCTTTGACAATATGGATCGCCTGACCACGCTGGACCTGTTCGTGCGCATCGTCGATGCCGGCAGCTTCGCCGCGGGGGCGGAGCAGCTGGGCCTGTCGCGCGCCCTGGCAAGCCGGGCAATCCTGGACCTGGAGACCCGGCTGGGCACCCGGCTTCTCAACCGTACCACCCGCCGGCTGAGCCTGACCGAGGCCGGCGCCGCCTTCTACCGGCGGGCCCAGCGCATCGCCGCCGACGTCCTCGAGGCCGAGGAGGAAGCCGCGGCGCTTCACGCCCGGCCGCGCGGCCTGCTGCGGGTGAACGCGCCGATGAGTTTCGGCGTGCTGCATGTCGCCCCGGCCATGGCTGCCTATCTGGAACGCTACCCCGAGGTCTCGGTCGACCTGACCCTGAACGACCGGGTCGTCGACCTGCTGGAGGACGGCACCGACCTGGCGATCCGGATCGGCCGGCTGGCCGATTCCTCGCTGATCGCCCGCCGCCTCGCCCCGTGCCGCATCCTGCTCTGCGCTTCCCCCGCCTATCTCGCGGCCCACGGCACGCCGCAGCATCCGTCAGAGCTCGCCCGACACCGCTGCATCGCCTATGCCTATGGCGGTGACCGCGGCGAATGGGTGCTGACCGGGCCGGAGGGCGAGGCGCGCATCCGCATCAGCGCCCGGCTGCAGATCAACAATGGCGACGCCATCCAGGCGGCGATCCGCGAGGGCTACGGCATCGCCCGGCAGCCGGATTTCATCGCCGCGCCGGACCTGGCCGCCGGCCGCATGGTGCAGGTGCTGCCGGAATGGCGGTTTCCGGAGCTCGGCATCCACGCCGTCTATCCGCCGGCCCGCACCCTATCGGCCAAAGTCCGCAGCTTCGTCGACTTCATGGCCGAGCGCTTCGCCCGTCCCTCCTGGAGCCTCGACAGCGCCAACTGAAGCCGGCAGTCTCACGCCTCCCGTCTGCGAGGCCTCATGAGCAAGACTGCCGCCGATATTGTCGATTTCGCTGCTGCCCGGTCCGAGGACAGCACCTACCGGCCGGATGCGGCCAAGATCCTGGCCGGCGACCCGGTGCAGACGGTGCGCAACTTCTATGACGACCCGAGCGGCCAGTTCTCCTCGGGGATCTGGGAGGGCGCGGTCGGCGCCTGGCGCGTGAGCTACACCGAGGAGGAGTTCTGCCACCTGCTGTCCGGCACCGTGGAGCTCACCGACGATGCGGGCGACGTCCGCCGCTTCGAGGCCGGCGCCAGCTTCGTCATCCCCGCCGGCTTCGTCGGCAGCTGGCGGAACGTGACGCCGGCCCGGAAGCTCTATGTGATCTACGAACGGAAGGGCTGACCCCTACTCCGCCAGCGGCTCGTAGAAGGCGGCGGCGAAGCCGGCCAGGTCGCGGGCCGGCACGTTGAAGGGTCGCTTCAGCTTGGCCCGGAAGTAGCGCCGCACCAGCGCGTGATAAGTCGGGACCGGCGGCAAGGCCTGACGGCCGCACTCCCATTCGAACCAGCGCCGGCCGGCGGCAACATGGCCGATCTCGTCGGTGTAGATCCGGTGCAGGATGCGGGCGCTTTCGGCATCGCCGGCGCGCTCCAGCCGCTCCACAGTCTCCGGCGTCACGTCCAGGCCCCGCGCCTCCAGCACCAGCGGCACCACGGAGAGACGGCCGAGCAGGTCTTCCGCCGTCTCCTCCGCCGCCTGCCACAGCCCGTCATGCGCTGGCAGGGCGCCGTAGCCGGAGCCGAGCTCGCCCAGCCGCCGCGACAGCAGGCCGTGATGCGTCGCCTCTTCGTCCGCGACCTTGACCCAGTCGTTGAAGAACCCCTCCGGCGTCTCCGCGGTGGCGAAGCGGGCGATCAGGTCCCAGCTCAGGTCGATCGCGTTCAGCTCGATATGCGCCAGGGCGTGCAGCAGGGCGATCCGCCCTGCCTCCCCGCCCAGCCGGCGCTTCGGCATGTCGCCGGGCCGCCGCAACTCCGGCTGCGCCGGGCGGGCTGGCCGCGCGGGCGGGCGGCGGGTGCCCAGCACCGGGATCGCACGCTGCCGCCAGGCCGCGGCGGCCTGGTGGCTCAGCTCGATCTTGCGCAGCGGGTCCGCAGTCTGGAGGATCTGGACGGCGAGGTCGGTCAGGGTTTCCATGGCTCGTCTTACACCAGGACCGCGCCGCCCCGAAATGGCGGCCGGCGCGGATCGTCTCAACTTTGGAACGGTCTCCGGGATGTTCCCGCCGCGCAACGATGTTATCCTCGGCCTCGTCGATGCAGCCCTCCGCAGGAAGGCGGGCGCGCGATCATTGCCAAAGCCAGACATTGTCCCGAGATCCCGTTGTTCCGATGCCGTGCCGATCACGCCTCCTTCGCCTCAGCGTCCCAGGTCATGATCGGCCGATCCCCGCCTCGCCCGGCCACCGCCGGACCGTCTTGCGGGCCTGACCGGGGGGCGGCTGGTGCCGGAGGTCGTCCCGGGCTGCCGCTGCTGCGGCACGCCGCCCTCCTCGCGGCAACGGCTGTCACGGTGCTGCTGGCCCTGGCCGCGCCCGGCCGGGCCCAGGACCCGCCGCGGGACAGCGCGGCCGCGGTCCAGCAGGTGGTGATGGGGATCATCAGCTACACCCGCTGGCCGGTCGAGCCGCCGATGCTGCGCCTGTGCGTGATCGGCCCGGCCGACTATGCCGACGATCTCCTGGAGGACTCCGCGCAACCGTCCGGCCGGCCGGTCCGCGGCATCCGACCGAGCCCCGGCGGATCGCCGGGCGAGGAGTGCGACATCGTCTATCTCGGCCGGCTCGGCGAAGCCGAGAAGCGGCAGGTCTTCACGCAGCTGGCCGGCCATCCCGTGCTCAGCATCAGCGAGCATGACGAGAGCTGCGCCGTGGGCAGCATGTTCTGCCTCCAGGTGCGGGGCACCGAGGTCTCGTTCCAGATCAACCTCGATTCCGTGGCCCGCGGCGGCGTCCGGGTCAGCCCGAAGGTGCTGCAACTCGGCCGGCGAAAGGAGACGCCGCCGTGAGCCGCCGTGCGGCGGCGGAGCGGCCGACGCTGCGGCGCGTGCTGCAGCGGGCCCATCTCGGCGTCGCCCTGCTGGCGGTGACGCTGGCCGGGCTGACGCTGACCGTCGCCGGCTTCGCCGCGCTGCGCGCCTATGCCGGCAGCAACCTGCAGCTGATCGCGACCTCGATGAGCTACACGGTCGAGGCGGCGCTGGTGTTCAAGGACCGCGCCGCGGCCGAGGAGGCGCTGGGCCTGATCGCCTCCGCCGAAGGCGGCGTCGCCGAGGCCAATGTGTTCGACGCCCACGGTGCGCTGTTCGCCCATTGGCAGCGTCCGGGCGGATCCACCCTTGCCGAATTGGATCATCGCCTGGCCGATATGATCTTCGCCTCGCCCGTGCTGCAGCCGATCAGCCATGACGGTATCGAGATCGGACGCATCGAGCTTTACGGCAACGCTGGCGGCCTGCTGCGCTTCCTGGCGATCGGAGCCTGCGTCGTGCTG
>NZ_JBCNNF010000274.1:0-9405 GCF_039594555.1 Inquilinus sp.
ATGGGCGGTGTGGGTGTGCCCGACCGAGCGCCACCACAGCACCGGCACGCCCTCCTTGGCATTGTGCACCGTCGCGGTCAGGTCCGGCACCGCATAGGCGGTGTCCGACGCGCCCTCGATGCTGGTAGCATCGATGCCGTCCTTGACCGCGAAGGCCTCGAAGGAGGTGCCGATCATGATCGACTTGGCGACCACGACATGGTCCCAGCCGCTGACATTGCCGGCCGCGTCCACCCCGGCGCGGACCTTGTGATACGCCATCGGCCGGTAATAGCCGGCCTTCATGTCGTCCTCGCGGGTCCGCATCAGGTGGATCGGCGCCTTTCCGCCCGTCGCCTTGACGATCATCGCCGTCTCGGCCGCATAGTCCGCGGTCGGTGTGGCGCGCCGGCCGAAGGAGCCGCCGGTGTAGGTCGAGCTGATCGTCACCTGCTCCGGCTTCAGGCCGAGGATGGCCGCGATGGTCGCCTGCTCGATGGTCTGGAACTGCGACCCGGCCCACCAGACGGCGCCGTCCTTGGTCGGCTCCAGCACGCCGTTCAGCGGCTCCATCGGGGCATGGGCGAGGTAGGGGAACTCGATCTCCACCTCGACCACCTTCGCCGCCTTCTGCAGCGCCGCCGCGGCGTCGCCGCGCTTGGCCGCGGTCAGGCCGGGCGTCTGTGCCATGGCCTTGTAGCCGGCCATGATCGCATCGGTGGACTGGCCTTCGCCGGCCGCCGCATCCCATTCGATCTTCAGCGCCTCGCGGCCCTGCATCGCCGACCAGGTGTCCTTCGCCACCACCGCAACGCCGGTCGGGATGGTGACGACGTCGACCACGCCAGGCACCTGCTTGGCGGCCGACGCGTCGACGCTCTTCGGGCTGCCGCCGAAGCGCGGCGGGTGGGCGACCAGCGCGGTCAGCTGGCCGGGGCGGCGGACATCGATCGAGAAGCCGGCCTTGCCGGTGATCTTGGCCGGGGTGTCCAGCCGCGGCACATGGGTGCCGATCAGGGTGAAGGCCTTCGGGTCCTTCAGCGTGACGTCCGCCGGCGGGGTCAGCGCCGCGGCCTGGGCCGCCAGCTCGCCGAAGCGGGCGGACTTGCCCGAGGCGTGGGCGACGACGCCCTTCTGCACGGTGATCTCAGCGGCCGGAACGTTCCAGGCCGCCGCCGCGGCCTGGACCAGCATCGCGCGCGCCGCGGCGGCCGCCTTGCGCAGCTGGTCCCAGGAATTGGCGATCGAGGTCGACCCGCCGGTGCCCTGGATCGGGCCGAAGGCGAGGTTGTTGTAGAGCTTGGCGTCGGCCGGGGCGAATTCGAAGCGCATCTGGCCCCAGTCGGCGTCGATCTCCTCGGCGACGATGGTGGTCAGGCCGGTGGTGACGCCCTGGCCCATCTCGGTGTGCTTGATCAGCACCGTGACGGTGCTGTCCGGCGCGACGCGGACGAAGGCGTTGGGCGCGAGGTCGCCGGTCGCGGCCATGGCGCGGCGGGCGAGCGGCAGATGGGCTGCGACCACCAGCGCGCCGCTGAGGGCGCTGGCGCCCTTCAGGAAAGAACGGCGGTTCGGCCTGGCGAGGTCGTCGGCGGCTCCGGCCGCGGCGACGATGGGCTGAGCAAACATGGATCGTCCCTCCCGGTTCAGGCCAGCTGCGCCGCGGCGTCGTGGATCGCGGCGCGGATGCGCTGGTAGGTGCCGCATCGGCAGATGTTGCCGTCCATCGCGGCGACGATGTCGTCGTCGGTCGGCTTCGGCGTCTGGCTCAGGAGGCCGATGGCCGACATGATCTGGCCGGACTGGCAGTAGCCGCACTGCACCACGTCCAGCTTGGTCCAGGCGGCGCGCACCGCCTCGGCGACCTTGCCGTTGACGCCCTCGATGGTGGTGATCTTGCTGTCGCCGACGTCGCCGACAAAGGTCTGGCAGGACCGCACCGGCTGGCCATCCAGATGCACAGTGCAGGCGCCGCACAGGGCCTGGCCGCAGCCGAACTTGGTGCCGGTCATGTCGAGATGGTCGCGCAGGGCCCAGAGCAGCGGCATCTTCGGATCGATGTCGAGCTCGTGGTCGGCGCCATTGATGTTGAGCTTCACCATGGTCGATGTCCCAATTTGGATGCGGTGCGATCAGGGCCGGGCACCGCGCCGGGGCTGACATGTCCGCGTTGGCCGCGGATCTAGGAACAAAGGTCTAGATCGAATATTCGATCGAATTTGCCGAAAGGCTTAGGGGTTGCGGGCGACGGCGCGCCAGCAGCCCTCGGCAATGTCGTCCAGCGTCGCTTCATCCAGCGGCGTGTCCGGCGCCCGTCGGGCAAGACGCGCGGCCACCCCGAAGGACAGGTCGTAGACGATCTCCGACGGCAGCGGCTTGAACGGGCTGCCGCCGTCGACGAAGCCCAGCCGTCGGGCCAGGACGGCGAAATTCTCGTCCTCCTTGGCCAGCTCCTGCAGGTCGGTCGGGCAGTGATAGGGAGAGTTCTCGTACTGCTCGAGGAAACGGGCCTCCAGCCGGTGGGTGCGGTAGAAATCGTAGGCGTTGCGCCAGGTCTGCTTGAACGCGTCCTTCGGCGACGCGCCGTCGACCCCGCCTTGCAGCATGGCCCGGGCCTTTACAGCCTTGACCTCGCGGTAGAGGTCGCGGATCAGCTCGTCCTTGCTGGCGAAGTAGTGGTAGATCACGCCGGGGCTGGCCCCGGACCGCTTGGCGACCTGGGACATCGGCGTGTCGTGGAAGCCGCGCTCCGCCACCAGTTCCAGGGTCGCCTTGAGGATGGCGTCGCGCTTGCTGTCGATGTCGGCGTCGGCAAACACGAATGGCACTCGATCGAACGTTCGTTCTAGTTGATTAGCCGCTTCGCCGGGTTCGAGTCAAGGACAGCGCGTCAGCGTCTGGCGCAGTCGAGGATGTTCTCCAGCGCGGCGCCGGAGCCGGCGAGGGTGAAGGGCTCGCTTACCGCCGGTTCCATCAGGCCGACGGTCAGCGCCTTGCCGCGGCGCAGGCTTTCGACCAGCGCCTTCATCTGGTCGGTGGTGAAGGCCTTGGACGGGCCCCAGCCGAAGGCGGTCGACGCCTCCTCCACCTCGATCCCCATCGGCACCGGGGTGGCCTTGCCGTCGACGGTGAAGGTCACCGGCGCGGCCTTGCCCTCCAGCGCCAGCTTGCGCGGCAGCGAGAACAGGACGTAGGGACCGGTGCGGACCGCCGAATTCTCCTGCCGCGACACGTCGGAGCAGTAGACGCCGAGATGGGCGCCGTCGGCATTGGTCAGCCCGGCATAGACCGTGCCCATGTGGTAGCCGGTGCCCCAGCCCTCGGCCTCCTGCGCCGAAGCCGGCACCGCGATTGCGAGCAGGACGGGCAGGGCGAGTGCGGCAGGGCGAAGCACGGGACGAGTCTCCGAAACGAAGAAGGGCACGTTTTACCGTGCCCTTCCGGATCGTCACATGTCGAGCAGGATGCGCTGCGGATCCTCCAGGCACTCCTTGACCCGGACCAGGAAGGTCACGGCCTCGCGCCCGTCGATGATGCGGTGGTCGTAGGACAGGGCCAGATACATCATCGGCCGGATCTCGACCTTGCCGCCCACCGCCATCGGCCGCTCCTGGATCTTGTGCATGCCCAGGATGCCGGACTGCGGCGGGTTCAGGATCGGCGTCGACATCAGCGAGCCGTAGACGCCGCCGTTCGAGATGGTGAAGGTGCCGCCGGTCAGGTCGGCCATCGACAGCTTGCCGTCGCGCGCCTTGCGGCCCAGGTCGCCGATGGTCTTCTCGACCTCGGCGAAGGACAGGCCGTCGGCGTCGCGCACCACCGGCACCACCAGCCCGTTCGGCGTGCCGACCGCGACGCCGATGTCGTAGTAGTTCTTGTAGACCAGATCGTCGCCGTCGATCTCGGCGTTGACCGCCGGCAGCTCCTTCAGCGCGACGATGCAGGCCTTCACGAAGAAGGACATGAAGCCCAGCTTCACGCCGTGCTTCTTCTCGAAGCTGTCCTTGTACTGGTTGCGCAGCGCCATCAGCGCCGTCATGTCGACCTCGTTGAAGGTCGTCAGCATGGCGGCGTTGTTCTGCGCCTGCTTCAGCCGGGTGGCGATGGTCTTGCG
Organism: Inquilinus sp.; assembly: GCF_039594555.1. Classification (GTDB taxonomy): domain Bacteria; phylum Pseudomonadota; class Alphaproteobacteria; order DSM-16000; family Inquilinaceae; genus Inquilinus. The sequence goes on from NZ_JBCNNF010000274.1 coordinate 4,094, forward strand.
CAGCTTGGTCATGCGCACCCGCTCCTCCCGGTCCTTCTGCGGCCGCGGGCCGCTCTCCGGACGGGTGAAGGCGGGGACCTCGATCACGCTGCCCGAGGCAGGAGCCGCGGCCGGCTTGGACCCGCCGGCGGCGGCGTTCTGCGCGTCCTCCTTCAGGATGCGCCCGCCCTTGCCGCTGCCGGCGATGGCGCCGGCGTCGAGGTTGTTCTCGGCGATGATCTTGGCGGCCGACGGCATGGCGATCGGCGCCTCGCCGCCATTGGTCTTGGCCGGGGCGGGGGCCGCAGCCGCGGGAGCGGCAGCCGGCTTCGCCGCCTCGGCCTTGGCCGCCGGCTTGGCGGCCGGGGAGCCGCTGCCCTCGCCGATGCTGCCCAAGAGGGCGCCGACCTCGACATTGGCGCCTTCCTCGGCGGCCACCGATTCCAGCACGCCCGCCGCGGTGGCGTTGACCTCCAGCGTCACCTTGTCGGTCTCGAGCTCGACCAGCGGCTCATCCATGGCCACGGCCTCGCCCGGCTTCTTCAGCCAGCGGGCGACGGTGGCCTCGGTCACCGACTCGCCCAGGGCGGGCACCTTGATCTCGACGCTCATAGAGTCTCCATTCCTTCCGGTCCGTTCGGGCGCTCTGAGATCAGCCGACCGACAGGGCCTCGTCGACCAGCTTGGCCTGTTCCTGGTTGTGGCGGCGCAGCAGGCCGGTGGCCGGGGCCGCGGCCTCCGGCCGGCCGGCATAGCGCGGCCGGGCGCTGCGATGCTTGATCTCGCCCAGCGCGGCCTCGATCTTGCGGTCGACGAAGTACCAGGCGCCCTGGTTCTCGGGCTCCTCCTGGCACCACACCACCTCGGCGTTCGGGTACTTGGCCAGCTCCGCGCCCAGCGTCTTGCGCGGGAACGGGAACATCTGCTCCAGCCGGATGATGGCGACGTCCTTCAGGCCGCGCTCGTCGCGCTCCTTCTTCAGGTCGTAATAGACCTTGCCGGAGCAGATCACGACGCGCTTCACCTGCTCGCCGGCCACCAGCTCGGCGGTCTCGCCCAGCACGCGGTGGAAGGTCGACCCGTTGGTGAAATCGGCCAGGGTCGAGACGCACTCCTTGTGGCGCAGCAGCGACTTCGGCGTGAACACCACCAGCGGCTTGCGGAAGTCGCGGTGGATCTGGCGGCGCAGCGCGTGGAAGTAGTTGGCCGGGGTGGTCAGGTTCACCACCTGCCAGTTGTCCTCGGCCGATTGCTGCAGATAGCGCTCGATGCGGGCCGAGGAATGCTCCGGCCCCTGGCCCTCATAGCCATGCGGCAGCAGCATCACCAGGCCGGACATGCGCAGCCACTTCTGCTCGCCGGAGGAGATGAACTGGTCGATGATGGTCTGGGCGCCGTTGGCGAAGTCGCCGAACTGCGCCTCCCACAGCGTCAGGGCCCGCGGCTCGGCCAGCGAATAGCCGTATTCGAAGCCCAGCACCGCGAATTCCGACAGCGGGCTGTCATGCACCTCGTAGGCGGCCTGGCCCTCGCGGATGTGGTTCAGCGGGACGTAGCGCTCCTCGGTCTCCTGGTCGACCAGCACCGAATGGCGCTGGCTGAAGGTGCCGCGGCCGGAATCCTGGCCCGACAGCCGCACCGGGATGCCTTCGGCCACCAGCGTGCCGAAGGCCAGCGCCTCGGCCGTGGCCCAGTCGATGTCCCGGCCCGTCTCGATCATCTGCGCCTTGGCCTTGAGCTGGCGCGCGACCTTCGGGTTGATGTTGATGCCGGCGGGGACCGTGCTGATCGCCTTGCCGACCTCGCGCAGCAACTCCTCCGGCGCCGCCGTGGCGCCGCGGCGGTCGTCGCCGGCCGCGATGGTCAGGCCCGACCAGGCGCCGCCCAGCCAGTCGGCCTTGTTCGGCTTGTAGGTGGTCGACCCCTCGAACGCCTCCTCCAGATGCTTCTGGAAGTCGCGCACCACGCCCTCGGCGGCCTCGGCCGTCAGCAGGCCTTCCTCGACCAGCTGCCGGGCGTACAGCTCGCGCACCGGCGGGTGCTTGGCGATGGTCTTGTACATCAGCGGCTGGGTGAAGGCCGGCTCGTCGCCCTCATTGTGGCCGAAGCGGCGGTAGCAGAACATGTCCACCACCACGTCATGGCCGAACTTCTGCCGGAACTCGATGGCGATGCGCGAGGCATGCACCACCGCCTCGGCGTCGTCGCCGTTGACGTGGAAGATCGGCGCCTGGACCGTCCGCGCCACGTCGGTGCAGTAGGGGCCCGAGCGGGAATAGACCGGCGCGGTGGTGAAGCCGATCTGGTTGTTGATGACGAAGTGGATGGTGCCGCCGACGCGATAGCCCTTCAGGTCGGACATCATCAGCGTCTCGGCCACCACGCCCTGGCCGGCGAAGGCGGCGTCGCCATGGATCAGCAGCGGCAGGACGGCGCTGCGGTCCTCGTCGCGGCGCTGGGTCTGCTTGGCGCGGACCTTGCCGATCACCACCGGGTTGACGCATTCCAGATGCGACGGATTGGCGGTCAGCGACAGGTGCACGGTGTGGCCATCGAAGTCGCGGTCCGACGAGGTGCCGAGATGGTACTTCACGTCGGCCGAGCCCTGGACGTCGTCCGGGTTCGCCGGGTTGCCCTGGAACTCCGAGAAGATCGCGGCGAAGGGCTTGCCCAGGAAGTTGGCCAGCGTGTTCAGGCGGCCGCGATGGGCCATGCCGACCACGATCTCCTCGACGCCCAGCTGCCCGCCGCGCTTCAGGATCTGCTCCAGCGCCGGGATCATCGCCTCGCCGCCATCCAGGCCGAAGCGCTTGGTGCCGGTGTATTTGACGTTGAGGAAGCGCTCGAAGCTCTCGGCCGCGGTCAGGCGCTCATAGATGGCGCGCTTGCCCTCGGGGGTGAACTCGGTGCGGTTCTCGATGGTCTCGATCCGCTCCTGGATCCAGGCGCGCACGGCCGGATCCTGGATGTGCATGTACTCGACGCCGATATGGCCGCAATAGGTGGCGCGCAGCCGGGTCACGATCTGGCGCAGCGTCGGCGTGTCCAGGCCCAGCTGGCCGGCGACGTAGATCGGCCGCTCCATGTCGGCCTCGGTGAAGCCGTAGGTGGCCGGGTCTAGGTCCGGATGGGTCTTGCTCTGCACCGTCAGGCCGAGCGGGTCGAGATCGGCCAGCAGGTGGCCGCGCACGCGATAGGCGCGGATCAGCTGCATCGCCCGCAGCGTGTCATGCGCGGCGCGGCGGATGGCGTCGGCATCCGGGGCGGCGGCAGCCGCGGCGGCCGGGGCCTTGCCGGGCTTTGCCCCGGGTTTGGCGGGTGCCTCGGTCGGCGCCTCCAGGGCGAAGGCCTCGCCCAGGCCGTTCAGCCTGACCGCGGGGACGGCGCCGTTCTGCGGGCTCCAGGACGGTCCGGTGTCGGCCTCCGCCTCGCCCTCGCCGAGGCCGGCGAAGAAGGCACGCCAGCTCTCATCGACCGAGCCTGGATCGGCGCGGTAGCGCTCATGCAGCTCGGCGATGAAATCGGCATTCGGGGCGAACAGGAAGGAACTTTGTTCCGACGGGCTACCCATCATTTCCAACGGCCGGTCTCCGGCCGTTTCCCTGGCGGTCGGCGGCCGCATTGACGCCGCGGCCGGGCGGTCCCTCGCGGGACGGGCTCAAGTGGCGCGCAACCTACGCCGAAAGTCCAATGGATGAAAGATATGTCGGGCGCGGAACGAGCAATTTCCGGCGCCAATACGACAGATCACCTACGCAAAGAACGCAAACGCGACATCGTGTCGGACATAGACGGTCCGAATCGACGCGATCCGGACATGAAAAACCCCGACCGGCGGAACCGGTCGGGGCTTCGCATCCGTCGCGGTGGTGAAGGGTCAGCTCTTCATCGCCGCGAGCATGGTCTTGCCGAGGGAGGCGGGGGAGTCGGCGACGGCGATGCCGGCGGCCTTCAGCGCCTCGATCTTGTGGTCGGCGGTGTCATGGCCGCCGGAGATCACGGCGCCAGCATGGCCCATGCGGCGGCCGGGAGGCGCGGTGCGGCCGGCGATGAAGCCGACCACCGGCTTCTTCGTGCCGCTGGCCTTCAGGAACTCGGCGCCCATCACCTCGGCGTCGCCGCCGATCTCGCCGATCATGATGATGCCCTCGGTCTCCGGGTCCTCCACGAACATCGTCAGCGCGTCGACGAAGTTGGTCCCGTTCACCGGGTCGCCGCCGATGCCGATGCAGGTGGTCTGGCCCAGCCCCGCCGCCGTGGTCTGCGCCACCGCCTCATAGGTCAGCGTGCCCGACCGGCTGACGATGCCGATCTTGCCGCGGCGGTGGATGTGCCCCGGCATGATCCCGATCTTGCACTCGCCCGGCGTGATCACGCCCGGGCAGTTCGGACCGATCAGGCGCGTCGCCGACCCGGCCAAAGCCCGCTTGACCCGGACCATGTCCAGGACCGGGATGCCCTCAGTGATGCACACCACCAGCGGGATCTCGGCGTCGATCGCCTCCAGGATCGCGTCGGCCGCAAACGGCGGCGGCACGTAGATGACGCTGGCGTTGGCGCCGGTCTGGTCCACCGCCTGCGCCACGGTGTCGAACACCGGCAGGTCGAGATGCCGGGTGCCGCCCTTGCCCGGGGTGACGCCGCCGACCATGCGGGTGCCGTAGGCGATCGCCTGCTCGGAATGGAAGGTGCCCTGGGCCCCGGTGAAGCCCTGGCAGATCACCTTGGTGTTCTTGTCGACGAGCACGGCCATCACGCGGCCTCCTTCACGGCACGGACGATCTTCACTGCGGCGTCGCCGAGGTCGTCGGCCGACAGGATCGGCAGCCCGCTCTCGGCCAGGATCTGCTTGCCGCGCTCGACATTGGTGCCTTCCAGCCGCACCACCAGCGGCACGTGCAGCGACACTTCCCGCGCCGCCTCGACCACGCCCTCGGCGATCACGTCGCAGCGCATGATGCCGCCGAAGATGTTGACCAGGATGCCTTCGACATTCGGGTCCGACAGGATCAGCTTGAACGCCGTGGTCACCCGCTCGCGCGTGGCGCCGCCGCCGACATCCAGGAAGTTGGCGGGCTCGCCGCCCTCCAGCTTGATGATGTCCATGGTCGCCATGGCGAGGCCGGCGCCGTTGACCATGCAGCCGATGTTGCCGTCGAGCTTGACGTAGTTCAGCGACGCCTTCTCCGCCTCGGTCTCGGTCGGATCCTGCTCGCTCTCGTCGCGCAGCTCCTCGATGTCCTTGTGGCGGAACAGGGCGTTGTCGTCGAAGCCCATCTTGGCGTCGAGCGCGATCAGCTGCCCGGCGCCGGTCACGACCAGCGGGTTGATCT
>NZ_JBCNNF010000275.1:0-9391 GCF_039594555.1 Inquilinus sp.
CATCAAGTCGCTGTCCGGCGCGCTGGGCGACGAGTTCGCCAGCGTCGAATACGTCCAGATCCTGATGTATCTTCACCGCAGCCGGCTGGCCGGCCGCGGCGGCGTGTCGGTCAGCGAGCTGTGCGGACTGATCGACGCCCCCTATTCCACCACCGTCCGCCGGATCGACGAACTGGCCAAGAAGAGCTACCTGCGCAAGAGCATCGATCCGGTCGACAAGCGCCGGATCAATGTCGAGAACGCCGGCCCGTCGGCCGCCGTGGTCGAGCGTTTCCTCGGCGGCCTCAGGGCGTCGATCGGCGGCCTGCTGCAGCAGGCCGGCGGCCACGCCGCCTGAGGAGCCGGCGCGGCAGCGGCATCCTCAAACCGGCGCCCGCCGTTCCCTTCAGGTCGTCGCCGGCGGCGCCGTCGATGGTCGACATTCACGTTCTCCAGATCTTCGGTCAATCGCGCATTGAGGCGTAAACCTTCACGAAATTCCCGAAAACCTTCAAATATCAGCGAAGCCAGTATTGATTGAACTCTGAATTATTCAATATTGATCCAAGCAAAGACAGAGACCTCGCATTGCCGCAATCCGGCCACGTTCCGACAGAATCAAGCGCCGTTGGTCTTGCCATCGGGACGAAACCGGCTCCATCATAGCATGGTCACTCCGGTTCGGATGGCCGGCCGGCCGCAATCGCGGTCCTGGACGCAGCCTTCCCGGCGACCGACTGACGCGTCGCGCGCTGTCGCGCGGCGCCATCTTTCCTGGGAGGCAGGCGATGCCGATCGGCACCGTGAAATGGTTCAACAGCACCAAGGGCTTCGGGTTCATCCAGCCGGAGAATGGCGGCCCGGATGTCTTCGTCCACATCTCCGCCGTCGAGCGCGCCGGTCTGCGCGGCCTGAACGAGGGCCAGAAGATCTCCTATGAGGAGCAGATGGACCCGCGGCGCAACAAGTCGTCGGCCGAGAACCTGAAGGCCGTCTGAGAGGACTATCCCGCCGGGTCTGGCGCGCGCCCGCCCAGGGTGCGCGTCAGCTCCCGCGCGGTGTCGCGCAGCAGCGGCCCCAGCACCGCCGCCCGGTCGGGCGTCAGGCGGGTGGCGAGGCCGGAGACCGAGATCGCGCACAGCGCCTCGCCCTGCGCGTCATGCACCACCGCCGCGACGCAGCGCAGCCCGGTGACGAACTCCTCGTCATCCACCGAATATCCACGTATGCGGATCCGGGCCAGTTCCTCCGCCAGGGCGCCGGCGCCGGTCAGCGACCGCGGCGTCAGCTTCGGCAGGCCGTGCCGGGCGACGATCACAGCGACATCGGCCTCGGAATAGGTCGACAGGATCGCCTTGCCCATGCCGGAGGAGGCCATCGGCGCCCGGCCGCCGACCCGGGTGATGGCGCGCATGATCTCGCGGCTCTCGACCTGGGTCAGGCACACCACCTCGCCGTCATCGGCGACGCCGAGATTGGCGGTCTCCCGCGTCTGGTCGCGCAGCCGGCGCAGGAACGGCAGGGCGGGGGCGACGAAATTGCGCTGCCGCACGAAGGCAGAGCCGACGGCGAAGGCCTGCCGGCCCATGTGCCACATCCCGTCCGACGGATCGAACTGCACGAAGCGCCGCTGCTCCAGCGTCGTCAGCAGCCGGTGCACGGTCGAGGGCGACAGGCCGGTGCGCTGCGCCAGGTCGGTCAGCCGCGTGCCCTCCTCATCCTCGCCCAGCGCCTCAAGCAGGGAGAGCGCCCGCTCCACCGACTGCACGCTGCCCGATCTCGGGGCGCCGCCCGCTTGGGCCGTCGCCGATCGCCTCTCTCGCATTCACCCGTTCCGACCTGAGGCGGGACGCCGCCGCGCCGATGGCTGTACACTCTTCATAGCATCGGCCGGTTTCCGCATCGCGGGAAACTTCCCGCGGCGCGCTGGACCGCCCGCGGCCGTTGGACTAGCCGGATGATCATGGCCCTTCAACCACGGCGCTGCAGATGACCTCCTATGTTTCCCGGCACACCTTAAGGGTGGCCTCGTCCCTGGCGGATCTGGTCGAGACTGAGATCGCCCCCGGCACCGGCGTCGACCCCGACGCCCTGTGGCGCCACTTCGCCGCGATCGTGGCGGAGCTGGGCCCGGTCAACCGGTCGCTGCTGGCGGAACGCGACCGACTGCAGCAGCAGATTGATGCCTGGCACCGGGAGCGGCGGGGCCAGCCGCTGGACCCGGCCGAATACCACGCCTTCCTGACCGGCATCGGCTATCTGCGCGAGGAGGGGCCGGACTTCACCATCGACACCGCCAATGTCGACCCGGAGATCGCCGTCATCGCCGGGCCGCAGCTGGTGGTGCCAGTGATGAACGGCCGCTTCGCCCTGAATGCCGCCAATGCCCGCTGGGGCAGCCTGTACGACGCGCTGTACGGCACCGACGCGATCCCGCAGAGCGGCGACCTGGCGCCCGGCGACGGCTTCAACCGCAAGCGCGGCCAGGCGGTGATCGCCGAGGCGGCGAAATTCCTCGACACCGCGATCCCGCTGGCCGCCGGCAGCCATGCCGAGGTCAGGGAGTACCGGCTGACGGCCGGGACGCCGACGGGGCTGGACATGGTGCTGGCGAACGGCTCGACCACCGCCCTCGCCCATCCGGAGCAATTCGCCGGATTCGCCGGCGACGACGACCGGCGCAGCCTGCTGTTCTGCCACCATAATCTGCATATCGAGCTGCAGATCGACCGGTCGCACCCGATCGGCGCCGACAACCCGTCGGGCGTCAAGGACGTGGTGCTGGAGGCGGCGGTCACCACCATCCAGGACTGCGAGGATTCGGTCGCGGCGGTGGACGCCGAGGACAAGGTCGCGGTCTACCGCAACTGGCTGGGGCTGATGAAGGGCGACCTGGCCGAGACCTTCGTCAAGGGCGGCAAGACCATGACCCGCCGGCTGGTGGGGGACCGGGTCTACACCGCGGTCGGCGGCGGCACGCTGACCCTGCCGGGCCGCAGCCTGATGCTGGTCCGCAATGTCGGGCATCTGATGACCACCGACGCGGTGCTGGACCCGGAGGGCCGCGAGGTGCCGGAAGGCTTCCTCGATGCCCTGGTCACCTCGCTCTGCGCCATCCACGACCTGAAGAAGGCTGACGGGCCGCGCAACAGCCGCGCCGGCAGCGTCTACATCGTCAAGCCGAAGATGCACGGGCCGGACGAGGCGGCGCTGACCGATTCGCTGTTCGGCCGGGTCGAGGACGCGCTGGGCCTGCCGCACCACACGCTGAAGGTCGGCGTGATGGACGAGGAGCGGCGGACCACGGTCAACCTGAAGGAGTGCATGCGCGCGGTGCGGCACCGGCTGGTGTTCATCAACACCGGCTTCCTCGACCGCACGGGCGACGAGATCCACACCAGCATGCTGGCCGGCCCGGTGCTGCCGAAGGGCGACATCAAGGACGCCGCGTGGCTGGCCGCCTATGAGGACAACAATGTCGACCAGGGGCTGGCGGCCGGGCTGAAGGGCCGGGCGCAGATCGGCAAGGGCATGTGGGCCAAGCCCGACGCCATGGCCGAGATGCTGAAGGCCAAGATCGGCCATCCCCGCGCCGGCGCCAGCACCGCATGGGTGCCGTCGCCGACCGCGGCGGTGCTGCACGCCACGCATTACCATAGGGTCGACGTCGCGGCGCGGCAGGACGAGCTCAAGTCGCGGCCGAAGGCGAAGTTGGACGCGATCCTGACCCCGCCGCTGCTCGGCGGCCGCAACCTGTCGGCCGAGGAGATCCAGCGCGACCTGGACAACAACGCCCAGGGCATCCTGGGCTATGTCGTGCGCTGGATCGACCAGGGCGTCGGCTGCTCCAAGGTGCCGGACATCAACGATGTCGGCCTGATGGAGGACCGCGCCACGCTGCGCATCTCGTCCCAGCACATCGCCAACTGGCTGAAGCACGGGCTGGTCACCGAGGCGCAGGTGCGGGAGACGATGCGGCGCATGGCGGCGGTGGTGGACGGCCAGAATGCCGGCGACCCGCTGTACCGGCCGATGGCGCCGGACTTCGACCGCAGCATCGCCTTCCAGGCGGCGCTGGATCTGGTGCTGCTGGGCCTGGATCAGCCCAACGGCTACACCGAGCCGATCCTGCATCGCCGCCGCCGCGAGGCAAAGACCGCGGCAGCCGCGGGCTGAACGCAGGGCACCGGCGGCGAGGCAGCTTCTTAGGGGCGTCTCGCCGCCGGCTCCCGATCTCGCGCTCGAGACCAGTTCCGCTGCTCAGGTGGGGTTCGACAGCGGCACCCTCGACAGTGCCCGACAATCCGGCCGCGGTCAGTTCGGCCGATCGGATACGCCACATGGTTGCATATGCGCCTTGTGGATGATCCGATTTCGATAGTCCTCACCGTAATTCATAAAACCATTTGACGAACTTCCCGACCAAGGTCACGCTTCGGGTCGGGAGGCTGCATGGCAACGCGGCTGAAGGGCACGAACCAGGATCTCGGACGGCCGTACAACCGGCGCATCGTGCTGGAGGCGGTCCGCCTGCACGGGCCGATCTCGCGCGCCGAGATCGCCCGGCTGGTGGCGCTGAGCCCGCAGACCATCACCAACATCATCCGCGAATTCGAGGAGACGGGTCTGCTGACCGCCCGGCGCGGCGCGCCCAAGGGCCCCGGCCAGCCCGCGATCGAGCTGGCGATCGACCCGGATGGCGGCTTCGCCATCGGCCTGCAGCTGACCCGCGACCGCCTGCGCGGCGCGCTGCTGGACCTGACCGGCGCGGTGCGCGGACGGACGGAAACCGCCCTGCCCGCCTCCACCCCCGACGAGGCGCTGCCGGCAATGGCGGCGATGGTGCGGCGGCTGGGCAAGGCCGCGCCGGGCCGAAAGCCGGGGCGAGTGCTGGGCGTCGGCCTGGCCATGCCCGGGCCGTTCGATGTCGATGCCATGAGCTTCGTCGGCCCCACCACCCTGCCCGGCTGGGCCGGCGTGCCGGTGGCGGAGCGGCTGCAGGAGCTGACCGGCCTGCCCGGCTTCGTCGGCGGCGATGCCCCCGCCGCGGCGCTGAGCGAGGCGATGTTCGGGCTGGGCCGCAGCCTGCGCGACTTCTTCTATATCCATTTCGGCATCGGCCTGGGCAGCGGGCTGGTGGTCGACGGCCAGGTCCATCCCGGCGCCTGGGGCAATGCCGGCGAGCTCGGCCACATGCCGATCGTGCCGGGCGGCCGCGCCTGCAGCTGCGGCAATGAGGGCTGCCTCGAAACCTATGTCTCGGTGCATGCGCTGCGCACGGCGCTGGCCGAGGCCGGGGCGGCGCCGGACCTGGCCGATCCGGACCATCCCGCCGTCACCGCCTGGATCGAGGCGGCGGTGCCGCCGCTGCGCCGGGCCCTCTGCGCGCTCGAGAACCTGCTGGACCCCGCCTGCATCGTGCTGGGCGGCGAGTTGCCCGGGCCGATCCTGCACCGGCTGGCGGAGCGGCTGGAGCCGCTGCTGCCGTCGGTCAGCCGGCGCGCCGACCGCACCACGCCGCGCCTGGCCCTGTCGGCGATCGGCGCCGAGAACGCGCTGGTCGGGGCCGCCGTCCTGGCCATCTCCGGCCTGCTGTCGCCGCAATCCGGCCTGCTCTTCGCCGAGCCGGAGCCGCCGGCCCGGCCCACAACCGCCATCGCCACGGAGGCACGCGCATGACCGACACGGCCCGGACCGCAACGGCCCCAACCGCGACAGGCGGCCGCGAGCTGCTGCGGCTGGAGCACATCCAGATGCGCTTCGGCGCGGTCACGGCGCTGACCGACGCCAGCTTCAGCGTGCGCGCCGGCGAGGTGCTGGCCCTGCTGGGCGACAACGGCGCCGGCAAGTCGACCCTGATCAAGATCATCTCCGGCGGGCTGCAGCCGACCGCCGGCCGGGTGATCTTCGAGGGCGAGGAGTGCCGCTTCGCCAGCCCGGCCGACGCCAAGGCGCGCGGCATCGAGACGGTCTACCAGGATCTGTCGCTGTGCATGAATGTCGACGTCGTCGCCAATTTCTTCATGGGGCGCGAGCTGACCCGCAGGATCCTGGGCATCCCGGTGCTGCGCGAGCGCGAGATGCAGGCGATCACCGAGCGCGCCCTGAGCGCCGCCGGCACCCGCATCCCCTCGGTCCGCACCAACGCCGAGCACCTGTCCGGCGGCCAGCGCCAGGCGATCGAGCTGAGCCGCTTCGTCCATTGGGGCGGCAAGATGGTGATGCTGGACGAGCCCTTCGCCGCGCTGGGCGTCGAGCAGACGCGGCGGGGGCTGGAGATGATCGCGCGGGTGCGGGACCAGGGCGTCGCCGTGATCCTGATCACCCACAACATGACGCATGCCTTCCAGGTGGCGGACCGGATCGTGGTGCTGCGCCACGGCCGGATCACCGGCGACGTGGCGACGGCCGCGAGCAGCCCCGAGGAGGTGGTGCGGATGATCACCGGCGACGTGACGCAACGAGTCGCCTGAAAAACCGGAAACAGAGGAGGCAGCATGATGCGGATCGCGAGACGGACATTCGGGGCGGCGGCGATCGCCCTCATGGCGCTGACGGCGGGCGGCGCCTTAGCCCAGGACAAGGGCAAGGTCTATTACCTGGTGCCGACCCTGCTGGACGAGTTCCAGACGGAATCGGTGACCGTGATCACCAACGCGATGAAGCAGGTCGGCTATGAGACGGTGTCGCTCGACGCCCAGAACCGCACCGACCTGCAGCTGAACCAGTTCGACGATGTGATCAAGCTGAAGCCGAAGGCCATCGTGCTGGCCGCGGTCGACTTCGATTCGGTCGTGCCCGGCATCCAGAAGGCGCGCGACGCCGGCATACCGGTGCTGGTGTTCGACCGGCAGATCACCTCAACCCCGGTCGACCTGACCTCGGTCGCCGGCACGGTTCAGATCGGCGAGATCGCGGCCGACCAGATCCAGGGCCTGCTGAAGGCCCGGTACGGCTCGGTCAAGGGCAAGGTGCTGCAGATCCTGGGCGACCCGGGCGACAGCTATACGCTCGACATCCAGAAGGGCTTCGAGGCCAAGATAAAGGCCTTCCCGGACGTTAAGCTGATCACCCAGGCGGCGCTGCAGTGGGAGGCGACCAACGCCGGCAACATCGCCTCGGACCAGCTGCTGACCAACCCGGATATCGACCTGATCTTCGTCCATGCCGCGCATCTGGCGGTGCCGGTGGCCGGCATCCTGGAGGCCAAGGGCAAGAAGCCGGGCGACGTCATGCTGGTCAGCTCCAACGGCGCGCCGGTCGGGCTGGACCTGATCCGCAAGGGCTGGGAGCAGGTGGAGGTGGAGCAGCCGCTCTACGCCCAGGCCTACGGGCTGGCGATGTTCGTCGACAAGATCGTGGCGAAGGAGGCGCTGAAGCCGGGCACCTACGACGTGCTGGGGCTGAAGGCCGAGCTGACCGACGAGAAGTGGGGCCCGAACCTGAAGATCCCGGGCGCCGCGATCACCAAGGACAATGTCGACGACCCGCGCTTCTGGGGCAACCTGAAGGCCCCGACCACGCCGGTGCAGCCGGTGAAGTGATCGCCGCCTGAGCTTTCGAGTCCCCTCCTCCGCCGTCATTGCGAGGAGGCGAAGCCGACGAAGCAATCCAGGGGGCACGGCAAACGGCCCTGGATTGCTTCGCTTCGCTCGCAATGACGACCTAGAAACAGCAGGACTTTGCCCCGAGGACCGATGATGGACCGCAGCGTGCCCGCCTCCCCGACCGCCGACCGGCGCGGCCGCGCCTGGATCGAGCCGGTGCTCGACCACATCGTCTGGCTGATCCTGGCGGTCGTGCTGGCGGTGTTCTCGCTGGCGATCCCGGACTTCTTCCAGACCGGCATCTTCCTCAACATCCTGGAGCAGTCGGCCTTCGTCGGCATCCTGGCGGTCGGGCTGTCGCTGGTGATCATCGCCGGGCAGATGGACCTGTCGATCGAATCGGTGCTGGCGATGTCGGCGATGGCCACGGCGCTGTTCTTCGGCACCAACGGCGCCGGGCTGGGCTGGACGCTGGACCCGCCCTGGCTGGTGCTGCCGGTGACGCTGATCGGCGCGGTCCTGGTCGGCTGCGTCGTCGGCCTGGTCAACGCCGCGCTGGTGGTGCGGTTCAAGATCAACGCCTTCATCGTCACCCTGGCCGCCTATATCGCGCTGCGCGGGGCGGTGGTCGCGTCCTCCGGCGGCCGGTCGGTCTACGGGCTGCCGGCCGAGCTGCGCGCCGTCGCCACCGGCGCCATCCTGGGCATCCCGGTGCTGGCCTGGATCCTGATCGCGGTGTTCGTGGTGTTCGGCTTCATCCTAACCCGGACGCCCTTCGGCCGGCACCTGTACATGATCGGCGGCAACCCGCAGGCGCCGTTCCGGGCCGGGATCAAGGTCGACCGGCTGGTGACGATCGCCTTCATGCTGTCCGGCGGCCTGGCCGCCTTCGCCGGCTGGCTCCTGGCCGCCCGCACCGCCGGGGCCACCGCCAATCTTGGCATCGGCATGCTGTTCGAGACCTTCGCCGCGGTGGTGATCGGCGGCGTCAGCCTGAAGGGCGGCGCCGGCCGCCTGTCCGGCGTCTTCGCCGGCGTGCTGCTGCTGAGCGCGATCCGCACCGCGATCAACGTCATGGGCATGCCGCCACACTACACCCAGGTGATCCAGGGCACGCTGGTGCTGGCGGCGGTGCTGCTGGACACGCTGAAGACCTCGATCCGGAAGCGGTATTTGTGACGACACCGTCCCTGGCCGTCATTGCGAGGAGGCGAAGCCGACGAAGCAATCCATCCGTCCGCTCGTGCTGCTGCATGGATTGCTTCGCTTGCGCTCGCAATGACGGATTGGGCTTACTCGCCGCTCAAGCTGCAGCCCCCTCCAGCGCCGCCATGAAGCGCCGCCGCCACTGGCCGATGTCGTTGCCGCGCAGCACCTTCATCAACGCCGCGTGGCGCTCGCGCCGCTCCTCCACCGGCATGGTCAAGGCGCGCTCCAGCGCCTCGGCCACGCCTTCGACGTCGAACGGGTTGACGATCAGGGCCGCGTCCAGCTCCTCCGCCGCGCCGGCGAATTCCGACAGCACCAGCACACCCGGATTCTCCGGGTCCTGGGCCGCGGCGTATTCCTTGGCCACCAGGTTCATGCCGTCGCGCATCGGCGTCACCAGCCCGACCCTGGCCGAGCGGTAGAAGCCCAGCAGCGTCTTGCGCGGCACGCTCTTGTTCAGGTAGCGCAGCGGCACCCAGTCGATGTCGGCGAACTCGCCATTGATCGCCCCCGCCAGGCTTTCCAGCTGGTGGCGGATCTCCTGGTATTCGGCGACGTCGCTGCGGGTGGGCGGCGCGATCTGCATGAACGACACCCGGCCGCGCCGGTCGGGCCACCGCTCCAAGAGGGTGCGGAACGCCTCGAAGCGGCGCGGC